>JAYKJF010000121.1:0-109427 GCA_035285785.1 Cyanobacteriota bacterium
GATGGGACCTTCCGGATCCAGGTGCCGTTCCGGGATGGCCAGCAGGTGTATCCGATCGAGGCGGTGGCGGCGGATGGGGAGCAGAAGCGGAGCATCACGCTGGAGTTCCGCCGCTCCACGCCGGAAGCCCATGTCAACACCGCCGCGGAGGCGGTGGCGGAGTGGTTCTGAAGGCAGCGGGGAGCCGGTGGCGGAGTTGCTCCTCCACCCATTCCACGGTTGTTCCACCCACGGACAGTGCCCCTTCCTCTGGCAACAGAGGATCCTGGGTGTCCCATTGATGCATCAAGACCGCCCGGTCGGCTTCAGAGGGATCCGTCCCCAGCCGTTCGCGTGAGGCCATCTGTGCTTCCACCACCTCCAGAGCCACGCCGCAATCGAGGATCACAGCGGGAACCCTGAGCCGGGCCGCCAGATCAAGAAAGGTTGCCCGCTGGTTCCGTTGGAGAAATGTGGCATCCACCACGACGGTGAAGCCCGCCTTCAGAGCCTGCTCGCTGGCCTGGGGCAACAGGGAGCCGTACAGCTCAGCGGTGATGGCTGGGCTGTAACGATCCCCATCTCTGGGTGGTTGGAGCCCTGTTCCCCAAAGCCCGAACAGGCGCCGTCGCTCCACATCGGAACGCAGATGCAACCACCCCTGGCGCTCGCAGAGCTGCTGGGCCAGGTGACTTTTGCCACATCCCGTCACCCCATGGGTGAGGATCAGGGCCCCCCGTCCCCCATCCTCAAGGCTCCCTTGGGCCTGCTGGATGTAGCTCCAGAGCTGCCCATCCAACCGTTGCCGTTCCTGCAGGGTGTCAGCGCCGAGTTGTTCCATCCTCAAGGCGAGCACCTTGGCCCGCACCAGAGCCCGGTAGGTGAGATACCAGGCCCAGAGATCGAGCGCTCCGTAGTCGCCGCAGGTGATCAACCAACGGTTCAGGACCCGCCCGGCCAACACCGTTTCCCCCCGTTGCTGCAGATCCATGGCGAGGAAGGCCACGTCACTGAGCACGTCGATCCAACGCAGGGAGGGGTTGAAGTCCAGACAGTCAAATCCCAGCACCTCTCCCTGATGCACCACCAGGTTGTCCAGGTGCAGGTCTCCATGCCCCTCACGCACCCGCCCATGGGTGAGGCGTTGGGCGAATCGGCTCTCCAGCCGGGCTCCCTCCGCCAGGGTCCACTCCTGCAAGCTGGCCAATGGGGACGCGTCCGGATGGATCCGCCCCAGCACCTCCAGGTTGGCAACAGCCGGCGCCTTCACAGCCTCGGGCGTCCCAAAGGGGCCCAGTGGCGCAGCCACAGCCGCCTCCCCGTGGAAGCGGGCCAGCCGTTCGGCGAATCGCTCCAGTTGCTCTCCCGTGACACGGGATGTGCCCAGGGCTCGCGAAAGCAGGCCCTCCTCCGCAAACTGGTGCATGCGCACCGCCACCTCAATCACGGGGCCCGATCCCTGCACACTGGCCTGCTCCACCGGCCCGTGAATCTCCACCAGATCGAGGTAGAGCTCGGGCGCCAGCCGCCGGTTGAGGCGCAGCTCCTCTTCGCAGAAATGGCGCCGCTGCTCCGGGCGATGGAAATCAACAAAGCCCAGGGCGACAGGCTTTTTGATTTTGTAGGCAAAGGGGCCGGTCAACAGCACCCAGGAGATGTGCGTCTCCCGCAAGGTGATCGTCCCCGTTGGATGGGGATAGGCCCCGGGCTGGAGCAATGCGGCAATCAGGGGGTCCATCCCGAAGCTCGCCCCGCAGATCTCCCCGAACGCTACGTTCTCTGGGACCCACCACCCCCGACCCTGCTCCGATGGTGCCTCCCCCTGAGGGCCCGCGGCGGCCGCCCTGGCTGCAATGGTTGATCCTGCTTATTTTCCTCTGGTCGTCCTGGCAGCTGGCCGGGTTGTGGGTGCAGCGGCTGCATGGTTGAGGCCCATGGTCTTGGAGGGCTTCACAGCCAGGGCACCTGCAATCGCCCGCACCAGGCGGGCCAGACCTCCCACCAGAAGGAGGAGGGCAAAGAGCGCCAGGGCTGCCACCACCAGTAAGGCCAGGATCTGCAGCAATCCCGTCGCCAGGAGGGAGAGCCCACGAATCAGGTTGGCCACCGCCTGGCTCACCAGGAGCAGGGTGTTGAACCGCTCAGCGAGGGCCGTCAACATCGCCAGGATCAGCGTGCCAGCAGCGACGCACAACAGGCCGATGCCCAGTTGCTTCCATCTGGAGGGATGACGCCGTCGTGGTGTCCTGGAGCGGGCAGAAGTTTGACCGGGCTGGGGAACCCCCGGGGTGGGCAGGTGCAACGGGCGAATCCTGGGTGGGGGAGATGGGCTCATGGATCCGCGGGACATGACCGGGAGAGCAGCGGGAGGGGTTGGGGGTTAGAGATCCAGCGGGTATCCAGCACCCCGCATCCAGCGCTCAAATTCCAGCAGCACGAGCTCGTTCGGACACTCAATCAGGGACAGGTCGTTGACCGTGCAGTCGCCATGGCCCCCATGGTGCAGGGTGAGATGGAAGCGTTCACCACTGAGGCCACAGACCTCCGGATCACTGCGCACCACCACATCCAGGGCCGATCCGAGGCGGGCCACTCGGCGTCTCAGTTCGGGCCAGGTCATTGCCATGGTGGATTGGGCCTGGAGAACAGGCACCCTACCAGCCGTACCACGGCGCCAACTCCCAGTAACCGCCGGGGGTGACCACCCCGCGCACGAGGAGGACATCGGGCGCGGCACTGTTGGTCACGTCCGCTGGGGGCAAGCCGAGGGAGCTGCGCTGCTCCGCGCTGCTCCCGTCCACCGGGGTGGCCGCCACCACTTCTCCCCCGGGATTGACGGCCAGCTTCCATGTCTGCGGGGATGGCCCGGCCCCGACGGTGGGTGTGCGGGGGCTGAGCCAGCGACGCAGCCGCTGGACGCGTTCTTCCGGGCGGATCGCGCTGGCGGAGGGGGCAGCTCCCGCGGCTGCAGGCTGGGCAGGAGGGGGGAGGATGCCTTTGGGCGGTGGGAGCTGGGCTGAGGGCACGCTCGCGGCAGACTTGAGGTTGGTTTCCGAACTCGGAGAGGGACTGCCGCTGGGCCGTGGCGTGGGCAACAGGGTGCTGGCTCCCGCCGCCATGGCCAGGGCGGCCAGGCCACCGATGGGCGCACTGAGGCGGCGGTGCAGGGGAACGCGGTCGCGCAGCTCCCTTGCCGGGAGGGGCACGGAAGGCGGAACCGGCAGGGGGAGCTGGATCCGGGGATCCAGACGGCACTGGTCGAGCACCCTCACCAGGTCCGCCAGCTCGGCATCATCCAGCTGCACCTCAAGGGGAGGGGTGTCGGGTTGGCTGCTGCGCAACTGCATCTGGTGCCCCCCATCGGGAAGGGGGCCAATGCTCACGGGGGTGTCGTCCGCACCCATGGCCCTCGGTACGCCGCTCAGGAGGTGTCTGGCGTAGGGGATGACGGTGGTCATCAGGGCTTGAAGATGTTCCCGTCGCCCCTCGAGCTGGGGATGGCCCACCCAGTCGAGCGACCAACCGGTGATGATTCCCAGGGCCTCAGCGCCCTGTCCGGAGGACACATCAGGAAAGCCTTCCACCCGCAACCGGCAGGCATGGGCCCCGTAGCTGTGGGGCTGATACGTCAACGTCTGCTTCATAGCCGCACTGGCGATCGATGCACTCTGCCCGAAAGCCCTAGGGGTTGGGGTCCATCAGGCTGGCCCGCAGCCGATCCACCCCCCCCGGGCCGGCGGCGAGGGCCAGGGTCTGGATCAGGCTGCGGCGTTGATCGGCCCCAGCCTGGGGGTCCATCAGGCTCTGCACGCTGCTGCGGCGCGTGTTCATCCGCTCCTTGAGCAACTCCCGGAGCCGCTCTTCAAAGAGCTGCCAATGCTGGCGATTGACCTCCGCAGGTTCCCGGCTGGAGAGCAGACCACGCACCAACGGATACACCCGATCGGCCATGGCGCAAAGGATCTGGATCAGGGCTTCCGTTTCCGCTCCTTCCGGGGTGCCGCGCCGGCAGGCCCGCCGCAGGGGATTGTGGGAGCGGAGCTTCCACAGGGCCACCCGGTTGGGAAAGAGAGACGCAAAACCCAGCTGGTGACCCATCCACAGCAGCGTTTCTCCCCCGTTGAGATCCAGAGCTTCCACGCAGAGGAGGAGCAGGTCCAGTCGCTCCAGGCCCTGACGGGGAAGGGTTTGCCATTGGGCCTTCGCAGGGCCGGCTGGGGCAGCTGAAGCCGGTTCGACCAGCGCTGGGGCAGAAATGTTGACCATGGCTGCGATGATGCCAGCGTCTGACCCCTTTCGTCACCCTCCCGTCGCTGCATGGATGCTTCTGATCCTTCTCTCGACCTTCGCCAGTGGGTGCGGGAGATTCCGGATTTCCCCAAACCAGGCATCCTGTTCCGCGATCTCACGCCCCTGATGCGGGATCCCAGGGGGTGGCAGGAGACCATCCGCCTTCTGGGGCTCCAGTGTGAGCGGCTCCAACCCGACCTGATCGTGGGCATTGAGTCGCGGGGCTTCATCGTGGGAATGGCCCTGGCCACGGCCTTGCGGCTTCCTTTCGCCCCCGTTCGCAAGCCAGGAAAGCTGCCCGGGGAGGTGCATGGCATTGATTACACCCTGGAATATGGCTCCGATCGGCTGGAAATCCATGCCGATGGTTTTGAAGGCGAGCCGAAGGTGTTGGTGGTGGATGATCTGCTGGCCACCGGCGGAACGGCAGCCGCCTGCGGCCAACTGGTGCAGATGGCGGGAGGTCGGCTGGCGGGGTTCAGCTTCGTGGTGGAGCTGGGTGCCCTCAACGGCAGGAGCAAGCTCCCCGCAGACGTCCCAGCCGAATCCCTGATTGTGTATTGAGGGCGATCAGTGGGTGTCCTGCCAGGCGAGCACGCGATCGAGCTGCTCCAGCGTGATCAGCCCATAGCGCCAGAGCACGGCTGGAAGGGGGGCCTGCTCCAGGGCTGACTGCCGCAGGCCCAACTCCATGGCCCCTTCGCTGAGGCCGATCTGATGGCGGAGGAACGCCATCAGCTCAGAGGAGGGGGGAGGCTGGCGGCAGTTGCTGATCACCATGGCGTCACCTTGGCGCCGGCCGGAGCACCTGGCAAGGTCCGAGGCTCATGGCCGAGAGCACGACGCGCCGCAGCAGGGGGACCCGATCCACCTGGCGGAGGGCGAGGGAGCGAAGTGGCACCAGCAAGGGATGGCGGTTGGAGAAGAGGCGCACCAGAAGGTCGGTGATCAGCAGGGTGAGCCCCACATCGGCCCAGCGCTGGCGCGCATAACTGGAGCCGAGCTGGGCCGGAGCCAGACGGCCTGCCTGAACCTTTTGGGCCAGACGGTGCAGGCAGGCCACGTCGCGCCAGCAGAGGTTGAGCCCCTGACCGCCCACCGGATGGCAGCGGTGGGCCGTTTCGCCCACGAGGATGGTGCGGTGCCGATGCATGTGGCGCGCCAGGAGCAGGCCGACCGGGAACGCACGCTGGGGCTCCTCGAGCCGTTCCACATCCACCCCGGGGGGCAGCACGGGGGCCAGGGCATCGAGAAAGGCCGCTGGTGACAGCCGTTCCAACTGGCGACAGCGCCAAACGGGGGCGCTCCAGACCACCTGAAACCGGTCACCGCCCATGGGCAGAAGGGCGAAGGGACCTTCGGGCCTGAGCCGCTCCCAGGCCGTGGTGGCCGGGGCTCCACGCAGCCTCACCTGCACCGTGAGGCACTGCTGTTGGTAGGTGTGCTGCCACACGCCGATACCCAGCTGGTCGCGGGTGGGGGAGCGGGCTCCGTCGGCGGCGATGATCCAATCCGCCTGCTGTTCCACTGCGGCAGTCCGGGGGGCATCAGGTGCGGTGCCGAGCAACAGTTGGAGGCCTGGCCGGTCTTCCAGCTGCTGAAGCAATACGGTCATCAGCCGGGTGTGATCCCCGATCCAGCCGACGGCCTGGCTTGGATCTGGAGCCCCTCTGAGGTCTGCTGAACCAAACAGGCTGCCCTGGCGCGCTGCCAGATCCTCAAGATCAAGGTGATGAAAGGGCTGCAGGTTGGGAGCGATCGCTTCCCAGAGGCCGAGGCGCTGAAGCAGGTGCCGGGAGGAGTGGGTGAAGGCGTAGGCCCTGGAACGGTCCAGCAGCTGGGAGCGGCTGGAGGGATCCACAAGGGTGACGCTCCAGCCGGCATGGTGCAGGGCAAGGGCGGCGACGACTCCGGTAGGCCCGGCCCCTCGCACCAGGGCGAGGCGGGACCGGGGAGCCTGGACAGGGCGGGGGACAGGCGTCACCGGGAATGGGGAGAGGGGAACAATAAAAAAGCCGCAGCACAATGTGCTGCGGCTGATCGGAGATCCGTGGATGGCTCCGAAGGATCGGGATGATCAACCGATGCCGAGCAGCCCGCGGGTGAAAGCCTCGCCACCCAGGGCGAATTCGGTGGCGAGCAGGGCGATGAAGCCGAGCATGGCCATGCGTCCATTGAGCTTTTCAGCCCGCTCGTGGAAGCCCCAGCCGTTTTCGGAGCTCACCACTTCCATGCGGGGCTCGGTGGCGAAGGCGTTGAGGCGGCCGCCGTCTTCGGTGGTGACTTGGGCGCCGCGGATGGTAGCTGCAGACTGGGTCATGGAGTCCTTTGCGATGTATTGCGCGAATTGTAACGCAATGTTGCAGGTCTGGCGACGGGAGGCGGGCGGTTCACCGCCCTCCCAGTCGCATCAGGCACAGCTCCTCAAAGGCAGGGCGCAGCAGATAGGGGTAGTCGCCCACCCAGAGCTTCAGCTGGGGGAGCCAGCCATCGCTGAGGGCCCCGATCCGGCTGAAATCCTTGCGATCGCTCAGCACCAGGCAGCGCACCACCATCCCCTCGCGAATGGTCTGGTGTTTCTTCTCCATGGGAAAGCGCAGCTGGCCCAGGTAGCCCTCCTCGTCCTCCAGCTCCAGACAGAGCCAGGTGCGCCGATCCTCCACCATCTCCAGCCGGCCGCTGCGGTCGGTTTGCTCCCGCCGTTCCTCCACCACCTCGCGGGTGAAGAGATTCGCGATCCGGCCCTCGAAGATCGCTGCCGCTGGATACCGGCGCAGGGTGGCATTGCGGCGGCCCGCTTCCACGATTGGCCCCCACAGGATGTAGAGGATCGTGATGAATCCCGCCACCAGCCAGAGGGACGAAAAGCGGCTGTTGAAGGCCAGGGTCTGGCTGACGAGAAGGAGCAGGACGCCGCCGATCAGGGAGACCAACAGCCTCTGAAGCAGCTTGGTGGGATCGCCGCTGCAGGCATTGAATTGGGGGCCTGTGGCCACCGCCGGGATGAGCCGGGCCTGTTCGCTGGTGGTGACCGGGATCAGCATGGAGAGTCGCGATCGTGGGGCGCCGGCGTTGTCGAGAGAATACGGGGCCTCTGCTCGGTCTGCCGGGCTCGCTCAAAGCAGCCGCTCCAGGCCGTAGATCAGCCCCTCCAGGGCCCGCACCCGGCGGATGGTGAGCAGCACCCCGGGCATGTAGGCCGCCCGGTCGATGGTGTCGTGGCGGAGGGTGTAGGTCTCGCCCGCCGCGCCGAACATCACCTCCTGATGGGCCACAAGCCCCGGCAGGCGCACGGAGTGCAGCCGCAGACCACTCTCCCGCTGGCCGCCCCGGCACCCTTCGAGCGTTTCGTGCTCCTCCACCTGGGGGGCGTTGAAGCGCTTGCCCAGATCCTCGATCAGTTCGGCCGTTTTCAGACAGGTGCCGCTGGGGGCATCGGCCTTGCGGTTGTGGTGGAGCTCGGTGAGTTCACAAAAGTCGTAGAAGCGAGCAGCGGCGGCGGCAGCCTGCTGGAGGAGCACCATGCCCACGGAAAAATTGGGAACCACCGCACCGCCCATGGAGGCCTTCTCGGCGAAGGAGGCCAGATCCGCCAGCTGCTCCGGGCTCAGGCCGGTGGTTCCGATCACCGGATGCACCCCATAGGCGATCGCCCCGCGGGTGTGCTCAAACACCACCGAAGGGTGGGTGAAATCCACGAGCACGGCGCCTCCCCCCGGGCCGCTCTGCCGCACCGCCTGGCTGGCCTGGCAGAGGGTGCCCTCGAAATCGGCGGTGAGGGCCACCTCCAGCTCCCCCAGTCCCAGCTCCAGCCCCACATCCTTCCCCTCGGCCCCGGGGGTGGTGTCGATCGCCCCCACCAGGGTGCAGTCCGGGGCGGCCTGCACAGCCCTCACCACCTCGGCTCCCATCTTCCCGAGCGCGCCTGCCACCACTACGGGAATGGGGGCTGCTGGGGGAACGGTGGGGGAGGTCATGGGGGCGATGCAACCTGGCGAGCCTATGGGGCGGAACCCAGACCTTCTGTAACGCCTCTGCGTTGGGGAACACACGAATGGCCCCTCCTGCGTAGGCTCCTTAACATTGCTCAACTCATCTCCGCGCATGTTCACCCAGGTCCGTTCCGCCACCCGTCGGGTCAGCCCTGAGTCCATGAACGGCCGCCCCCTGATGCGGGCGGTGTACGTCGTGCTGGAACCCCAGTATCAGAACGCCCTCACCACCGCCGCCCAGAGCATCAACGAAGGCAACCCGGCCCTGGCGATCGACCTCTCCGGCTATCTGATTGAGGAGCTGCGCGACCCCCAGAACTACGCGGACTTCTGCGCCGATGTGGCCCAGGCTGATGTGTTCATCGCGTCCCTGATCTTCATTGAGGATCTGGCCCAGAAGGTGGTGGAGGCCGTGGCGCCCCACCGGGATCGGCTCAAGGCCGCCGTGGTGTTCCCCTCCATGCCGGAGGTGATGCGGCTCAACAAACTGGGCACCTTTTCCATGGCCCAGCTCGGGCAGAGCAAGAGCGCCATCGCCAGCTTCATGAAGAAGCGCAAGGAAAAGGGGGGCTCGGCGGGTTTCCAGGACGCCATGCTCAAGCTCCTCAACACCCTGCCGACGGTGTTGAAGTATCTGCCGGTGGAGAAGGCCCAGGATGCCCGCTCCTTCATGCTCAGCTTCCAGTACTGGCTGGGCGGCACGCCGGACAATCTGCGTAATTTCCTGTTGATGCTGGCGGATAAATATGTGTTTCCCCGCAGCAGCGAAGGGCGGCCTGATCTGCAGGTGGCCGATCCCGTGGTGTTCCCGGACCTGGGCATCTGGCACCCCCTGGCCCCCGCGATGTTTGAAGACCTCAAGGAATACCTCAACTGGAGCGCCAGTCGGCCTGATCTCAGTGAGAAGGCCCGCAAGGGTCCGGTGATCGGTCTGGTGCTTCAGCGCAGCCACATCGTGACGGGCGATGAGGCCCACTACGTGGCCGTGATTCAGGAGATGGAATACCGGGGCGCCACGGTGATTCCCGTGTTTTGTGGTGGGCTGGATTTCAGCAAGCCCGTCAACCAATTTTTCTACGATCCCCTCAACCCTGAGGTGCCCCTTGTCGACGGGGTGGTGAGCCTCACCGGTTTCGCCCTGGTGGGCGGCCCCGCCCGCCAGGACCATCCCAAGGCTATCGAGGCCCTGCAGCGTCTGAACCGGCCCTACATGGTGGCCCTCCCCCTGGTGTTCCAGACCACCCAGGAATGGGAGGAGAGCGACCTGGGGCTGCACCCGGTGCAGGTGGCCCTGCAGATCGCCATCCCTGAACTGGATGGGGCCATTGAGCCCATCGTGCTCAGCGGCCGGGATGATGCCACCGGCAAGGCCCACACCCTCCAGGACCGGGTGGAGGCCATTGCCGAGCGCTCCATCCGCTGGGCTTCCCTGCGCCTCAAGCCCAGACCGGAGAAGAAGCTCGCCATCACCGTGTTCAGTTTCCCGCCCGACAAGGGCAACGTGGGCACGGCGGCTTACCTGGACGTGTTCGGCTCCATCCATCGGGTGCTCGAAGAGATGCGCGCCAAGGGCTACGACGTGGGGGTCCTTCCCCGTAGCAGCAAGGAGCTGATGGAGGCGGTGCTCAAGGATCCCGAAGCCCTGGAAGGCGCTCCCGAGCTGGCCATCGCCCACCGCATGACCGTTGAGGAGTATGAGCGCCTCACCCCCTACTCCCAGCGGCTGGAGGAGAACTGGGGCAAGCCTCCCGGAAGCCTCAACAGCGACGGTACCCACCTGCTGATCTACGGCCGCCACTTCGGCAACGTGTTTGTTGGGGTGCAGCCCACCTTCGGCTACGAGGGTGATCCCATGCGCCTGCTCTATTCCCGCAGCGCCAGCCCCCACCATGGTTTCGCCGCCTACTACACCTATCTGGAGAAGGTGTGGGGCGCCGATGCGGTGCTTCATTTCGGCACCCATGGCTCCCTGGAGTTCATGCCCGGCAAGCAGATGGGCATGAGCGACAGTTGTTACCCCGACTCCCTCATCGGAGCCCTCCCCAACCTTTATTACTACGCGGCCAACAACCCGAGCGAGGCCACTATCGCCAAGCGCCGTGGCTACGCGGAAACCATCAGCTACCTCACCCCCCCGGCCGAGAACGCCGGCCTTTACAAGGGACTCAAGGAGCTGGGGGAGCTGGTGGGCAGCTACCAGCAGCTGCGGGAGAGCAGCCGGGGGGTGCAGATCGTGAACGCGATTGTGGAAACCGCGCGCCAGTGCAACCTCGACAAGGATGTGAGCCTGCCGGAGAGAGATGCGTCCGAGCTGGATCTGGATGCCCGCGACGGAGTGGTGGGTGCCGTGTATCGGCAGCTGATGGAGATCGAGAGCCGCCTTCTGCCCTGTGGCCTCCACACCATCGGCAAGCCTCCCACGGCGGAGGAAGCCATTGCCACCCTGGTGAATATCGCTGCTCTGGAACGGGAGGAGGAGGGCATCCGCTCCCTACCCGGGCTGTTGGCCGAGGCCCTGGGCCGCACCATTGAAGATGTCTATCGCGGCAACGATACGGGCGTGCTCGCTGATGTGGAGCTCAACCGCAAGATCACGGAAACCTCCCGCCAGGCGGTGGCTGCCATGGTGCGCCAGGTCACCGGTGCCGATGGTCGGGTGACCCTGCGGCAGAACTTCGGTTGGCTGTTCAGTTGGCTGGAGCGCTTCGGCCTCCGTTTTCCCAGCCCCTGGCTGGCCGCCTGCCGCTCCGCAGGCTTTGGCCAGATCGATCAGGAGAACCTCGACAAACAATTTGCCTATCAGCGCTTCTGCCTTGAGCAGATCTGCGCCGACCAGGAAATGGCCAGCCTGTTGCGGGCCCTGGATGGGGAATACGTGTTGCCGGGGCCTGGCGGTGATCCGATCCGCAACCCGGGCGTGTTGCCGAGCGGGAAGAACATCCATGCCCTCGATCCCCAGGCCATTCCCACCCGGGCGGCGATCGCGGCGGCAAAGGTGGTGGTGGATCGTCTTCTGGAGCGCCAGAAGGCGGAGCAGGGGGCCTGGCCGGAAACCATCGCCTGCGTGCTCTGGGGCACCGATAACATCAAAACCTACGGCGAATCCCTGGCCCAGATCCTCTGGTTCATCGGTGTGCGTCCCCTGCCTGATTCCCTGGGTCGGGTGAATAAGCTGGAACTCATCCCCCTCGAGGAACTCGGCCGGCCCCGGGTGGATGTGGTGGTGAACTGCTCCGGGGTGTTCCGCGATCTGTTCATCAACCAGATGGCCCTGATCGACCAGGGTGTGAAGATGGCTGCTGAGGCCGAAGAGCCCCTCGAGCTGAACTTCGTGCGCAAGCATGCCCAGGAGCAGGCTGCTGAGCAGGGCATCAGCGTGCGTGATGCGGCCACCCGGGTGTTCTCGAATGCCAGCGGCAGCTACAGCTCCAACGTGAACCTGGCGGTGGAGAACAGCACCTGGGAAGAGGAGGGCGAGCTGCAGGAGATGTATCTCAAACGGAAGACCTTTGCCTTCAATGCCGACAATCCGGGTGAGATGAACCAGAAGAGGGAGGTGTTCGAGGCGGCGATGAAGACCGCGGATGTGACCTTCCAGAACCTCGACTCCGCTGAGATCTCTCTCACCGATGTGAGCCATTACTTCGACAGTGATCCCACCAAGCTCATCGCCAACCTGCGGGACGATGGCAAGGCTCCGGCGAGCTACATCGCCGACACCACCACAGCCAACGCCCAGGTGCGATCCCTGAGCGAAACGATCCGCCTGGATTCCCGCACCAAGCTGCTCAATCCCAAGTGGTACGAGGGCATGCTCAACTCGGGCTATGAGGGTGTGCGCGAGGTGGCCAAGCGGCTCAACTTCACACTCGGTTGGAGCGCCACCAGCGGCCAGGTCGACAATTTTGTGTATGAGGAGGCCAATGACACCTTCATCAACGACCCGGAGATGCGCAAGCGGCTGATGGAGCTCAATCCCCATAGCTTCCGCCGCATCGTGGGCACCCTGCTGGAGGTGAATGGTCGGGGCTACTGGGACACCTCTGACGAGAACATTCAGCAGCTGCAGGACATCTACCAGGAGATTGAGGATCGCATCGAAGGCGTCACCCCCTAGGGGCCACTGCCCATGAATCGAGCCCGTGCCCTGCGTCTGGCCATCCTCCCTTGGCTTGTGCTCGCAGCAGGGTTAGGGCTCACGGCCCTCTGGTGCCACCAGCTGCGCCAATTCACCCAACTGGAGCACGAGCGCACAGAGCGGGATCTTGCGGAAACCATCAGCAGCGCGGTCCGCTCCCGCCTTCAGACCAACATGACGGTGCTGGATGCGGTTGTGGGTCTGTTTGATGCCATCAAGGAGGTCAGCCACGAGGATTTTCATGCCTTCTATCAGGCGCTCAACCATGGGGGGCAGACCCTCAATGGCATCCAGGGTGTGGGCTATGCCATCAAGGTGCCTCAGGGCGATATCGCCGGTTTTGAGCGGCAGGTCAGAGCGTCCGGTCGACCGAATTTCACGATCAGACCCTCCGGATCTCGCCCACTCACGACGGCGATCCTCTACCTGGAACCGCACGATTGGCGCAATCAGCGCGCACTGGGATTCGATATGTATTCCCAGACAACCCGACGCGATGCCATGCAATTGGCGGCTACAACAGGAGAACCGGCCCTCAGTGGTCCGGTGCGGTTGTTGCAGGAAAACTCCGTCCGCCCTCAGGTCGGAGCCTTGCTTTACCAAGCGATCTATCGAACGCCCACTGGAGATTTCAACTCCGTCCAGGAGCGCATTCAGTATCTCAAAGGCTGGGCCTATTCCCCCTTGCGCATGGAGGATCTCATCCAGGGGGCCCTCGCCACGGTGGATGATCCAGCCCTCAAAGGCACAGGTGTTCTGATCTACGACAGCACCCGTCAAAGATCTGAAAACCTGCTTTTTGACAACCACCATCTTGCCAACAGCCCGAAACTCACCCACCCCACCTGGACGGAGGTGAGCATTGCCAATCGCACCTGGGTGATTGGTATCCAACTGGATCACCGCACTCTCCATGCCCAGGGATGGAGCCAAACCGTATTGCTGCAAGGTTTGCTCGGCACAAGTCTCAGTCTCTTGAGTGCGGTGTTCAGTCAGCAGTTGCTTCGCAATCACCAATCTGTGCGTCAGGCCCTGCTGCGCGAGCAGGAGGCCTCCAGGGAACGGGCCCTGGCGGGCACGGTGTTCGACAGCAGCCCAGTTGCCATCATGGTCACCGATGGCGAGGGGGTCATCATGAAAGTGAATCAGGCCTTTTGTCAGCTCACGGGATATTCCGAACTCGAAGCGCGCGGTCATATGGCCATCAACCTGTTTCGCTCCGGCAGGCATGAGAACAGTTTTTATGAGCACATCTGGTCAGAGATTCGTTCCAAGGGCTACTGGAGTGGTGAAATCTGGAATCGCCATCGCAATGGCCAGATCATTCGCCATGAGTTCTCCATCACGGCCGTGCTGGATGAGCAGCAACAACCCACCAGTTTTGTCGGATTGCTCCGTGATGTCAGTGAGCGCTATCAGCAGGAGGAGCGGATGCGCTTCATGGCAACGCACGACCAACTCACAGGGTTGGCCAATCGCACCCTGCTGATCGACGAGCTGAACCGCAGCCTTGCCATGGCGAAACGTCAGGGATGGGGTGTGGGGTTGTTGTTCATCGATCTCAACCATTTCAAACCTGTGAATGATCACTATGGCCACAGCACCGGCGACGCGTTGCTGAAGGCTGTGGCCCAAAGGTTGGCCAGCACCTGTCGCGAAAGCGACACGTTATGTCGGCAGGGCGGTGATGAATTTGTTCTGCTCATCCCTGAGTCGTCATCCATTCAGAGCCTGCAAACGGTTGCCAGCAAAGTGTTGGCTGCCTTGGAACAACCCTTCCCTGCCGGACCTGATCTACCGAAGGACATCTCCATCAGCGCCAGCATCGGTGTGGCGCGCTGGCCCGACCATGCCCATGATGCTGACGGATTAATAGAAGCCGCCGACACGGCTATGTATGCCGCCAAGGTGCTGGGTGAAACGGCAATCTCCATCGCTGCCGTTGCTGCAGATCCCGCCCTTCATCCCAGCCCCTAGCAGCTCAGCAGGTGCGGCAACCGAGGCAAGGGTTCATCGAATTGAATGCCAATCAGCCAGCAGGCCTGGAGGGCTGTGCTCACAGGCTCCAGCCATCGCACCGTCGCCTGAATCATGGCTTGTTCAAAGTCTGGATGGCTACGGACATCCAGACCGACGCTGGCGCCGGCTCCATGGGCGGTGGACCAGGTCTGCAACAGCAGGGCTGCCCCCCCCAGGCTCAGATCCAGGATGTCTGCCGGCAAGCCATCCTGCTGTGCTCCGCTGTCATCCCAGAGGTACAGCTGGATGGGCCTGACGGATCCCACCGCATGACGGGTGGCAGCCCGTCGATCGATGGCCTGATCGAGTGTGTCCCAGGGGATCTGATCGCCATCGGTGGGTATGGACGTCATGCCTCAGGAAGTGACGTTAGGGCCCAGCATGACACTGATTTCTGCAGCAACTCCGTCATTCCCGAAGCACTCAGGGGGCCACCGAGCAGGAACCCCTGGAAGCTGTCGCAACCCAGTTCGAGCAACCGTTGAATCTGTGCCTGCGTTTCAACGCCTTCCGCCAGGCAGGTGAGTCCCAATTCATGGGCCATCAGAATGGTGGCCTTGATGATGCTCTGGTCGGCCTGCCGTTCACCAACACCTTCAACGAAGGAGCGATCCACCTTCAAGGTGTGCAGAGGGAGTTGCTGCAGGATGGCCAAGGATGAAAATCCCGTTCCAAAGTCGTCAATGGCTAGACGAACACCTGCATCCGCGAGGGCTTGCAGCCTGCAGGATGCCGTTTCCGGTTGGCTCAGCAAGGCCGTTTCCGTGATCTCAAGCTCGAGCCGATCCGGTGCAATGCCGCGATGGGCGCAGGCAGACAGCACCACCTCATCAATACTGGGTGCCCTGGCTTCCAATTGCTTGGCTGACACATTGATCGCCAGACGTGGTAACTGCAGATCTGCGTGCATCCATGCGGCCAATTGGGTCAGGGCGTGCTCCAGCACCCATGTGCCGATGCTCTCGATCAGTCCGCACTGTTCAGCCAGGGGAATGAAACGACTGGGTGAGATCGTTTCCCCCCGCTGGGTGCGCCATCGAAGCAGAGCTTCCGCTCCGAGCAAACGACCGTGGCGATCCCATTGGGGTTGATAGTTCAAGAAGAGTTCCTGCTGATCGATCGCCCGTGAGAGCCTGTGCTCCAGATCCAGCCGCTCGCGGATCCTCTGGCTGATCGCTGTGGAGTAAGCGCGAAGGCTGCTTTTCCCCTTCGTTTTGGCTTCCACAAGCGCCGTGTTCGCACATTGCAGAAGGTCATTGGCATCCGAACCATGATCGGGCGCCACGGTCACACCCGCACAGGCACTGAGCCGCAGTGGAATGGGTGGATCCAAGGTGGGCATGGCATCGCGCAGGCTGTTCTGCAGATGTTTGGCCAGGGCCAATGCATCCGCCAGGCTGGTGAGATGATCACTTCGGATGTAAAGGAAGTTGTCGGCGTCGAGACGGGCCAACCAGTCAGAGGGTTGCAACTGCGTTACTAGCCAGTCAGCAACCCAGCGCAAGATATGGTTGCCTGTTTCGACACCATAGCGTTCATTGATGTTTTGGAAGCCGTCGAGGTCGAGGCTGATCAACGCGATCTGTGTATTGTAGGAAACCTGCCTGAGGCGTTGTCTTAGATAACGCAAAACCCCATTCTTGTTCGCCAAGCCAGTGACTGGATCACGATGAATGGCGTGATCCAGTTGCTGTCGTAATCCATCCTGTTTGCCCACATCTTGCAACGTGGCAACCGTCCGCTCCGGCTGTCCGTTCTTGTCACAAAGGGTCGTCCCTTGGTGGAGCACAAGACGTTGACTTCCATCTGCCAGCTGTACAGCGTGCTCCAGGCGAAACGGCACGCCACTCAGCCACGACTGGCGCAAGGTGGCGGCCAAGACATCCCGTTCATCTGGCGCCACAGCGGCCAGCAGCTGTTCCACGCTGGGCGTCTCCCTGTTGTCCAGGCCCAAGAGGGCCTGGGCCTGAGGCGACCAGAGCACGGTTCCATTGGTGTGGTCCAGGCACCAGCAACCGCACTGGTGGAGGGTTTCCGCCTCCAGCAACAGCTGGATCATCGCCGGTGATTCGCCCTCAGAGCCTTGATGGGGACTTGGCGGCGACACGTTGACCAATTTGTCATGCTGCGTGCTCACCACCACACTATTTCCTGGCACGCAGCTTTGATCACAGAATTTGCAAGAACGTTCTTCAACGTCTTTGGACGGATGTCCGAACGTTGCCTCCAGGGATTCTTCTGAGAGGCTGAACTTATGAACGATGATCTCCAGATTGATGGGCTCCCGTCATGGATCCCTCAGGGTTCCGGCGCTCCCAGGCGTGTGACTGTCTTTATGGCCCCAACCCGTTTGCCGGGTCCTGTTCTGACGCGATCCCTCACGTTGTTTGGTCGCCCTCAGGCTTCCCTCCAGACCCTCACACCTGCCAAGCCTATCGAGAGCAAGGATGGCCCCAGGCTGATTCCCAGCCCTGCAAAGCTATCGACGATTCAGGTTGCGTATAACGGCTTTCCTCCTGCAGTTCAATCAGCCTTTGACTATGCGGTTGATCTTTATGAATCACTGATCCGGTCCTCCGTACCCATCCGAGTCAGTGCAACCTGGAAGCCATTGAGCCCAGGTGTTATCGCCAGCTCGAGCCCAGCTTGGGTTGTCAGAGATTTTGCAGCGGGTCGGCCCAACACCTGGTACCCAGTCGCCCTGGCCAATCGTTTGGTTGGCAAAGATCTGATTCCGAACGGGTTTGATATTGAGGTGAATCTGAGCAGTGCATTCCGTTGGTACCTTGGTACGGACGCCAAGCCTGGAAACAATCAGATTGACCTGGTTTCCATTGTGCTTCATGAATTACTGCATGGCCTCGGCACGATTGGCTCCATGAGTATCAGCAACGGGATCGGTTCCTGGGGGCTTGGCACGAGCTACCCCATGATTTACGACCGTTTTGTTGAGAATGGTGCCGGGCAGAATCTTGCTAATACAAATATCTTTGCCAATCATTCAGTTGCTCTTGGATCTCAATTAACCAGTAATAATCTTTATTTTGATGGGGCTGGTGCTGTTGCTGGTTTCAATGGGACCAGGCCAAAGCTCTTTGCGCCCTTGGTCTGGCAGGGCGGGTCGAGCATATCCCACCTGGATGAGAATACTTTCCCTAGGGGAACTGCAAATGCATTGAATACACCCTACTTTACTTACGGCGAAGCGGTCCATTCCCTTGGCCCGATCACCACCGGTCTGCTGCGCGATCTGGGCTGGTCGGTCGTCTTGCCGCCAACCCTGTCCATCACCGCTCCCTCTCCGACGAAAGCGGAGGGTCGCACAGGCGCCACCCCATTCACCTTCACCGTTCAGCGCAGCGGCTCTCTCGCTGGACCCAGTTCCGTGCAATGGGCTGTGGTGGGCACAGGGGTCAGCCCGGCAAACGCCAGCGATTTCAATGGCCCAACCTCTGGTCTTCTCACGTTTTCTCCCAACCAGGCCAGCCGTACCCTCACCCTGTCCCTCAAGGGGGACATCAGCCAGGAAGCCAACGAAACCTTCAGCGTCAGGCTCTCTGCTCCCACGGGAGCCACCCTTCGCGGAACCTTCGCCGCTGGCACGATCCTGAATGACGATCGGATTGGCAACGCCAATCCCAATACCCTCCAAGGCACTGCCCTGGCCGAGTTCATCGATGGTCGAGCGAATGTCGACACGCTCACAGGTGGCGCAGGATTCGATGTCTTTGGCTTCCGCTTCTCCGAGTCGCCGCTGAACACCCCGGATCGGATCACCGACTTTGCGTTCGGGGCCGACAGAATCGACCTCCTGTCCACGATCGGGGGGGGCCTGGCGGCTCCTGTCAGCCTGACGCGTGCGTCCAATAACACCAGCGCGTCCTCTCTCTCTGCCCTCACCAGTGCCGTGTTCGCCGACGCCGACGGTGCACGCGCAGGCCGGCAGGCGCTTGGGGCCAACAGTGCGGTGCTCGTCCAGGCCACTCAGTCTGCGATCGCTGGCACCTACCTGTTGATCAACAACGCCACACCAGGGCGTTCGATCACGGAGGATCTGTTGATCCACCTCAGTGGCTTTACGGGTACGCTGCCACCCCTTGGCGCCATGGATCCCTCCAGACTGTTCGTCTGAGGCCATGGTCAATCCAGGCCCGTTCGCACCACCCGAGCGATCGATCCCCGGTCACCCGTGCTCACCTCAATGCCCGCCCGGATGCGCTCCTTCAGTGCTCCGACGTGGCTGATGATGCCGATCATCCGACCCCCCTCCCGCAGCCGGTCGAGCTCGTCCATCGCCAGTTGCAGGTTATCGGGGTCGAGGGTTCCAAACCCCTCATCAATGAACAGGGCCTCCAGGTGCAGCCCCCCGGATCGTGCCTCCACCGTGTCGGCCACTGCCAGAGCCAGGGCCAGGGATGCCTGAAACGTCTCCCCCCCCGAGAGGCTGTTCACCTCCCGCTCCTCACCGGTGAAGGCATCGAGCACCCGCAGGCCCAGTCCCGCTTGCCGGCCGCCCCGCCCGCCTTCATCACTCAGCCTGAGCAGGTAGCGGCCAGAGGTCATCACCTCCAGGCGCTGGTTGGCAAAACGGCAGATCTCCTCCAGATAGGCCGAGAGCACCCAACGCTGCAGGGAGATGTAGGGGACCGCCTTCCCCTGGCAGCGCTCCGCCACAGCGGTCACCAGCTGGGCATGCTGCTGCTGCCTGCTCCTCAGCGCCTCAAGCGTCCTGTGCTCCTTGGCCAGGCGGCTGATGTCCTCCTGGGTGCTGCGGGCTTCCCCCAGGCGCTCCACCGCCTTCACCCTTGCCCCATCTGCCGCTGCCAGTGCCGCTTCTGCGGCGGGCAGATCGGGGGCCTCCTCGGGCAGCATCGCCAGCTCTGTTGACGCCAGCACCCCACGCAGTTCGATCACCTCCCGCTCGTAGACCGTGATCCGTTCGGCCCATCGCTGCCGGCGGCTGGCATCGGCTCCCTCCAGGGCGCCTACCACCTCATCCGCCGTGGCGAATGTGGAGGCTGCCAGTTCACGGATGAGGCGGATGTGCGCCTCCGCCAGACGGCTGGTGGCCTGGCTGTGGGCCAGTTGGCTGGTGGCCAGCTGCTTGAGGGACCGCTCCAACGGCGCGAATGCCTCCAACACGCTCTGGGGATCCACCCCCTCACCGAGGGCCTGGCGAACGCCGGCCTCCAGCCGTTTGGCCCGCGCCCCAGCCTCTTCTGTGGCCTGTTGAAGCAGGGCGATCTGGGTTTTGGCTTCCCCGATTCGCTCCTGCGCCTGGGTCAGCGCCTGGTCGTGGCCCGCCACTGTGCGCTCCAGGTCCTCCAGCTTCTGGGCCAGGGTGGAGGCCTCCGCCAGCACGGTGCCTGCCTCTCTGGCGGCCGCCAGGGCCGCCTCGGGCGCTTCCGCAGCAGCGCCCGCTTTCTCCATCAGACCCTTCAGCGCTGCCTGGGCGCTGGCCAATGCCGCCGCCAGCTTCTGAGCCTGTTGAACCGCGGCATGCACCATCCTCTCGGCTTCCGCGATCTGCCCCTCCCCAACGGGCGGTCCCTCCCCTTGGGCCGGGGAGGGATGCAGGGTGGATCCACACACCGGGCAGGGGCTGCTCGCCACCAGGCCCTGGGCCAATTGGGCTGCCATGCCATCGAGCTGCTGGTGTCTCAGGGCCTGCAGGGCAGCCTGCGACTCCTGGTGCTTGGCCTCTGCCCGGTTCTGCAGGGCGATGGCCTCCTGCTCCTGCTCCACGGCAGAGCGGATCGCTGCTGCGGCTTCCGCCTGCCGTTGGGCGGTTTCGGCGGCCCGCTGCAAGCCATCCAGCTGGTCGCGGGCGCTGCGGGCCAGGGTGACGGCCGCCATGGCGGCCTGCTGCTCACGCTGCCTGGCTCCCATGGCGGCCTGGATGTGGGCCAGCTCGGCGCTGAGGCGCTGGAGTCGGTCCGCAGCCTCCTTGGCCTGGGCCCGGGCGTGGGAGGCCTCCTGGGCCTGCTTCACCAGGGCTCCCACCTCCGCCCGCCGTCCGGCCAGTGCGTTGGAGGCTCCGCTGAGGTCGTCCAGGCTGGGGATCCGCAGCAGATCGAGCAGCACCACCTCCATCGGCAATCCAAGGGCCCCATCCCGCGCCCGGTTGGCTTCGTTCAGCTGGTTCTGGAGCTGCAGCTCCAGCGTTGCCAGGGCCCCCTCAGCCTCCTGCTGGGCTTCCAGGCTGGGTCGCAGGGCCTCCGCCCGCTCGGCCCGCTTCAGCCGCTGGCGAAACTCCTCCACCACGTCCGCCTTGCTTTCCAGCTCGCTCAGGCGCGCAGATGCCGTCGCGCGGCGGGTCCAGCGATCCAGCAGCAGGGCCCTGGCCTCCTTGGCCCGCTGGGCATCCTCCAGGGTGGCACTGGCCAGCTGGAGAGCAGCGGCAGAGGCCCTAACGATGGCCTGGATGCGTTGCTCCAGACGATCAAGGGCGGCCTGATCCGGGGGAACCTCCGCCGATTCCCCCTCCTCCCGATAGGGGCCCCACTCCTGGGAGGCCTGCTGGCGCAGCACCTCCAGGGCCCGGTTGCTCTCCGCCACCTCGATCCGCGCCGCCCGGGCCTTCTCCTCCAACCGCTGGCCAGCCCGCTCAAACACCTCCGTGTTGAACAGGGTTTTCAACAGAGCTTCCCGCTCCTCAGCGCGGGCCCGCAGCACCTCAGCGAACTTGCCCTGGGGCAGAAGGATCACCTGGCGAAACTGGTCGGCGCTGAGGCCCACCAACCCCTCCACCTCCCGTGTCACCTCCGTCGTGCGGCTGACGATCGCCTCCCGCCCATCCCCCTCCAGGCGAAACAGCACCGCCGTCGCTGGCTTATCCGTTGTTCCCTCCCCCCGGCTTTTGGGGGCGCTGTGGGCGGGGCTGCGCTCCACGCTGTAGCGGCGGCCCCCGGAGGAGAACTCCAGGCACACCCGCGGCACGGCGCCAGCGGGCGCATGATCCGACTTCAACCCCTTCAGATTGCGATCGCCCGACACCTCCCCATACAGGGCAAAGCAGAGGGCATCGAGAAGGAAGGTTTTTCCGGCACCCGTGCTGCCGTGGATCAGGAACAACCCCTCCTGGCTGAGGACATCGAAGCTCAGAGTCAACGGTTCGGCATAGGGCCCAAAGGCCTCCAGGTGCAGATGGTGGGGTCTCATCGCTCTTCGGCCTGGCTGGCGGCCGTCAGGGCCTCCTGCAACAACAGGGCTTCCGCCGGGCTGGCGGGCCGTCCCTGCTGATCGGCAAAAAAGGCCGAGGCCAGATCCCAGGGCGATGCCGCCTGTTGCACCTGCTGGTGGCGGACGCTGAGGGAGGCCCGTTCCACCTGGGGGGGGCGATGGCGCAGTTCGGCGATGAACGGAAAGCGCCGTTGCAGTCGGGGCTTGGCCTGCAGGGGCAGCTCCTCGTCCGTGAGGATCACCCGCACCCGGGCTCCGGTGGCCCCCTCCAGGGATGGATCCTGCAGAAGCTGGTCGATCGTGCCCTCCACCGTGGCCAGGGGGCGGCCCACGTGCAGGGGCACCCGCTCCACCGCCGGCATCCCTGCCGCGTTGAGCTCGATCAGCCGCACCACCTTCTGCTGGTGCTGCTCCGAGAAGGAATAGGGTAGGGGAGAGCCGCAATAGGCCAGGCGCGCACCATCGAGGTCCTGGCAGCGGTGCAGATGGCCGAGGGCCACCAGATCAAACCCCGCGAAAGCCCCCACGCTCACCTGATCCACGTTCCCCACAGTCAGCTCCCGCTCCGATTCGCACGGTTCACCACCGGCCACGAAAGTGTGGGCCACCACCACGGAGCGATGGCCGGCCCGGCGCCGCAGGTCGTTTCGCAGGCGCTCCAGGGCCAGCCTTGTGATGTCCTCATGGCGCAGACGGCTTGGGGGAGGCCCTTCTGCTTCCGTGCAGAGAACCGGGCCATCCACCGCCGGATCCAAGTAGGGCAGGGGATAGATCGCCACCGGAGGCCCCCCCCGCCGGGCCTCCACCAGCACGGGCTCCTGGGCACGGCGCACATCCCCCCGGATCGACACCCCCAGGGCCGAGAGCAGGGGGTCGTAGACCGACACCCGCACATGGGAATCGTGGTTGCCGGCGATGGCGATCACCGCCGCACCGCTGAGCCGCAGTTGGGCCAGGGTGTCGTTGAACAGCTGCACCGCTTCGGCGGGAGGGATGGCCCGGTCGTAGATGTCGCCGGCGATGAGCACCGCATCCACCTCCCCCTCCCTGGCCAGCTCCACGATGCGGGCCATCGCCTGGGCCTGCTCCTCCAACAGGGAGGTCCCATGGAAGGAGCGGCCCAGGTGCCAGTCGGAGGTGTGCAGGAGCCGCATCAGCCGGCGAGCGCCTCCACCATCCGCACCACCTGGACGATTGGGCCCACATCATGGACCCGCAGCACCGCTGCGCCCCGCTCCACCGCCAGAGCGCAGACAGCTGCCGTCCCCCAGAGCCTGGCCCGGGGGCGGGGCTCATCGAGCACGGCACCGATGAAGCGCTTGCGGGAGGGGCCGACCAGAAGGGGATATCCCGCGGCGGCCAGCTCACCCAGGCAGCGGATCAGCTCGAGATTCTGGGGGGTGGTTTTGGCAAAGCCCAGGCCCGGATCCCAGAGAATCTGGCCGGGGCGCACTCCGGCGGCCAGGGCCTGATCGGTGGCGGCCTGGAGCTCAGCGCGCACCTGGGCCACCACGTCGGTGTAGGTGGCCAACCGATCCATCGAGCCACTGTCGCCCCGGCTGTGCATCACCACGTAGGGGCAGCCGGCAGCCGCGATCAACGGCAGCATGCCTGGATCCCGCAGGCTGCCCTCCATTCCAGCGGCGGTGGTGTTGGCGCCCCGCACGTCGTTGATCCAATCCGCCCCCTCCCCCAGGGCCGCTTCGGCCACGGCGGCATGAAAGGTGTCGATGGAGAGCAGGGCGGTGGGATGGGCCGCCCGGATGGCCCGCAGGGCGGGCAACAGCCGTTGCCATTCCTGGGCAGGGCCCACCACCTCGGCTCCGGGCCGGGTGCTCTGCGCCCCCAGATCCAGCACAGTGGCTCCCTGACGCAGCAGACGGGTGGCCTGGGCCAGGGCTGCCTCCTCGGTGGCGAGCCGGCCGCCGTCGCTGAAGGAATCGGGGGTGAGGTTGAGCACACCCATCACCACAGCGGAGCCACCGGGTTGCAGGGGGGCAGGCCACGGGGAGGCGGGTGCAGCCAAGGGGCGTGGAGAGGGGATGGGTCGATTGTCTCCTGTGGCTGATCGGGGACCAGGGCCCGGCGAGGATCTCCCCAGACCTTTTGAGCGGGAGCCATGGAGCTGATCTGGATCCTTGGAGACCAGTTGCTTCCTGAGCACCCGTTGCTGCCTGCGCCCGACCCCTCGCGGGTGGTCGCCCTGATCGAATCGGCGCCTCGGGCACGCCGGCTCCGTTATCACCAGCAGAAGCTCACTTTGCTCTTTGCCGCCATGCGCCACCACGGGGCGGCCCTGGAGCGCGCCGGCCATCGGGTGCTCTATCACCGCCTCGAGGATCCCCTCCCGGCTGCTCCTGCCGATCGGGGCACATCCGTCGCTGACGCCTCCGACAGTGCCGCTGTGCTGGCGGCCTGGGTTGGGCTCCATGGGGTGAAGGCCATCCATCTGCTGGAGCCCAACGATTTCCATACCCAGGCTGCCCTGCCCGCCCTGGCCGCAGAGCTGAGGGTGCCGATTCACGCCCATCCAAGCCCACAGTTTCTGCTGTCCAGGCCGAACTTTCTCGCCTGGGCGAAGGGGCGGCGCAGCGTGGTGATGGAGCAGCACTACCGACGAATGCGCAAGGAGCTGGGGGTGTTGATGGCCTCCGATGGTCAGCCGGTGGGTGGCGTGTGGAATACCGATGCCGACAACCGTCAGACCCGGGCCCAGTTCCGCAAGGCCAGGCCGGTGGTGCCGAGGGTTTCTGAGCCCGAACCCGATCCGGTGGTGCGGGTGGTGGCTGAACAGGTGTCGCGCCTGTTCCCGGACCATCCGGGTCGGGCGGCCGATCTGTGGCTCCCTGTGACCCGGGCTGGAGCCCTGGCCTGGCTGGAGCGGTTTGTGGCGGAGCGGCTGGCGGGTTTTGGCCCCTGGGAAGACCTGATGGTGGATCAGGAGCCGGTGCTGTTCCATTCGGTGCTCTCCCCCCTGCTCAACATCGGCCTGCTCACCCCCATGGAGTGCGTGCAGGCGGCGGAGGCCGCCTGGGCGGAGGGCCGGGCTCCCCTGGCCTCGGTGGAGGGATTCATCCGCCAGATCGTCGGTTGGCGGGAATTCATCCACGGGATGTACTGGCGCCACATGCCCGACTATCTGGCTGTCAACGCCCTCGACGCCCATCGCCCCCTGCCCCGCTGGGCCTATTCGGGGGAGACGGACATGCGCTGCCTCTCCCGGGCCATCGGGGATGCCATCCGGTTGGGTTACAACCACCACATCCAGCGCCTGATGGTGCTGGGCAACTACTTCCTGCTCGGCGGCTACGCCCCCCAGGAGGTGTTGCGCTGGTATCTGGAGATGTACAGCGATGCCTACGACTGGGTGATGGTGCCGAATGTGCTTGGCATGGTGCTCTATGCCGATGGGGGCTGGTTCGCCACCAAGCCTTATTCGGCCGGCCCCACCTATCTCGATCGCATGGGGGACCACTGTGCCCACTGCCGATACAACCCAAAGGTGAAAACCGGTCCAGAGGCCTGCCCCTTTCAGGCTCTGTACTGGGCCTTCCACAGCCGCCATGCGGATCGGTTCCGCGGCCATCCGCGGATGGCCATGATGGTGCGCCAGGTAGACCGGATGGAGGACGGCCTCCGCAGCACCTACACCCGGCAGGCTGAGCAGTTTCTGGACGCCCAGGGCCTGCCGTGAGCCTCAGAGATACACCTCCTCTTCCGGATAGCCCACACGCTTGGCGCTGCTCCGTCCGTAGAGGGCCGAAAGCAGCAGCAGGATGCCCAGGCGTCCCACGAACATCCCCACGATCAGCACCAGCTGGCCCCAGCGGTTGAGCTGGCTGGTGACACCCACATCCAGGCCGACGGTGCAGAAAGCCGACATGCAGGTGAACAACTTCTCCAGAAAGCTGAAGCTCCCAGCCACGGTCTCCTCCCCACCGGCGGTGGGGCCCAGACCCAGCAGCAGGGTCATCCCCACCACGAACAGGCCGGAGGCCACGGCCACCCCGACGGCCTTGAGGATCAGCTCCGGCGCAATGAGCCGTTTGCGGATCACCACTTCCTTGCGGTTGTCCAGCGTGGAGCGGGTGGCCCCCAGCAGCAGGGCGAAGGTGGTGGTCTTGATGCCGCCTCCGGTGCCGCCGGGGCTGGCCCCGATGAACATCAGGCCAATCATCAGCAGCAAGCCTGCATCCGAGAGGGTCTCCAGCGACAGAGGGACCGTGTTGAACCCTGCCGTGCGGGTGGTGATGGATTGAAACAGGGTCACCTGGAGCTTGTCCCAGACCGACAGGGTGCTGATGACCCCATCCGGCGCGAACTGCTCCGTGAACAGCAGGCCGATGGCGCCAAGGATGATCAGCAGTGCGGTGCTTCTGAGCACCAGGCGGGTGTGGAGGCTGAGGTTGTGGAGGCGGTGGAGGCGGAACCGTTTGGTCCAGAGATCGTTGGTCACCCGCCAACCGATGCCGCCGATCACAATCAGGCTGCCGATCACCCCATTCACCACGGGCTGGGAGCGATACCCCACCAGGTTGTCGGTGAAGAGGCCGAACCCCGCATTGTTGTAAGCGCTGATGCAGTGAAACAGCGATGCCCAGAGCCGGGCTGCCGGGTTCTGGATGTCGGTGAAGCCAAAGCTGTAGAGGATCACCGTGCCCAATCCCATGATCAGTGCCGCGGTGAGCAGAATCGAATTGAACGTGGGGCCGATGCCCCCCACGCCGAATTCATCGAGGGCCCGCCCCCGATCCAGTCGGTGACGGAGGCCTGAGCGGCCCTGCACGAAACCCTGCAGGAACGTGGTGATCGCCATCAACCCCAGGCCACCGACAACGATCAGGGCCGCCAGCACCATCTGGCCCAGCAGGGTGAGTTCCTTCCCCACATCAATGATCGAAAGGCCGGTCACCGTGATGGCGGATGTGACCGTGAAGAGGGCCTCCCACAGCCCCACGGAATCAGAGGAGCAGGCCGGGGAGGCCAGGATCACCGTGCCCACCGTGATCACCAGCAATCCTGTCACCACCGTGAACTGGGGCACGGTGAGATGGCGCCGCCAATGATCCAGACGGGCCACGGCTTTGGCCAGGAAGGACGGGGATTCCAAGGCGGGGTGCTGGGATCGATCCATATTGAATGCACGCCCTTCGCAGAACAACGGCTTGGAGTTGAGCCCCTGGCGTCATCACCTTGTGCTGGCGGGTGGGGGTCACACCCATGCCCTGGTGCTGCGCCGCTGGTGCATGCATCCCCACCGGCGCCCCCCGGCCACCCGGATCACCCTGGTGAGCCGGCACAGCACCCTCTGTTATTCCGGATCGGTGCCGAGCGTGGTGGCGGGTCTGATCCCGCCCGAAGCCTGCCGCCTTGATCTCCGCCGGCTCTGCACCCTGGCGGAGGTGGCCTTTGTGCAGGGGGAGATCCTGGGGCTCGATCCCGCCAGCCAAGCGCTCCACCTCGAGGGACGGCCCCCCTTGGGTTTTGATCGTCTCAGCCTGGATGTGGGCTCCATCACGCGCGCATCCCCTGGGGAAAGGGCGGTGAAACCCCTCGATGCCTTCTTGGCCTGGCTGGAAGGCCCCATGCCCCCGGAGCCCCTGGTGCGTGGCGGTGGGGCTTCGGCGGTGGAGGTGGCCCTGGCGCTGCGGGCGCGGGGCATGCGTCCCCAGCTCCTGTTGCGATCCGCAGGCCTCCATCTCGGCTCGCCCGCCGCCCATCGGCTGGCAGAACGGCTCCTGGCGGAGGCCGCCATTCCTCTCCAGCGGGCCGTGGGAGAGGGGCGTGTGGCCGATCTCTCCTGCACGGGCAGCCAGGCTCCCCCCTGGCTGGCCGAGGCGGGCCTGCCCGTGGAGCCCACCAGCGGCAGGGTTCTGACGGACCCCACCTTGCAGGTGCTCCACCATCCTGGGGTCTTCGCCAGCGGTGATTGCGGCCTCGTGGCCGCCCATCCCCGGCCACCCTCTGGGGTTTGGGCCGTGCGGGCGGCGCCCGTGCTGGCGGCCAACCTCCACCGAAGCCTGGAGAACCGCCCCCTGGTGCGCTGGCAGCCCCAGCGCTGGGCCCTGCAGCTGCTGGGGGATGGGGGCGTCTGTGGCCCCCCCCGGGCCCTGGCCCTCTGGGGGCCCCTGGCGCTGGGTCCGTCCGCCTGGTTGTGGCGCTGGAAGCAGCATCTCGATCAGCGCTTTCTGGAGGGTTTTTCGGCGCTCCAGCCCATGGGCTCCCAGGGCGGAACGGTGGCCGGCAGGCCGATGGCCTGCCGGGGCTGTGCGGCCAAACTCCCTGCCCGTCCCCTCCAGGCCGCCCTCGCCCGCCTCGGCAGCCTGGAGGGGGCAGCCGTTGCTCCCTCCCCGGACGATGCGCCCCTCGTGCTGGAGTTGCCCTCCGGACAGCGGTGGCTCCAGAGCGTGGATGGGTTCCCTGCCCTGGTGGCCGATCCCTGGCTCAATGGACGCCTGACAACCCTTCATGCCTGCAGCGACCTCTGGGCCAGCGGCGCCCGGGTGGAGAGTGTGCAGGCCGTTGTCACCCTGCCTGTGGCGGCCGAGTCGGTGCAGGAAGAGCTCCTGCTGCAAACCCTGGCGGGGGTGCGCTCCGTGCTGGATCCCCTTGGGGCCGGCCTCATCGGGGGGCACACCCTGGAGGGGCGGGACGGGGCCGGTCTGGCCCTGACCCTCACGGTGAATGGCCTGGCGCCGGACGGGCGTCACTGGGCCAAGGGCCCCCTGCATCCGGGTGACGCTCTTTTGCTCTGCCGCCCCATCGGCAGTGGGGTGGTGTTTGCGGCCGCCATGGCTGGAGCGGGGCTACCGGCGTGGATGGATGGGGCCCTGGCTGTGATGCAGCAGAGTCAGGCCCCCCTGGTGGAGCTGTTGGAGGCCCATGGCTGCCACGCCTGTACGGACATCACGGGGTTCGGGCTTCTGGGCCATCTGGGGGAGATGCTGGCCTGGTCCCCAGGGGATGGTGCCGCGGTGGGGTGTCCGCCCGTGGTGGTGGAGCTTGACGGACGCGCGATCCCCGTGATGGCCGGAGCGCTCTCCCTCCTGGCGGAGGGGCATGCCAGCACTCTGGCCCCCGCCAATGGCGAGGCCCTGCAGCTGCTTGGAGGTCCCGTGCGGCTCCAGGGTCCGGGAGTGTCCACCTCCATCCTGGAGGCCCTTCTGATCGATCCCCAGACCTGCGGTCCCCTGCTGGCCGCCCTGCCGGAGGAGCGGGCGGGGGAGGCCCTTCACGCCCTCCGTGCGGCGGGATTTCTGCAGGCCTCGGTCATCGGTCGGGTGTGGGCTCGCTCCTGAGGGTGGCGGAGGCCACCCATCCGGTGTTCAGGAGGTGCTCCGCGCCCTCATCCGCTGAACGCTCGCCCAGATCCACCGCCGTGGCCCGATGGGCGGCGGTGTCCCTGTCGTAGCAGCGGTCGTAGTAATCGAGCATCTGGCGGCAGGCCAGCTCCATGTCCCCCAGGCGGATCGCCTCCACCGCCACGGCCGTGCGTTGCGGCCCCAGGCGTTTGCTGATGCGCTCGGTGGCCTCCACCAGGGCGTCCCGGCTCTGGTGGCCGTAGAGGCCCACCAGATGGTGGAGCCGATAGGCCAGGGGGCGGCGCACCTCCAGAAGGGGGGCGGCCTTCATCTGTTGCCAGAGCGCGTTGGGGATCCGGCACCGGCCCACCTGGGCACTCTCAGCTTCCAGCCAGATCTCCCGGGCCCTGCGCTGCCGGTGGAGAGCGTTGGCCAGGCGATTCTCAAAGTGTTCGCTGCTGGGTTGGGCGGGCTGACCGAGTCCGCCGAAGCTGCTCCCCCGGTGGTGGGCCAACCCTTCCAGATCCACCACGGCCACGCCCCGGGCGATCAAGGCCTGGAGCAGCTCCGTTTTCCCCACCCCCGTGCGTCCCCCCAGGAGGTGAATGGGCCAGGGTTGGGCCAACACCTCCAGCACCCAGCGCCGGTAGGCCTTGTAACCGCCGTTCAGCAGCACCGCCGGCAGATCCAGGGTGGAGGCCAACCAGGCCACACTGGCGGAGCGCATTCCACCGCGCCAGCAGTGCAGTCTCAGGGTGTGGTGGGGCTGGTCCGATTGGGCGGAGAGCAGGGCTTCGGCCATGGCCCCCAGGCGCGGACCCACCAAAGCCAGCCCCCTCCGGATGGCGCTCTGGCGTCCATCTTGTTTATAGATAGTGCCAACTTCTGCTCGTTCAGCATTGCTGAAGAGGGGGAGATTGATCGCTCCCGGGATGTGCCCTTGTTGAAACTCAGCGGGAGAGCGCACATCAATGATCGCTCCCGGGCGGTCAACAAACTGATCAATCTCTACCGTCTCAGTTCCAACTGCAGTCTCCATGCCCTTCTCTGCCATCGGCCTGGGATTGGGACCTTTTGAACAGGAATGTAGCCCGCGCTGCCCGGTTTCCTACAGTCGTTCCGAGCAAAGGATGGGTTCATGCAACGTCGGAAGCTTCTGGGACTGATCCTGGCGGCAGGCCTGGCGCCCCTGCTCGCGGGAGTGCTGCCTCCCGGATCCCCGTTGGCGGGTGCCTCGGCGGCCCCCCCATCCGGTTCCTCCACCCTGCGGCTGAGTGCGATTCCGGATCAGAACCCTGAAAAGCTCAACCGGCTCTACCCCCTGGTGGCCAAGGTGCTCTCCAAGCAACTGGGGGTGCCGGTGCGCTATGTGCCGATGGTGGATTACGCCGCTGCCGTGGGGGCCTTCCGCACGGGGGATCTGGATCTGGTCTGGTTCGGGGGACTGACGGGGGTGCAGGCCCGGCTGCAGAAACCCGGAGCCAAGGCGATCGCCCAAAGGGACATCGATGCCTCGTTCCACAGCGTGTTCATCGCCAATCCCAGCAGCGGTCTGCAACCCTTTGTCCCCCAGAAGGGTCTGGTGGCCCTCAAAGGCAAACGTTTCACCTTTGGCTCCGAAAGCTCCACCTCCGGTCGGCTGATGCCTCAATGGTTTCTCGCCCAGGCGGGCATCCAGCCTCGCGACTTTGCCGGGGGTGCACCCGGCTTCAGCGGTAGCCACGATGCCACGATCGCCCTGGTGCAAAGCGGTGCCTACCAGGTGGGGGCGGTGAATGAGCAGGTCTGGAAGTCCAACCTGCGCAGTGGCAAGGCCAACCGCAAAAAGGTGTTCGTGCTCTGGAAAACCCCGGGCTATCCCGACTACCACTGGCTCGCCCAGCCCGATCTGGATCGGCGCTTTGGCCCAGGGTTCACCTCTCGCCTGCAGCGGTCGATCCTGGCCTGGCGTCAGAACGATCCGGATCAGAAGACGGTGCTCGAGCTCTTCGGGGCCCAGCAATTCACCACGGCCCGCCCCCAGGACTACGAGCGCATTGAAGCGGTCGGCCGCCAGGTGGGTCTGATCCGTTAGGCCCGTTCCATGGAGCCCCTGCTCACGCTGGAGAACGTCACCGTGCCCGGTCGGGAAGGTCCGCGCTTGGAGGGGGTGAGCCTCCAGCTCCAGCCCGGAGAGCGGGTGGCCCTGCTCGGTGCGAGCGGTGCAGGCAAAAGCACCCTGCTGTCCGTCGCCAATGGGTTGCTCGCGCCCCAGGCGGGCCGTGTGCTCTGGATGGGCCATCCCCCCTCCCGATCCCGCCGTCTGCGGCGGCGGCAGCAAGCGGGCATCGGCACCCTCTGGCAGGACCTGCGGCTGATCGAGGAGCTCACCGTTCAGCAAAACCTCAACAGCGCCCGGCTGGCCCATTGGCCATGGCATCGCGCCTGGCTCAATCTTCTGGTTCCCCTCGACACTCAGGCCAACCGGGAGGTGCTGGCCAAGGTGGATCTGGAACCCGATCTCCTGCCCGCTCCCGTGGCGGCCCTTTCCGGTGGGCAGCGCCAGCGGGTGGCGATCGCCCGGCTGCTTCGGCAGGATGCCCAGCTCTGGCTATTGGATGAGCCCCTGGCCAGTCTGGATCCCCGTCGGGCCCGGGATGTTCTGGCCCTGATCCTGGATCTGGCCCGCGCCCCCCGTGCCCTGCTGTTCAGCCTGCACCGCCCCGATCTGCTACAGGGGTTTGACCGGGTGATCGGGCTGCGTCAGGGTCGGCTGAGCTTTGATCTGCCTGGGCCGTCCCTGGAGCCAGCCCAGCTGCGGGAGCTCTATGCCGGCTCCAACCTCAGCCATGGCTGAATCGTCCACAGGCCGCCCAACCTTCGGCAGGGGATGGAGCCCGGCGCTTCCCCTGACCATTCTGGTCCCCTCCCTGGTGCTCCTGCCCATCGGTGTTCTGCTGCCGGGACTGGTGCATGGTGGGGGCTTCGACCTGATCGGCCGTTTCGTTCTGGCGGCATTCCATCCGTCCCTCGACGCGACCGTCCTCCAAGCGGCCCTCTCCGGGCTGGCCGTCACGCTGGCCATGGCGCTTCTCGGCTGGGCGGTCAGTTTGCTGGGGGGGATCCTGTTGGGGTTGGCCAGTTCCCGCACCCTTTGGAGCACCGCCACCGGTTTGAGCTGGCCGGCCAATGGATGTCGCCGCCTGCTGGCCCTGCCCCGTTCCATCCATGAGTTGCTGTGGGGGTTATTGCTGCTCCAGCTGTTGGGATTACGACCGGTGGTGGCGGTGGCGGCCATCGCCATTCCCTACAGCGCCCTGGTGGCCCGGGTGGTGGCGGATCTGCTGGATGGCTTGCCGACCACCCGATTGGAAGCCCTGCGCTGCGAGGGGGTCCCGGCCCCTGCGGCTTTGCTCACGGCCCTCGGTCCGGCCCTGCTGCCAGGTCTGATGAGCTACGGGGGCTATCGCCTGGAATGTGCGCTGCGGAGCGCCACCCTGCTGGGGGTTTTTGGGTTGGGGGGATTGGGCACCGAGCTGCGCCTCACACTTCAGTCGCTGGAGTTTCGGGAGTTATGGACCGGCCTCTGGTTGCTCTTCCTGGCCATGGTTCTGCTGGAGGGCGGGCTGGCAGCCCTGCGGCGCCGCTGGTTGGCCCCCAGGCGCCTGCGGTTGTCCCAGCCCGTGCCTACCAACAGGGGCCGCCGTCTGGAGTCGGCTGGCCAGGAACTGCTTGTCGGCCTGATTGTTCTTGGTCCCCTGTGTTGGGTTCTGGCGGTCCAGCTGGGTGTGCACGGGAGCGATCTCCTTCGGGTTCAGCCCCTGCCTCCCCTTGGCGGTGCTGACTGGTCGCGGGTGCTGGCCCTGCCCTGGCTCAGCCTGGTGGCCAACACCCTTCTGCTCACCATTATTGCCGCTGCGCTGGCCATCGGCCTGGCCCCCCTCTTTCTGCTGCTGGTGGCGCCATGGCCCGCCGCTCGCTGGCTGCTGCGCTTGGGTTGGGCTTTCGGCCGGCTGTGGCCTCCCCCCCTCTCGGCCCTGCTGCTGTTGTTCGTGTTGCAACCGGGCCTGCTGACGGCTGCCCTGGCCCTGGGCTTCCACAACCTCGGCATCCTGGGTCGGCTCTTGCTGGAAAGTGTGGAGGAGGCCCCATCAGGGCCCAGGGAGGCACTGGAGCGGATGGGAACGGGCTCCCGCCTGGGGCTGCTTTATGGCACGTACAGCGCCGTCGCACGGTCTTATCTGGCCTATGGGGCCTACAGGGCGGATGTGATGCTGCGCGAAACCGTGGTGGTGGGACTGGTGGGGGCCACGGGCCTGGGAACGCTGCTTCTGGAAAGTCTCACGGCGTTTGCCTGGGACCAACTCCTTGCCCTGATCGTTGTGTATGCGGTCCTTACCCTCGTGGGGGAGGATCTCTCCGACCGCCTGCGCCGCCGGCTTCAGGCCACCCCCGCAACGGCCACAACGATCAACCGCTGAAACGCTGCCCTGCCGCGAACAGCCCGTAATTCGTTTCGCCGCTGCTTCAGAGCTCTCCGCAATCGCTAATGGTCACCGCAGCGGACGGCCTACCGCTGTTGGTGCCGCAGGCTTCCATGGCCTGCAGCACCTCCATCCCCTCCCGCACCGCACCGAACACCACATGTTTGCCGTCCAACCAGGGGGTGACAGTGGTGGTGATGAAGAACTGCGACCCGTTGGTGTTCGGGCCCGCATTGGCCATGCTTAACAACCCTGGTTGATCATGTTTGAGCTTGAAGTTTTCGTCTTCAAATTTCAGACCATAGATCGACTCGCCACCCGTGCCATTCCCAGCGGTGAAATCACCCCCCTGGCACATGAAATCCGGGATGATGCGATGGAAGGATGAGCCTTTGTAGGACAGCAGTTTTCCGCTCCGGCCCGTTCCCTTTTCCCCTGTGCACAACGCACGGAAATTCTCAGCGGTGGTGGGAACCACGTCGGCAAACAGCTCAAACGTCAGTCGGCCTGCTGGCTTGCCGCCGATGCTGATGTCGAAAAAAACGCTGGGGTTGCCAGGGGCCATGGGTCGGATCGTTGCGTTCCCCGATCATCGCGCACCATGCCGCCTTCAACCCCACCTGTTCTGGCTCAGCCGCCCACCACGTCCGCGTGCAACACATCCATCACGGCGAGCACCTTTTGGGTGTCGTCCTCCGAGAGCTCCAGCGTGCTGGCCAGGTTGCTGAGGATGTTTCTTTCGTCGTCGGCCAGGGGACCATCGGACCGCATGATCTCGGCAGCCACCGCATAGGCCGTTGCTCTCTGGCGGGGATTGAGCGCTTCCGCCGACTCCACCATCAGATGCTGAGCCCCCTTCCGGCGCATGTCGCGCAGCAGGCGGTCCATCAGTTGAACCATGCCCGCATCCCCGTAGTCGCAGAAAGGATGGCGGTAATCAAGGGCGTGGCGCAGGGCCCGGGACCCCGCCATGCTCAAGACCCCATCCCAGGAGACGGCGGCCAGGGCGATGGCCGCAAACGCACTTGGCGCATCAAGGGTACCGGCGGGGGGGGAGTCTGCCGGACGCAGAGCTGATCCGGGTGGAACGGGAGCGGTCATGGCGTTGGGGGTCATGAAGGCAAATCGGCTGCTTCCAACCACGCAAACGGATCGGGTCGAACGATTGTGGTAGCAACGTCAACAATTTAATTGAATTGAGTAGACATGCTCAGGTGATCACTGCGCTTGCCCCTAATGGGGCCTGCCCTTGAAATGGCTGCAGGTGTTGCAGGGCCCCTCGGGCAGCACGGCGCAACGCAGGAGCGGGCTGTGGGCATTGAACGCACACTGGGGATTGCCGATCACCCACTGGCCCTTCCACCACAGTGAATCCAGCGGCTGCGCCTGTTGTTTGACGTCCAGGGCGATGGAGGACAGCTGATAACGGCCGTTTCGGAACGTGTAGCGGTGGCGGCGCAACAACACCAGGCAGGAGCCGAACCCCCAATCCAGCCACACTCCCGGCTGGGGAATGGGTTGCGACTCGGGAATCTCAACCCGGCCAAGAAGACGATGGGAGCCGGCCAAGCGGAGTTCCACCTGCATGGGTGATTGCCCCGACTCCGACCATCCCAGCATCTTAAATAAGGAATCCCAGAGCCAAGACAACCCCATGGATGTTCGGGTTCGCCTGGTCCATGCGGATGGGAACCAGCGCGTGGTCCTCGCTGAGGCCTACGAGGGAGATCGGCCTGTGGCCTCAGCCCTTGGGGAAGCCTCCGGTGCGGAAGAAGCCGAAGAGCGGGCTCGGGGCCGTCTGCTGCAGCTTCTGCAGCAGACGGCCATCCCCAGACCCGTGGTGGCTCCGAACGAGTCCAGGCCTGAGGCCGCGCCGCCCGCCTCTTCCACACCTGCAATTCCCCAGCCGTCCCCGTCCCCTTCCCCTCCCCTCCCCCCTGAGGAACCTGTCGCGACAGCGGAAGATCCGGAGGATTGGAGTGCGGATCTTGCCCAGCTGGATCGTCTCGTCCGGCAGCTGGGGTGGGGGAAGGAAGAGGAACGGGTGTTTCTCCAGCGCCTTTTTGGTCATCCCAACCGCAGCAGGCTCACCCACTACGGCGATCTGCTGCTGTTTCGCAGAGCACTGGAGGCTCTCAGCCCCGGCGCCCAACCCTCCAGTGCCCCCTTGCCGATGAAACGCACTGATCTCCTCTCCCAGTGTGATGGGCTGCTTCAGCGCCTGGGATGGTCGACGGACCAGGCCCGCAAGGTATTGGAGCAGCACTTTGCGGCTTCCAGCCGGCAGCATCTGAGTGATGAGCAGCTGTTGGCTTTCAACCTGTTGCTGGAAGGGGAGCTTCTGCCCCCCATGGAACCCGTTGCCGGCCAGCCCCTTGCGTAAAATCAATCCCAGACGCATGGGCAGAAGGCATCATGGCCATTCCAATCGGCATCAACGGCTTTGGCCGCATCGGAAGATTGGTGTTTCGTCGTGCCGTTGAATCCAACGATGTGGACGTAGTGGCTATCAATGACCTGATTGATGTTGACTATATTGCTTATATGCTCCGTTACGATTCCACCCATGGACGTTTCAAAGGAGATGTGGATGTTCAGGATGGTTCTCTGATTGTCAATGGTCGTAAAATTCGCATCACAGCTGAACGTGATCCCGAAAATCTGCGATGGGATCAAGCTGGTGTGCATACCGTTCTCGAGTCAACCGGTTTTTTCCTGACCGACGCTCTGGCGCGCAAGCATCTGGCTTCTGGGGCCAAAAAGGTTGTTCTCTCGGCCCCCTCAAAGGATGACACCCCCATGTTTGTCATGGGGGTGAACCACCAGACCTATGCCGGCCAGGACATCGTGTCCAATGCGTCCTGCACCACCAACTGCCTGGCCCCCATGGCCAAGGTGATTCATGAAACATTTGGTATCGCCAGTGGCTTGATGACAACCGTCCATGCCACCACCGCCACCCAGAAAACCGTGGATGGTCCATCGGTCAAGGATTGGCGCGGTGGTCGGGGCGCTTCCCAGAACATCATCCCCTCCAGTACGGGAGCGGCGAAGGCCGTGGGCCGAGTGATCCCGGCCTTGAACGGCAAGCTCACCGGGATGGCCTTCCGAGTTCCCACACCCAACGTGTCCGTCGTCGACCTGACGGTGAATCTGGAGCGTGGAGCCACCTATGAGGAGGTGAAAGCAGCGATGAAGGCTGCGTCCCAGGGCGAGTTGGCGGGGATCCTTGGCTATACGGAGGACGAAGTGGTTTCCACGGATTTCCTTGGCCAAACGTGCACGTCAATCTTTGATGCTGGTGCTGGCATAGCCCTCACGGATACCTTCATGAAGCTTGTCGCTTGGTACGACAACGAATGGGGCTATTCCTGTAAATGTGTGGATCTGATCCGCCACATCAACCATTAGGCAAGTTCAAGGGTCAAGAAGAGAGGCAATGCTTGTTGAGGTGATATGCGGCGATCGATGGATAATCTTGAGCCGTATAAGCTTCCTTTTCAAGAAGTTGTTCCCATTGGGAGGCGTTTGCGTAAACCGGATCGTTGAGTTTTGCCTGGATGCTGGTTTGACTGGTGATGTTGATCCCCAAAGCCTCCGGTTTCGCTTGTAGAGAGCCAGCCTTGCAGCTCTGGGCCACATGGATCGCTTCATGGCTGAGCACCTTGAGGAAGTCAACCGAACCCTTGTCGATGATTTTGGGTTGCACTCTCAAGCTGGTCGCACTGTGGTCCCACTCGGCGGCAGCCCCTTGCTTAAGGGTTGGTTCAATGAGAACCCTCACGCCCGCATTTTTGAGGGCTTGGAGAAGTTCTCTGATCTCCTGCCGCTCCTGAACAAAGGTGGGTGGTGATTCCACCAAGCGCTGGAGCTCTGCGACAGAGAGATCGGGCTCGCCTTCCCGGCGTTTGTAGAGATAACGGGTGGAACCATCCGCCAGAATTTCCTCCTGCGGTCTCCACTGCTGATCAGCTTTTTCGAGCTTGCTTAACAGATCATTGGTGGTGTAAGTGGAGGCCAATCTTGTCTTTGAAGCCACGCTAGGACTGCTTCCGTTTTCGCTGATGACAATCCTGCTGCCTGCAAGTTCGTTGCCGTATTGATTCAAGAGGTCGGGAAGCGTGATCAGAGCCATGCCTGCACCAGCTAAACCGACAGCCAGCAGGTAACCCTTTTTCAGCTTGGAAACCCGAATAAGCTCCCGATTGCAACGCATGCAAATCGGTTTTCTGTTTCCCTTTGATCTATAGCGAACTGGCAAACAGTCGCATGCAGGACACTTGTAAAGATCCACGCTTAAATATAATCACTTAAAATTTACCACACATTCTGAGTTTGGCCAGGGCCGCGGGCTGGGGAAGACTTGCGAAGATCATCCCACCCTGGTGACCCGCTCCATGCCCCTCTCAGCCCTGGTGCGACAACTCAAGGAGGCGCCCCTCACGGCAGAGGTTCTCGAGCGGGCCCGCCGTACCGACCGGCTGCTGCTCAGGGGCGGCGGGCGGGGGGCCCGCTCCCTCGTGACGAGTGCCCTGGCCCGTCGGGCAGAGGCCCCTCTCCTGGTGATCGTTCCCACCCTGGAAGAGGCGGGCCGATGGGCGGCCTTGTTGGACATCATGGGCTGGAACAGCCAGCTCTATCCCACCAGTGAAGGGTCGCCCTACGAACCCTTCGATCCCACCACGGAAATCATCTGGGGACAGATGCAGGTGCTCAGTGAGCTTCTGCAGGGGTCTCCCCTGGCGGTCGTGGCCACGGAACGGGCCCTTCAGCCCCACCTTCCGCCTCGGGAGGTGCTGGCCGCCCGTTGCTGCATGCTGCGACGGGGGGAAACGGTCGGTCTGGAGCACTTGGCCCTCAGCCTCACCCATCTCGGCTATGAGCGGGTGTCCGCGATTGAACAGGAGGGCACCTGGAGCCGTCGCGGAGACATCGTGGATGTGTTTCCCGTCAGCGCCGAACTCCCGGTGCGCCTCGAATTCTTTGGGGATGAACTCGAAAAACTCCGCGAATTCGACCCGGCCACCCAACGGTCACTGGATGCCATTGAGCAGGTTTTGCTGACGCCCACCAGCTTCAGCACTCTGGTGGCAGATGCGCTTCGCGAGCGCGCCCTCCCCGGTCTGGAGGGTCTGCTGGGTGGGGAGGGCTTCGCCAGCCTTGTCGAAGGCGGCACGCCGGAAGGTTTGCGACGCCTCCTTGGTGTGGTGTGGGACCATCCCGCCACCCTGCTGGATTATCTGGCCCCCAGCACGCTCATCGCGGTGGATGAGCGTCGCCAATGTCTGGCCCATGGCCAACAGTGGTGGGATCACGCAGCCGAGCATCAACAGGAGGTCTGGGCGGAGCTGAAGACGTCTGCCAGCGACGCTTCGCCGCTCCTCCCCTCCGGACTGCACCGACCCCCCAGCGAGGCCCTGGCCGAGGTGGAGGCCTTCCTCGGAGTGGATCTCGCTGAACTTCTCCAGCGTGATGGGGCCGCCAATAGTTTTGATCTGGCGGCTCGTCCTGTTCCGGCCCATCCCAATGCGTTCGGCAGGCTGGCTGAATCCGTGCGGGGCTTTCTCAAGGATCAGCAGCAGGTGTGGTTGCTCTCGGCCCAGCCCACCCGGGCGGTTGCCCTCCTGGAAGAACACGATTGCATCAGCCGCTTCGTTCCCAATCCAGGCGATGGACCGGCCATCGATCGATTGCTGGCCCAGAACACTCCCGTTGCCTTGAAATGCCGCGGCACCGCCGAGCTCGAGGGCGTTCAGCTGCCGGCCTGGAAGCAGGTGTTGCTGACCGATCGGGAATTCTTTGGCCAGCACAGCCTGGCGGCCACCGGATTTGTGCGCCGACGGCGGCGGGCCGCCAGTCGCACGGTCGATCCCAACCGAATGGTTCCAGGGGATTACGTGGTTCACCGGAACCATGGCGTCGGTCGTTTTCTCAAGCTCGAGAAGCTGGCGATCGCCGGAGAGGCGCGCGATTACCTGGTGGTGCAGTATGCCGATGGCCTGCTCCGGGTGGCGGCCGACCAACTGGGGAGCCTGGGGCGTTATCGGGCGACGGGTGACGCCGTTCCCGAACTGAACCGGATGGGGGGCACGGCGTGGCAGCGCACCAAGGAACGCGCGGCCAAAGCGATCCGGAAGGTGGCGATGGATCTGGTGAAGCTGTATGCGGAGCGCCATCAGATCCAGGGATTCGCTTTCCCCCCCGATGGCCCCTGGCAAGGGGAGTTGGAGGATTCCTTCCCCTACGACCCCACCCCCGATCAGCTCAAGGCCATTGCTGATGTCAAGCGCGACATGGAGCGACCCCAGCCCATGGATCGGCTGGTGTGCGGGGATGTGGGCTTCGGCAAGACCGAGGTGGCCATCCGGGCCATTTTCAAGGCCGTCACAGCAGGAAAGCAGGTGGCCATGCTCGCCCCCACCACCGTGTTGGCCCAGCAGCATTGGCGCACCCTCACGGAACGCTATGCCCCCTACCCCCTGAAAGTGGCCCTGCTCAACCGTTTTCGCACCACCAACGAACGCAAGGCCATCCAGGAGGGCCTGGCCTCTGGTCAGGTGGACGTGGTGGTGGGCACCCATCAATTGCTCGGGAAGGGCACCACCTTCAAGGATCTTGGCTTGCTCGTGGTGGATGAGGAGCAGCGCTTCGGCGTGCAACAGAAGGAAAAAATCAAGGCCCTTCGCAAGGATGTGGATGTCCTCACCCTGAGTGCCACCCCCATTCCCCGCACGTTGTACATGAGCCTGTCCGGGGTTCGGGAGATGAGCCTGATCACCACGCCCCCTCCCCTTCGCCGCCCCATCCGCACCCACCTGGCGGCCTTTGATGAGGAGGCGGTGCGCAGTGCGGTCCGCCAGGAGCTCGATCGGGGTGGTCAGGTGTTCTATGTGGTGCCCAGGGTGGAGGGCATCGAGGAGGGGGCGGAGCGCCTGCGGTTGATGTTGCCCGGCATGCGCTTGATCACAGCCCATGGCCAGATGCCCGAGGGGGAGCTCGAGAGCGCCATGGTGGCCTTCAACAGCGGAGAAGCCGATGTGATGCTCTGCACCACCATCATTGAGAGCGGATTGGATATTCCCAGGGTGAACACCATTTTGGTGGAGGATGCCCAGAAGTTTGGTCTGGCCCAGCTCTACCAGCTCCGTGGTCGGGTGGGTCGCAGTGGTATCCAGGCCCATGCCTGGCTGTTCTTTCCAGGAGAGGCTTCCCTCAGTGATGGTGCGCGTCAACGCCTTCGTGCCATTCAGGAGTTTGCCCAGCTCGGATCCGGCTATCAGCTGGCCATGCGCGATATGGAAATCCGCGGTGTGGGCAATCTGCTGGGGGTGGAGCAGAGCGGGCAGATGGAAACCGTGGGTTTCGATCTGTACATGGACATGCTCCAGGAATGCCTGGCGGAACTGCAGGGTCAGGACATTCCCAGCGTGGATGACACCCAGGTGGATCTGCAGCTGACCGCCTTCATTCCTGCGGAGTGGATCAGTGACAATGATGAAAAGGTGGCGGCCTATCGGGCGGCAGCCCAGTGCGAGAGCAAAGGGGCCTTGCTTGAGCTCGCGGCGGGTTGGACCGACCGTTTCGGCCCCATCCCCGGCCCTGTCCAAAGCCTGCTCAGGCTCCTGGAACTCAAACTGCTGGCCAAGCGGTGTGGGGTTTCCAGGATCAAACCTGAAAAACCCAACATTCTTCTGGATACACCCATGGAGGAACCTGCGTTTCGCCTTCTGCGCCAGGGCCTTCCCACCCACCTCCACGGCCGGCTGGTCTACCAGGCCAGCTCCGGCGGAACCGCAAGGATCGTGGCCCGGGGTCTGGGCGCGCTTCCGGCGGACAAGCAGGTGGAAGAGCTCATGGACTGGCTGGAGAAAATGGCGGCCCAGATCCCCTCACCGCAAGGGACGGCTGACGACCAGCCCGCCGACCAAGGCCCTGCGGCTGGACCGCCCGTGCTTGTGGTGTGAGGGCTTGCGCGCTCAGGGAGCCAACCTGGTGGTCAGTGCTTCCGCGCTCTGCATGGCTCCCTCCACCCGGCCAAAGCCTGGTCCTGCCAGGAAGTCTCCGCAAAAACCAAGCTGAAGCCGGTCGTTCCAGCAGAGGTCCTGGGGGAGGGCGGGCTGAAGGGGGAAGGCCGCGCCCCATCGCATCAATTGCTGTTCGCTGTGCTCACAAGCCTGGGGGGGCAACCAGGGGCGCAGCACATCCGAGAGGGCGACCTGCAGGGCGTCAATCACGGCCTGTTCCTGTTCCGCCGTTGCGGTGAGCCCCAATTGGCGTGCCATGGCTGATTGCGATCCATAGATGCCGATGTGCTCCGCGGCAAAGATGGCATTGGAGTGGGCCACCACTGCGCACGACCCGTCCTGCTGCGGTTGGATGCTGACCCTCCACAGCCCCCAGCGTTGTTGGGCAGCGGGCTCAAAGGCCAGCAGACGGAACGGAAGGGCAAGCCACCCGGCGGCCTGATCCGGAGGAATGCGGAGCAGAAGAGCGCTCCGCGCCTCAAACCGCAGGGCGGCGATGGAGGCCAGGGCATGGTTCAGGCACGGGTCCTGCACGTGCTCGGCCAGCTCTTGCAATGGAGGAGTTGTCCAGCCAAAGGTGAGACGGCTGCGGGGGTGGGCCAGCAGTGTTCCGGTCAACACCAGGGCCTGGCTCTCTGCAAGAACCTCCCCTTCCGCATCTTTCAACAGCCACCGATCCTTGTGGCGCTCCAGGTGGCGCACCAACGTGTTGAAGCAGGGGGAGAGCTGGCCGCCTGCCTGCTGGAGCAGCCCTTCACAGATCTGCTCCATCCCAGGATTGCCTTCATAACAGCGTCCTTCCAGCAGGGGATCCTGCCCCTGAAGGGGAACGAGCGCCCCAGCTTCGTTCATCACGGCCATCTCCCCCGTCCACGGTTTCACCCATCCCTGCTCCAACAGGGGGGAGAGCAGGGACGGAGGGGACGAGCCGCGAATGTTGAACAGGCTCGCCCCATGGTTGATCCTGAGGTCTGGATCCTGTCGCGACCGTCGCGTTGCCGTGCGCCCACCAGGTCCCCGTCCCGCTTCCCAAAGGCCGATGGAGGCTCCGGCCCATCCTTTCCGGCACAACCCAGCGGCGAGGGTGCAACCGGCCACCCCAGCCCCGATGATGGCCAAACGCACCGACGAAGGATCTGATGGGAGCACCGTTGACTCGTGGCGTTGACGATGTTTGATCTGCCTTTCGGACAAATCTTCATGAGATCTACTTATAGACTAGCTTCAAGAAACCTGCTGAGCACAGCGATAGGGATTTCAATATCATTCTTCGCATTGATGCTCGGCGCAACGGAAAAGCTGTAAAGAGCATGACGCAAGGCAGCAAGTTGAAAGAAATCAGGGCGAATCCCATGCCCTTCCTGAAAAACTTCCAGCACCTGACATCCAGGGCGGAGATACATCAGGTTGGTCAGTGCTGCCCCGTGGGCTGAAATCACATGGGTGGCCTGATGAAAGCGTTGAATCTGTAGCTTTAAAGGCATCTGATCCAGCTGTAGGCGTTCAAATCCATGGCGGGACAGGTAGGAGATGATGGCCTCCTCGTTACAAACCTGTCGCAGGGCCGCACCGCCCCGCGACACATAGATTCGCCTTCCGCCGTCCCGGCTGGCTGATTCGTCTTCCGCTCCGGCGATCAGTCGTTGCGAAAGGGCAGAGATGGCATCTGGACTCAGGGCATCAAAATGGCCTGTGGGGCTGTGACGGGTGTGCCGATGGGAAAAACTTGTAATCAGACGCTCAAAACTCCAGCCCCCATCCCCCCGAGATGGGGGCATTGAAATCAGTTGCTCATCAGCCACGTGCAGAAAGGCCAGAGAATCCCTCTGCCAGGGGGTCAGATGCTGGGGGACCACAATTTTGAACCGCTCCCCTGTCATGGCACCATAGGCTTCCGCTGCAAGGATCCTGGGTAGCGCATCAAGAAACCAGTGGAAGTAGTTTGGTCTGGTATTGAGATAATCCAGAAGCACTACCGCATTGTCATCCAGGTCTCTGATGGGGCCCTTGACCTGGCGCCAAATCAACGAGGCGATTTCTCTGGGTTGGAGCAGACGAAACGGGATGGTTTCCTCAATCACCGTGAGGTGGCGTTCCAATCCAATCCAGTCGTGACCAAGACAAGTGGCTTGCGGGGACACCTTGACGTAACCCGCTGGGAGAACAAAGGGTTGGCAGTAAATGGCGAGGCGCTGAAGGGGCAGGTTCCAGAGATTTCTCAACTGTCCGGCGTAGTTCAACGTGCGAGGTGCACTCAGGAGATGCCTGCGTCCCAAATCCGGTCTCCTATGTTTCGAAGGTATGGTCGCGAACCCATAACGCCAGTCCGCCACCTCTTCCCCGTGCGGCCATCCAGACAACACCCGTGTCTGTTTGATCCTTGGCAATGAGTGCGAAGAAGGGCTCCCTGGCTGAGGAGGGCACTGGCAGTGGAATCGAGAGAAGCCTCCGTCCAGCCACGTCCAGATGGAGGTGGTGAAAATGGAAAAAAAGCAAGGGGCGTCTCTGCACCAAGCGGCCCGGACCGCAAAAGCTGAGTCTGATTCCCAGCAGTTCCACGGAATTGATGAGTTCCAGATTGTGTCCTTCGGATCCTTTGATCTGAAGGGTGGCCTTCAGGCCTCTCAGGATGGCTCCATTTGAGCTTGTGGGTTCTGGATTGTTTTTCCCCCAGACGTGTTCCAGTTTCCAGATGCCGGGAACAGCCGCGTTTGGAATCTTGCTGCCAATCTTCCGGCTCTGTTTCTCCAGAAACCGTAATTGCTCACCGCTGGGAAGAGCCATCATGCTGGAAGATGGCCTTTCACATTATCGGACAGCCCAGAGGTTCAACAGGTGTGGGCAAGGAGCTGCTCGCTTCTTGATCCCGGTTCCACCATCTGCTCCCCGGCCATCAGTTCCTCCGCTGCCACCCATTCGCTTTCCTCCAGACCCCCTGGGGTGCGCATGATCACCTCCACTTCACAGTCCCGAGGGCAATGAAAGGTCATGAGCTCAAAGGGAAAAACAACCCGTTCGAGGTAGTAGGTGCCCAGACCTCGCGCGCGCACGATGACAATTCGGTTCGTGCAGTTGCGGTAACTGCACAGGATGGACGTGGGGGAGCGCATCACTGAAAGCTGGATAGGACCCATCAAGACAGATTTCCCCGATGCATTCGGTCTCGTCTGCGACGGTTCTAAGATTTCCTTGGTGAGACCGGCCAGCTCCGCCTGATCCATCAGCTCCTCCGGAGCCATGGTGGTGCTCCTGAAAACCACTCACCCAGGTCATCGTTCTTTGGGTCGAAAGCACCTTTTGGCCCTACTTCACCAAGATTCATATCCGCAAGAAACCGGTCCAGACCGGGTTTGGGCTGTCCCTCCAGCTGTTGGCGCTGAGCCTGCTTCAACCAGCTCCACACCGAAGGATCCCGATCTGCAAACTTCTGCACATCAATTCGTTCCTTAAGACTGACAGGTTCTGCCTTGGCAATCCTTTCAATGATGTTCTGAAGCCTGAGGCGAGTGCTTGGTGTAAGCATCTGGATCCGACTGGAATAGGTGATGTATTGCTAGCGAATATGGCCAGTCTAAACGTGGCGAACCACACCAAATCACCCCTATTGTCAGCAGCAGCAGTCAATGTCCAGCTCCGGCACTCATGTCCTGCCGGGAACCCAGCTCCCCCCCAGGGCACCCCTAGGGTTCAGCCGTGGTCTCCGTTCACTTAGCTGTCCAGTGATGGGTCCGCTTCTTGTTGAGCTTGTGCCCTGCCTGCTGGGAGGGATGGTGCTTGGCTGGCGATGGCCCGCTTTGCCCCGATGGCTGGCCCCACCCTTGGTGCGATGGGGGGTCCCGTTGAGTCTGGCGGGGCTTCTCCTGCGCTCCGACCTATCGCTCAGCCTTCTGAAGGTGGCCCTCGTTGCCCTCCTGGTTCCTCTGGTGAGTCTGGGTGTGCTGCTTGGTGTTCCCCCCTTTCGCCATCGATTGGGGGATCCGTTGTTGATTCTTGGTGCTGCTGTCGGCAACACGGGCTATTGGGGGCTGCCCGTGGTGTTGGCCGTCCTTCCGCCCCAGGCCATGGCCACCGCAGTGATCTACGACCTGGTCGGCACCCTGGTCACCTGGTCTGTCGGGCCCGTGCTGCTTCAGGGTGGCCTGGCCGGCCAAGCCAGACCCATCAACACCCTGCTGGCCAGTCCGGCTTTGCAGGGGCTTCTGCTTTCCCTTCTCCTTCAGGTCACGCCCTGGAAGCAGACCTGGGCAGCCCTGCTGTGGTGGCCTGCCCGTGGGGTTCTGGTGGTTGCTCTTGCGGTGTTGGGGATGCGTCTTGGACTCACCTTGCGTCAGCGCTCCTTTCCTCTTCCCAAGGGACTTCCCTATGCGCTGGCCTTCAAGCTTCTGGTGATTCCGATGCTGGTCGGGCTGGTTGGCACCGTCATGGCCTTTCCGCCCCTGGAACGCCAAGCCCTTGTGCTTCAGGGCGCCGCTCCCACCGCTCTCTCCGTTCTCCTGATGGCCGAGTCCCAGGAGGAGAGGGGTTCGGTGGCCGCCGCCCTGGTGATCTGCAGCACGTTGGCTGCCTTGCTGACGGTTCCCCTGTGGTGGAGATGGATGCAGTGAATCCCTTCCCGCCCATCCGCCGGGCATCCTTTCCAACACCTGATTCCCCGAACTTCGCACCGCAACAGTGGACTTGCGATGACAGCACAGAAAAGCCCTCACATGGGCGTGTGAGGGCTTTTCCGGAGCCGCCAGGGGGTGGCGCTCGTGTCCGACGGGGGGGGACGTCGTCGTCGGTGAGAACGTTCTAAAACGCTGACCGCAGGCATCAACCAGCGTCGGAACAAACGGTCACATTTGGCTCACCAGCGATTGGAAGACCGACGGTGCCCATTGGGCCAGGAGCTGCTCGTGACGGACGAGGGCGTATCGGCTCTGTTCTGTGGGCTGGTCCCTGTACTGATCGCGCAGGGCTTGCAACTGGGCCTCCATGGACTGGAGGACAGGGTGGTTCTCGTACACCGCTTTCTGGCAACCCCAGAATCTTAACTGAATCGAAAGATTCCTCCCGACCTCCGCTCCTCCGGGCATCCCCTTATCGGATTCGGACATCCTCCTTGCCTCTGTCCGGAATCCCCATACCATCGAGGGGTTTGCAAGGCGCAGCCATGAACCTGGGGGAGGTTTACCTGGAATCCCTGTCCACCGGGATCATCACCCAGCAGGAAATCGACTGGATCACCACCCAGCAGGCTGCTTTCAATCGGGAGGAGGAAGCCATGGCCCTCAGGATTGGTCGGCTGCTGGATGAGGGAACCCTCCAGATTGGTTGCCGCCTGTTTGAGCAACCCTCGGCGCTGGTGGACCAGGTTCCGTCTCCGGGCTGATCCTCCCCTTCATCCCCCCTGCAGGGCACCACCGCAGCTTGATCCGAAACCCGCGGTGCAGCCAAAACAGTGATCGGCCACGTGGATTCGAGCCATCGTGTTGTCGGCCTCCAGCAGATCCCTGAGGTGGCCTGCAAGGGGGGAGGCCAGGCCGAGCATTTGATTGAAATCACAGTCATAGAGCCTTCCCTGCCAATCCACGCTGATCAGGCTTCGGCACATGACGTGCTCCAGATTCGTCGCCTTGTGGTTGCTTCGCAGCAGGTCTTTGTAGGCCTCCAACGTTCCTTCCCGGGCGAGATGCTCCGCAAATCGCTTGATCGGCATGTTGCTCATCACCTTGAGCGTGTTGAACATCAACCCCTGCTGGCCAAGTGCCGTCTTGTAGGCCGTCTGCAAGCCCTGCTGGTCCGGCGGCAGGGTGGGTCCGATTGGATTGAACACCAGATGCAGCTCCAGCCCGCTACCCGGCTGGCCATACCCCAGCTGGTTGAGTCGCCTTAGCCCCTCCAGGCTTCTGGCAAAAACCCCTGTCCCCCGCTGGCGATCCACATTGCCAGCTTCGTAGCAGGGAAGGGAGGCCAGGATGATCACCCCCTGGGATGCCAGAAAAGCGGCCAGATCCTCCTGGCCATCCTCCAGAAGGATGGTGAGGTTGCACCGGTCCAGCACTTCAACCCCCATCCCCCTGGCCTCCTGCACGAGCGAACGGAACTGGGGATGCAGCTCTGGCGCGCCGCCGGTGAGGTCAAGGGTCTGGAGCCGGTGTGCGCGCAACACCTGGGGGATCAAGGCAAGGGTGCCCGCCTCCATTTGTTCCCGACGCCAGGGTCCTGCATCCACATGACAGTGGCTGCAGGCCTGATTGCAGGTGTAGCCCAGGTTCACCTGCAGCGTGCGAAGTGTCGCCCGCTGCAGATCTGGAAAAGGTGCTGGGGGTTCCACAACCATCCCGGTCAGCTCCCGTTGGTGTTCTTCCTTACAGGCTTATAGGCCAGGGGGACTCCCTGCCCCTCCGCACAGCAGGATGGGGTGCGAATCACGCTGACGCGGGATGCCCATGCAGCTCCAGAGCGCAACCTCCACGGCTGACGCGCTGAGTCTTCAACCCCCATGGGGCTATCGGCCCATGGCCTGGCTGGGGCTTCTGGTGAATCTGCTCATCCTCCCCCTCACCCTCCGGTTCATCCTGACGGATCCCCACTGGCGAACGGCCAACATCACGATTGCCGCAGCAGGCGTGCTGCCAACGGCCATTCTGGGTCTGGTGGCATCGATTGCTTTGTTGCGATGGCAGCATTGGGGCCAGATCCTGGCCATCGTTGCCCTGTCCCTGAGCCTGGGGATCTGTTTGCCCTACGGGATCGTCCGATTGGCGATGGTGGAGCCTGGACGTGCGCTCCTGGCGGTTGCTGCCCCTGTGGCCTGGGTGATCAATGCTGCAGGCCTGGTGTTCTGGTGCCGCCCTGGCATCCGCGCCTACCTCCGCTGAGTGTTGCAAAGGTGACAGTTCCATCCCTGGCATTGCAGCCATTGTGAAGAGATGGCTAGGAGTTTGGTCATGATGATGTCCTCTCGTACCCCAGCACTCTCCGATCGCTCCGGGTCTTCCCTGCCGCTCACCCGGGTTTATCGCTTGGTGGATGCCCAGGGAAACCCCCATCCCATCCTGGACGACCATTACGACAGCCATGAAGCAGCCTGGGCCGAGGCCGTGCGTTGGTGGAACCTGCAGAAGCCCATCGGCCAGGCCACGGTGGAGATCGGGGTGGAGGTCAGCACATCCAACGGTGCATGGCGCACGATCCGCCATCCCTGGGGCTGATTCGTCGCGTGATCAGGTTTTTCACGCAAAACTGTTTCGCCTGTTACAGAGCGAGGGGACCTCTTGCCTGTGAGATGAGGGGGTCGAACTGAACGGTTCCCCTTCTCCATGACACGAAGCCATTCGTCCATGGGCGGACTCTCCGCTATGGACACCTTCGATCGTTGGCGTGAGCGCTTTGCGGATGGTCTCCGCGAACCCCAGCTCCGTCGCCTCGCCTTTGCGTTGCTGGCCACTGGAGCAGGTCTTGTGCCCCTGATGGGCGGATCTGCCCACGCCGCCCTCAGCAAGCTGCCCACGGATGGGGCCGACACGCTTCTGATGCTGATCGGCTCGGCCCTTGTGCTGCTCATGACCCCCGGTCTGGCCTTTTTCTATGGAGGGTTCACCCGCTCCAAGAACGTGCTGAACTGCATGATGATGAGCTTCTTCCTGATGGGGCTCATCGGCGTCCTGTGGGTGGTGATTGGCTACAGCCTTGCCTTTGGCACGGGATTCCAGAGCCCGTTCATCGGTGGGCTTGAACATTTCATGCTCAACGGTCTGGGAGGTCCACTGGGAGACGGGCCCCTTGCCGATGGCTTTGCCATCTCCTCCAGTTCCTTTGCCCTGTTTCAGGGCATGTTTGCCATCATCACCCCAGCCCTGATCTCAGGTGCTCTGGTGGAGCGCATCAGCTTCAAGGCCTGGTTCTGGTTCTGTCTGCTCTGGAGCCTGTTTGTGTACAGCCCCATGGCCAAGATGGTGTGGGGTGGCGGATTTCTTGGACCCTTTGGACAGATCGGAGCCCTTGATTTTGCCGGTGGCACCGTCGTTCACATCGCTTCGGGTGTGGCTGCCCTCGTGGCCGCTGGAATCATCGGCGCCCGCACAACCTGGCCCGATAACAAAAGGCCTCCCCACAATGTGCCCTTCATTCTTCTTGGCGCAGGCCTGCTCTGGTTTGGTTGGTTCGGCTTCAACGGAGCCAGCATGTTTGCCTCGAAAACCGCTGGTTATCCGTTTCTGACCACCACCACATCCGCATCGGCTGCCCTGCTCACCTGGTGCCTCCTCGAGTGGTTCAAGGATGGCAAGCCCACGGCTGTGGGTGCTGCCACGGGTGCTGTGGCCGGTCTGGTGGGGATTACCCCAGCCGCTGGCTTTGTGTACATGCCAGCCTCTCTCATCATCGGGGCCCTTTCGGCTCTGGCCTGTTTCATTGCTGTTCGCGTCAAAGCGGCCATCCAGTTTGATGATTCCCTGGACACCTTTATGGTCCATGGCATTGGCGGAACCCTGGGTGCTCTGTTGACAGGTGTATTTGCTGAGAAAGCACTGGTTCCGGCCGATTACTTTCCTCTTTCGGCAAAAATTCTAGAGGAGGGCGGCAACTTCGGCATGTTCATTGCCCAGCTCAAGGCCGTGCTGATCAGCTATGGCTTTGTGGCCCTGGCTACCGCCATTATTCTCTACGTCCTCAAGGCATTCATGCCTTTGCGCGTGAGCCCTGAGGAAGAAGAGCGTGGCCTTGACTTCGTCGCCCACGGGGAAGAAGCCTACGATCCAATGATCAATTGATCTCTTGCACCTACGCACATGAAAATGATCACTGCCATGATCCGACCCTCCAAGTTGGATGCAGTTAAGGATTCCCTCGTTGCCATCGATATCGTTGGCATGACAGTGACCGATGCCAGGGGCTTTGGTCGCCAGAAAGGCCAGGTTGAACGTTACCGGGGGACGGAATTCAAGGTTGATTTCCTGCCGAAGCTGAAAGTGATGCTCATCGTCCCTGATGAGAAAGTGGATGCCGTGATCTCGGCCATCAGCACTGCTGCTCGGACGGGGGAGATTGGCGATGGGAAAATCTTTGTCAGCCCCGTGGAAAATGCGATTCGCATTCGCACCGGCGACAGCGGGGTAGAGGCCCTTTAACGTTCAGATCTGAAACCCTGAGGGAGAAGGAGATGATTCGCTTTCGAATCATCTCCTTTTTTTAGCGAGCAAGTGCCAGTCCGTTTTCACTGAACAATCCCTCAAAGAGGATAGAGCTCAAATAACGCTCTCCTGTATCTGGTAAAACCACAACAATCGTTTTCCCTGCAAACTCATCAGTTTCTCCCAGCCTGATGGCAACCGCTGTGGCAGCACCGCAGGAGATGCCAGCCAGAATGCCCTCCTCGCGGATCAGGCGTCGTGCCATGGAGATGGCTTCGTCATCACTCACCTGTTCAACCCGATCCACCAATGAAAGATCAAGATTTTTCGGAACGAAGCCTGCTCCGATGCCCTGGATCTTGTGGGGGCCGGGCTGCAGGGGGATCCCGGCGAGGGTCTGACGGATGACAGGGCTGGAGGCAGGTTCGACAGCCACAGAAATCAGGGGCTTGCCAAGGGTCTTCTTGATGTAGCGGCTGACGCCGCTGATCGTGCCGCCGGTCCCAACCCCTGCGACAAAGGCATCCACACAACCCTCCGTGTCGTTCCAGATCTCTGGACCGGTGGTGTCATGGTGAATTTGGGGGTTGGCTGGATTGACAAACTGTTGAAGCATCACATAGCGGTCTGGCTCCGACTCAGCCAGCTCCCGGGCGGCATGGATTGCCCCCCCCATCCCAAGACGACCATCCGTGAGCACCAGATTGGCGCCATAGGCGGTTAGCAACTTGCGCCGTTCCAGGCTCATGGTTTCCGGCATCGTCAGCGTCAGGGGGATGCCCCGGGACGCGGCAACGAACGCCAGGGCAATGCCCGTATTGCCACTGGTGGGTTCAATCAGCTCCTTCCCTGCACCGAGTAGACCATCCTTTTCGGCCTGCCAGATCATCGCTGCACCGATGCGGCATTTCACCGAATAGGCCGGATTCCTCCCCTCAATTTTGGCCAGGATCTTTGCCTTGCATCCGCTGGACACCCGGTGAAGCGCAACCAGAGGTGTCTGCCCAATGGTCAGGCTGTTGTCATCGAAGATCCCACCCATGGGGTCTGCTCTGCTGAAACCACCCTAATCAGCATGCGCTCCCCTGTGATTGTCAAGCGTCCTGCCGACATGACCATTGGTCCATGACTGCATAAAATCTTTGCAAGTTCAGCCGGTCAGAGTGAAAACAGCCCTAGGCGGTCCTATCGGCTGGTTGCTGATCCTTCTCTCCGTTTCCGTCCTCACCATCACCTTTGAGCGCCTCAGGTTCTGGTTTCTCCTGTGGAAACAGCGGGCGCTCCACCGTCAGCAATGGCTTGAGGTCTGTCGTCAGGGTGGGAACAGTCCTTCGATGTGGATGGAGGACCGGGATCATGAGATGCGGTTCGCCCAGCCATTCCTTGAGGCAGCAAGCGTCGTGGCTCCCCTCACGGGCTTGATCGGCACGGTCGTTGCATTGGGTCGTCTCCTGTCTGCCATGGGTCCAGGGATGGTGCTTCCTCCAGGGAGTCCATTCGCTGGTTTTGGCGACGCGCTCCTCAGTACCGCCCTGGGATTGTCCATCAGCCTGGTTGCCACGGTGATGCTCCATCTCAACAATGGTCTGCGCCAATGGCAGCTCTCCCGCTGGCGGCGGGAGCTCCATCGCCGGTCCCTTCTCTCATGACGCTGGCGTTCCAGTCCCTCGTGATGGCTGTCCTTCTGGTCTGTGGGGCGGTTGCTGTTCTTCCTCTCCAGCTGAACGGTCTTGAACCAAGCCTTTCCAACCCCCTGCGTGCAGGACTTCGCCAACCCGGCCTCCGTGTCGTGGAAAGTCCCAGGGGGCAGTGGTTTGTGAATGGCTCACCCCGTCGACAGACAGAGCTTGTGGAGCTCATTCAGGGCCAGGGAAAGGATCGGTTGATTCACTATCTCCCTTCCGATGCTCTTCCCTTGCAGAGGGTGAGCCGCTCCTTGCGATGGCTGCGCTCCCTGGCTCCCAATGCTGTGGTTCTTGAACCACCCACACCAACCTTCAGTCCCTCACCCTGATGGATCCACGTCGATTCGTCCCATCCTCGATCCAGCTTGACGGCTTGGCCCTCGGGGGTCTCAGCGTGGTTTTTGCTGGATTTGGACTCTGGATCACCCTTTGCACGCAAAGGATGGCCCAACAGCCAGCCCAGCATGGCGTCATGGCGTTCCATCTCAGCCGGACAGGGGACTTGCGGCTTTGGAATCAGCCCATCCTTCCCCAGGAGGTTCCGGCACTCCTGCAAAAGGCCCGTGCTCGTTCATCGGAGGACAAACCTGTGGTGGTGCGGTTGATTCCCGATTCCCAGGTGTCCTGGGGGCTGATCCACCGCATGCTGATCAGGCTCCAACCCCAACCGCAAGATCGGAACTGGGTCCTCCAGTTGCAGCTGCCATGAAAACAAAGCCGATCCTGGCTGCTTTGGTCAGTGCCATGGCTGTTCATGGCCTTGTTTTGTCCTATCTCCAACTGCAACGCCCCAGGGTGGGGTCCTCCCCGAGCCTTCAGAGCCCCGACAACACCCCCGAACTGCTTCAACTCTCTCGTGAGCCAGCACCTTTGAGCCAGCTGGATCAACTGCCCATGCCCATCGCCCGTCTCCTCCCTCCCCCTCCCCCTCCGCCGTTGCCTGTGAAAGCCCCAGAGGCCAAACCGAAGGTTCAGGAAAGGAAGACAAAACCATCCATAATGAAGCCAGGGAGAATGGTGAAGCCTGCTGGCGGTGTCCCTGCGCCAGCTTCAGCAACCACCCCCGAAGGCTTCAAGGATCTGGACGCCGCAGTGGAAGCATTGGGTGTGTTTCAAGGCCAGATCACTTTGGCCCCGGCTCAACAGGATCCGTTCAACACTCTTTGGGCTGAAGCCCGACCCTACAGGGCAACGGTGCCCCTCTCAACTCCACAGTTGCCCTTTCCCTTCGAGATCCGCTCGATGCCTCTCCATCAGGCCAAGAGCAATGATCTTCCGATCCGCCATCAACAGTTTGTTGTGATGAACGAGCGTGTTGCTTTGTTTTGGCTGGATGGCTCGCGGGTATGGATCCTGCAGTCTGCTCTCCCAGATCCTTCCAGCCAGAAGTCAGACTCCCCCCTGAAGAATCGACCGGACGGGTAATCGGAGTTCAAATCGAGCCCCTCCGTTGCTGTTGTTTTCGCCGAACACCCAGCCACCATGGGTAAGGGCGATTTGCTGCACGATTGCCAATCCCAATCCGCTACCCCCTCTCTGCTGCCGGTAACGCGAGGTGTCTCCACGGTAAAAACGATCAAACATGTGATCCATGTCTTGTTGACTCAAGCCAACACCCTGATCACGAATGCCTACGCGAGCCCAGTCCGGTGTGTATTGGAGTTCGATGGTGATCTCTGTTCCCATTGGACTGAACTTGACGGCATTATCAATCAGATTCAGAAAAGCACGATGCAAACGACGCTGATCGCCAACCACAATTGGATGATGAATCGTTGAGTCATTCTCCTGAACGATTTGCACAGTGAGGTTTTTTTCCTCTGCCAGTGGCCTGATGCTATGCCAGACATCATTGAGAAGGCCGTTCAGGTCGATCTCCTCATTGCGTATACCAACGCCAGGGATAACATTTTCCAGTCGAGATAGTTCCAGCAGATCTCCGACCAGATCTTGCATCCGTCTTAACTCTTTGAGCAATCTTTCAACGAGCACGGCATTCTGATCGGTCACATTGCTTGCCAAGCTGTCCCCTACAAGGAGAAGGGCTGTCAGCGGTGTCTTTAATTCATGGGCCACATCACTCACCCAACGTTCTTGTTGCTCGAGCTGGGCTTCCAAGGAGCGTCTGCTTTGCAGAAGGATGGCCACTGAACCCAGTTGACCATTAAAAGCAAAGGCTTCAAGTTCCTCTTGCCCCTCCTCCCATTCCACCCGTTGTGGCTTGGATCGATCTCTTACATTGTCCACAAGATCCAGTAATAATCTGAACTCCTTGGCGCTTGCTAAAGAGAGGGTAGGTCGATGGGTTGACGGAATGTCCAGAAGCCGTTGGGCCCTCGAATTTAGAAAGCAAACAGTATTGTTCTGATCGAGAATGATCCAGCCAACAGGGGCTTGATCGATCCAGGACAATAATTGTTCGCGAGAGGGCTGAAATCGGAGTCTTCTTTTGAAAGATTCGTATCGACCAAGTGCAAGCCCAACAACAAAAGCAGTTCCAATCAGGAAGATCCAGAGCACTGATTTAAGAAGTCAAGAGCTAACTAGCCAAATCGATAGCCAAATCCACGAACAGTTTGCAAAAAAATCGGTTCAGATGGATTGTCTTCCAATTTCTCTCTTAACCAGCGGATATGAACATCGACCGTTTTGCTGTCACCAAAATAATCGTGTCCCCAGATGTGCTCCAGCAACTTATCCCTGCTCCAAACTCTCCTGGGATATTGCATAAACAGTTCTAGAAGTCGGTATTCTTTGGGTGAAAGGTAAACTTCCTTGCCATCGCGTGTCACCCGACACTCCTCTGGATAGAGACGAAGGATGCCATGGCTGAGAACCAGGCTCTGGGCGCTCTGTGTTGTGCTTCTTCTGAGCAGGGCCCTGGCCCTGGCAACCAGTTCCCGCATGCCAAAAGGCTTGACGAGGTAATCATCCGCCCCCACTTCGAGACCCAGAACTCTGTCGGTCTCATGGTCCCGAGCACTCACCACAAGAATGGGGGTCTGGTCTCCTGATGCTCTCATCTTCCGACAAAGGTCGAGCCCACTGAGGCCGGGAAGCATGAGATCGAGAACAATCAGAGCGAAGGGCTCTTGCCGTTTCTGCTCGATCAGTTGCATGGCGGCCTGACCATCGCTGCATGCCGTCACATCAAAGCCTTCAACGAAGAGGGCCTCTTGGATGGTCTCCCTGATGGTGTCGTCATCTTCAACGATCAGGAGGGAGGGGCTCATGTCTCCATTTTGCCCCAGAAACGTTCCAATCCCAGTGGGAGAGGACCAGAAAGATGTTTTCACCGCCTGGGGAGAGGGGCCAGGATGATCGAGCGCTGCCCATCAATCGTCAACCAACCCAATTCCTTGAGCTGGCCAATGATACGGGTCACCGTGACTCTCGTGGTACCGAGGGCACTGGCAATTTCCTGATGCGTGAGTTTTGGGGTGAGTTTTAACCCCTGTGCACAAGCAACTCCGTAATCAAGGGCCATCAATTCTAAAAACGCACGCACCCGATCCTCAACCCTTCTGAGCCCCATCATGGCCAGCATGGCCTGACTCTGGCGTTGCCTTTGGCTCACAGCTTCGAGCAGTGCCGAGGCAAGACAGGGATGCTTTTCCAGCTCAGCATGGGAGAGACAAAGGAGATCACAGTCGGAGAGTGTGGTGGCTTCATAGGCATCCGGCCCGGCAAGGGAATCGCCAAAGAGCTCATTGGGCCCTGCCAATCCCAGCAATACCTCATCACCATGGATGGTGACACAACCGAGTTTCACCATTCCTCGAACAACCAGCCAGAGATGGTGTCTTAAAAGAGGCACCGAGCTGTTTGGTGCCATCTGCACAAGGGATGTGCGTTGGTAACTGGATTCCAACAGCTCACGAAATCGATCACTGTTGCTGGCTTCTCGGAGTGGTGTGATTCCCATGGGGACGAGCCAGGAGCTGGAATGACGCTAGAGGGAAAGGCCAACCCAAAAGGGAAGGATGGTTGATGCCCTGGTTAAGAAGACAGTAAGAAAGCCGCTGGATTGCTCCAGCGGCTCCATCGATGCGGCTTGATCAGTTGCCGATCTGGGCAACGGCCCGTTTGGCCTTGTTCAAAATCGAACCCTGAAGCGGCACATAACCCAGATCATCGGCCTTGGCCTGGGCAGGGCCAAGAAGATAGCTGATGGCCTTGCGAATCTCATCCGCCTTGGAGCCATTGCCTTTGCGATAGGCAAGAATCCAGGTGAGGGTGGAAATCGGATAGCTCTCAACACCCAGGGGGTTGGGGTCCTCTCCGGCCAGATCGCTGTTGAGCTTGATGGAATTGAGGGCCGCCGCACCCCCTTTCAGGCCTGGCTTCACAAATTTCCCGGCCTTATTTTGAATTGCAGCAGCTTTAAGAGAACCTTTGACGTAGGCCTGGTTCACGTAGCCAATGGACCCAGGTGTGTTAGTCAGGACCCCTGAAACACCTTCATTTCCTTTACCGCCAACGCCAACTGGCCAATTGACGCTTTTCCCTTCACCAACTTTTGATTTCCATTCAGGCGAAAAACTTGATAATGAATTGGTGAAAGCAAAAGTAGTACCGGAGCCATCAGAACGATGAGCCACCTTGATAGGCCCTTTCCCGCATTTCAGCTCATCCCAGGTTTTGATATTGCCTAAAAACACATCTGCAAGTTGTTTCTGCGTCAGCTTAAGTGCTGGACAATCTGCTTTGTTGTAAGCAACGGCGATCGTTCCACCAACCACTGGGATCTGGACGACACCTCTGCTGACCTTTGCTGCTTCTGAGGTTTTAATCGGTTCATCCGTGGCTCCAAAGTCCACCGTTCCGGCGACGAACTGACGCACCCCAGCCCCAGAACCAACAGACTGATAGTTGACTTTTGCTCCTCCTTCCCGAGCAAGACTGGCAAATGCGGCCTGGTAAAAGGGAGCTGGAAAGGTGGCACCGGCGCCGTTGATGGCTTGCTGTGCTGTAGCTGCGCCTCCAACCGCCATGGCGGAGAGGAGAGTGACGCTGAGAACCTTCTGATGGAAGGCCATTGATGGAACACCTTGAGGATGCACACACTGGCTAATGCAGAACGGCTACTCAGGTCGTTATGGTCTGATTAAGAAAGCAAGAAGATCTGGTTTTCTTCTTGATCAACGCTGAGCGGTCCAGTCCTGGAACCAGCCCCGTTTCCACAGCCAATAGGCCTGAATGAAGCCAACAATCGCCATTAGGATAAGAACGGCGTAATAACCGTTTTGCCATTTAAGTTCTGGCATGTTTTCAAAGTTCATTCCATAGATGCCTGCAATGAAAGTAAGCGGTGCAAAAATACTCGTTAGAATTGTGAGAGTCTTCATCACTTGGTTCATCCGATTACCAACACCCACGCTGTAAGCTTGGGTGATGGCATCACATTGGTTTCTAAGCATTTCACAGTTTTCATAAAGGAGTTGCACGAGCTCACCCATTTCCTGAAATCCGCCCAGAGCGTCGTTTCCAAGCAAGGTTTGACGTTCCCGCAAAAGGATCTGGATCTGATGTCGCAGGGGCCAGATCTGACTGCGTATGGTTCGGAGATTACCGCGATAGCGAAATGTGCTGGAGAGGAGCTTTGGCTTGGGCCGTCTGAGAACTGCTTCTTCCAATCCATCCAAATGATGGGAAATCTTTTCCAGCATGGGAAAAATATCATCAAGAATATCATCAATTACGAAATGAAGGATATCATCTAGATCGCTTTCATCAATCAAAGTATCACCAGAGAGAATCCAGCGCGTCAGATCAGGGAAAGCTTTCCCTTTTGAGATTTCTTCAACAGTAATGAGCAGTCCGGGTAGCAACACCACCCCAACTTGATCACTGATCAAATGCCCAGGTGTGGCTGCAAACCCCAGCCGATGAACAACCACAAGCACTGCAGTGTTAAGACAATCCACCTGCGGACGCTGGGGTGTGTCCAGAAGTGGTGCATGCAGCACGTCTGGAACACCGAGGGCATCAAACACCGCCATGATCTGTCGGAGATTCCCCAAACCACGCACCCTGACCCAGAGGCCAACACCATCGGTTCGCAGGGATTGGAGTGTATTGACGCTCACATCAACTTGGTGATGAGCTTGACCATTCTCAAATTGAATGGCATCGATGACCGTTGGACTGGTGCCCCCGTGCCCATAGAGCTCTGCGGGCAGTCCCCCCGGTCGATGCTCAAGCAATTGGGCACTGAAAGCGCCTGGTGTCAGTCGGAGCACGGAGAGGTCCTCCTCGCGTTGAGGGTTGGGTCGCTAGCGTGGAGTCAGATCGTGGTGTTGAAATGAAGGATCAATCCGCGCCTGAAAGCGAATCGGTGGGTGTCCAATCACCGATGGAGACCCACGGCAGCTATCGGGGGGATGATTGGTCGCCCCAGCGCTTGCTGTTCCACCAGAACCTGGAGACTTTTGCTGAACGAGTGGGTTTGATCGTGGGTTTGCAGGGCAATGGAAAAATCACCCAGGAGGAAGCTTATGCACAAATCAAAAGAATCTGGAAAGATCTTAAGCAAAGTAAAGATCACTTGATTGATCATTAAGAGTCTTTCTTTTTCTGATGCTGTAAAGATGTGCCCTGACGAACACTGTTGCTGTCTTCCTAGACTCATTTGGTCTACGGACGGACTTTTCCATGTTTCTCAAAATCAATGAGGCTGCCAGTGGCCTCAACCTTGCTGAAGTGCTTGATCTGAAACAGCTTTTTGATCCGTATGCAACGTCTGTGCGAGCCAGGCTGCATGCAGGAGAAGAACTCCAGGATCCACAGGACCTATTGAAATCGGAGCTCACCTTCCCATCAGGCGAACCCCTACCACGATGCTGGACAGATCCGATGTATCAGAGCCGATGACACAGTTTCATTGTCGGATCAGTTCTTCTATTTTCGTCTTGGTTGCTGTTGGGGAGTTGTGTTTGGGTGAGGATGGGATCCGTGGAGTGACCTGTAGAAGAGCCTGCGCTTCCGCATCCGATCGCACCACGCTGGCGATCGGTGAGTATTGCGATGGGGCGAGGGCCTGACCTCGAAGCACGGAGGCCAGGGTAAGGAATGTGAGCTTCAGTTGTTGCCATGGATTCATGGCAACAACCCTTTTGTAAAGGTAGCTGTCAAAAGTCAGTCGCTGAACGTCCTTGTCATCGCACATTTCAACAAAGGCTTCCCGGGCGGGATCATTGCTGTAAAAAATATTTTGGAGAATTTCCAGTACTTTGTAGGTTGGACCATATTTCTTGTCCCACTTCTTTAGGTATACCTTTAGATCAGCTTCCGTAGGAATCCGTTGACCACTGGCACTGGCCTGAACAACCTCTTCTGCACACATACGTCCACTTTTCGCAGCAAAATAAATACCTTCTCCTGAGCTTTTGGTTACATATCCGGCAGCATCGCCCACGAGGGCCATTCGACCTACAACCCTTCGAGGACGTGGATGCTCCGGGATGGGATGGGCTTCGACTTTAATCACTTCACCCATCAGGAGCCGCTTGCTGGCACGGGTGCGGATCGCTTTCTGCAGGCCCTTAATCATGGACTGATTCTTTTGCATCGTTCCTGTTCCCACAGCAACATGGTCGTATTTAGGGAAGACCCAGGCATAAAAATCAGGAGATACATCGCTCCCAACGTACATTTCGGCCAAATCTTCGTAGTAGGCCATCTCTTCGCTTGGAAGTTTGATTCTTTCCTGAAAAGCGATGGCCATGTTGTAATCGCCAGCATCCATGGCCTTCGCAACACGACTGTTGGCACCGTCTGCACCAATGATCAGATCAACCTCCAAAGTTTTTTGTTCACCTGTGAGGCTGCCGCTGCTGTAATCAGAGTAGTGAATGGTGTAAGGTCCTTGTCTGTTCTCACCCGTGTCAATGGTTTGCACCAAGCCGTTGACGAGGTGGGCACCAAGGCTTGCAGCCCTGTCTCTGAGGAAGGAATCGAGAACCTCACGCCTGCACATGCCAATGTATTCACTTTCGTTTTCTAGATGGATATCAACTTCCCTGTTTGAGGGGGAAATCATTTTCATATTTCTCACTTTTCTATCGATAATTTCACTTGGAATATCAAATTCGCTGACCATGCACAAGGGGATGGCACCTCCACAGGGCTTCGCATTGTCGAGCTTCCGTTCAAAGAGCCACGTGCTGATCCCCGCTCTGGCGAGTACTTCTGCTGCACATGAACCACTGGGGCCGCCACCGACTACAGCAACTCGCAACATCTTGAAACCAACTCCATCCATGGAATCACTTTCAAGCTAACACTCGTCACAGTTGGCTGTGGGTGTGTCAATGCATGCCTGCATATCATGTAGCATTGTGATGTTATGCTTGACGTTGCGGTCGTTTTGGGGAAGGGGATACAGTCCGTTGGCCACGACAGACCCCCGCCGTCCTGCCAACACAGTTTTTATGTGAAAAGGAAACGCCATCAATCCCAGTCAGAGCTCAGGGGTGTCGTGGACGACATCCCCATGGCTCAGAGAACTCACTCCCGCGGAGCAGGAACCCAGAGCGCTTCCAATCGCCTCAGCAGTGCCATTGCCCTCATCTGTTTCGTCGCCGTTGTTGGTCTGGCTCTCTTGCTATTGGGCCGTCGATTCGGGGTCATCCTTCCAGCCCCTGTACCAGGGTTGCAAGCTCGTATCTCCAGCGATGGTCGACTCCTGGGCCATTTCCCCTACCCCGAGGCGGACCCAAAAACCATGGTGGCCGTTGGCCCTGGTCTTCTATTGCGTCCAGATGCGGCGGAGCGCTTCATCGAAATGGAAAGGGCCGCTGCTGCCGCTGGTGTGAACCTTGTTCCCCTCAGTGCATTCCGCTCCCGTTCCGTTCAGAATCAACTTTTTTTTGATGTGAAAGCGGATCGCAACCAACCCTCTATTGAACGAGCCAAAGTGAGTGCGCCGCCAGGGTTCTCTGAGCACAGTACAGGATATGCAATCGACATTGGAGATGGAAGCCTGCCACAGGCAAATCTTACGCCTATGTTTGCGAAAACAACGGCATATCAATGGCTCAAGGATAACGCGGCTCGTTTTCAATTCGTTCTGTCATTCCCCGAGCAAAACCCCCAGGGGGTCAACTTTGAACCCTGGCACTGGCGCTACGAAGGCAGCACGGATGCCCTTCGCCTCTTTGAACCAGCCCAAAGACTCGTCAAACAGAGGAATGGGCAGGTGCAGCCCTGATCCCCGCGAACTGCGGGAATGTAGGATGTAAGCACCCTGACGGCTGACTTTGGCTGTCTTAACTCCCCTCACTTCCAAGGCCAGTTGCATGAAAGGATCCCAAATACGAAATCTTGCGATCATTGCCCACGTTGATCACGGAAAAACAACACTTGTTGACGCTCTTCTCACCCAGTCTGGGGTTTTTCGTGATGGTGAGGCCGTTCCCACCTGCATTCTCGATTCCAACGACCTGGAACGTGAAAGGGGTATCACAATCTTGTCTAAGAATACAGCTGTAGATTACAAAGGCGTTCGTATCAATATCGTTGATACTCCTGGCCACGCTGACTTCGGCGGTGAAGTTGAGCGTGTGCTGGGCATGGTAGATGGCTGCCTCTTGATCGTAGATGCCAATGAGGGCCCCATGCCTCAAACACGATTCGTTTTAAAGAAAGCATTAGAAAAAGGGTTGAGACCGATTGTCTTTGTCAACAAGATCGACCGTGCACGTGTCGAACCAGAGCAAGCCCTCGACAAGGTTCTGGACCTCTTTCTTGAACTCGGGGCGGATGATGATCAATGTGATTTTCCCTATCTCTTTGGTAGTGGCATGGGCGGCTATGCCAAAACTGAAATGGCAGCTGAGAGCAGTTCCATGGAACCGCTTTTTGAAGCCATCCTGAGGCATGTTCCTGCGCCGGTGGGCGATCCAACAAAGCCTTTGCAGATGCAGGTTACCACCCTCGACTACAACGACTTTCTCGGACGGATCATCATCGGACGTGTCCATAATGGCAGCATCAAGAACGGTCAACCGGTTGCCTTGATTCGTGATGATGGATCGATCAAGCGCGGAAAAGTTACCAAGCTTCTTGGATTTCAGGGTTTGAGAAGAATCGAAATCGAAGAAGCGAAAGCTGGAGATATTGCTGCCGTTGCTGGTTTTGATGAAGTCAATATTGGAGAGACAATCGCTTGTCCAGACCATCCTGAGGCCTTGCCATTGATCAAGGTTGATGAACCAACCCTGCAAATGACCTTTATGGTTAACGACTCACCTTTTGCAGGAAAGGAAGGAAAGTTTGTCACCAGTCGTCAGGTACGTGATCGTTTGCAGCGCGAGCTTCTCACCAATGTTGCCTTGCGTTTTGAAGATACAGAATCTCCCGACCGTTGGTTGATCAGTGGTCGTGGTGAATTGCATCTTGGGATTCTTATCGAGACCATGCGGCGTGAGGGTTATGAATTTCAGGTCAGCCAACCCCAAGTCATTTTTCGTGAAATCGATGGTATTCCCCATGAACCCTACGAAATGCTGGTTATCGATGTGCCCGAACCGAGTGTCGGGACCTGCATTGAAAAGCTCGGGTCCAGAAAGGCAGAAATGATGAATATGGAGACTGGTGCTGATTCCAGGGTCCAACTTGAATTTGTTGTTCCATCGAGAGGCCTCATTGGTTTTCGTGGTGACTTCATCCGTTCGACGAGAGGCGAGGGCATCATGAGTCATTCATTCCACGATTACCGTCCGCTACAAGGCGAGTTTGATCTGCGAAGAAATGGTGTTCTGATTGCTTTTGAGGAAGGAACTTCAACCTTCTATGCATTAAAAAATGCTGAAGACAGAGGTCAGTTCTTCATTACACCAGGAACCAAGGTGTACAAGGGAATGATTGTTGGAGAGCACAATCGTCCCCAGGATCTGGAAATCAATGTGTGCAAGACAAAGCAACTGACCAACATGCGTTCAGCCGGAGCAGAGGAGCTGGATACCCTTCAGTCTCCAACTCAGATGACTCTTGAACGGGCTTTGGAGTATATCGGTTCCGATGAAATGCTTGAAGTAACTCCTGAAAGCATCCGTCTTCGTAAACTTCCTGCGAAAAAGGCATTACGTAGGTAACGTCACCATGTCGCAGCATCCCACTGGTGTGGCTCAGCTGACCCACTCTCCTGCATTCATAGAGTCTGTGGATGCTTTCAATCAGCATCATTGGTATGCAGCCCACGATTCCTTTGAGGAACTCTGGTATGAAACAACTGGGCAATTAAGAGACTTCTTGCAGGCATTGATTCAGATTTCTGTAGCTGAATATCATCTTGATAATGGAAATGTCAGGGGTTCCACCCTTTTGATGGCAGAAGGGTTGAGCCATCTTGGAGCCTGCCTTTCCCTCCCAACCGGATACGATCTTGAAAGTCTTCACCGACTTGTGAGTGCACGGCTCCTTGCTCTTCAGCACACTGGTGATGTGCTAACACATCCAAGGCCCCAACTTTCGCTAATCTCTAGAGATACTCCTGCTTCAGTGTCTATACTTATTCCAATCATAGATCACCAATGAAGGACAAACCCCTCCCTTTACAATGGCTGATCCTTATTCTCAGCTTGTTCATTCCTAGCGTTTTTTTTACTACACAACAAAGTTTTGCTGTTGATGGTCCGGGCCAGTCAGCTGCTCCACCTCTCCCTCCAGGCAACAGTCTTGTCACTATTGAGTCCGATGTTCAACAAGCGGACAATCAGACAGGGATTGTAACGGCTACGGGAAACGTTCGGATTACATATCCCGAGCGAGGAATGGTGGCCACCTCAAGACAAGCTCAATATTTTTCGAAGGAAGGTCGGCTTGTTCTCACTGGTGATGTTGACGTGATTGACGCCGATGGCCAACGGATCAAGGCAGAACGTCTTGTGTATCAACTCGATCAAGAACGGCTGCTGGCGCAACCAGCCAGTGGCAAACAGGTGATGAGCAAGCTCAAACTCAATTCTCCGCGTTCACAAGGGGAGCCTGGGCCACCGTCTCCATGACCCTCTCTCTCGATCGGGTCGCGATCACATTGTCTGGCAGGCCCCTGGTACACGATGTGAGTTTGCTCCTCCGCCCAGGTGAGGTGGTGGGCCTTCTTGGGCCCAACGGCGCTGGCAAGACAACAACCTTCAATCTGGTGACGGGTCTGTTGCGACCGGACAAGGGGGATGTGCTGTTGGATGGTCAATCCATTTCTGGCCTCCCCATGCCTCTGCGAGCCCGCCTTGGGATTGGCTACCTCCCTCAGGAAGCCAGTGTGTTCCGCAATCTCACTGTTCGGGAGAACCTTCGTCTGGCCTTGGAGGTTTCTTCTACTCCTCGGGACCAATTCGTTGATCGGTTGGAAACGTTGATCCATGAGTTTCATCTTTCTGCCTTTCAGCATCGCAAGGGATTTCAACTTTCAGGGGGTGAGAGACGGCGCACGGAAGTTGCAAGAGCATTGGCTGTTGGAATCCGTGGTCCCCGCTATCTCCTTTTGGATGAGCCATTTGCTGGTGTTGATCCTCTTGCAGTTGCTGATCTCCAAGACTTGATTCATGGTCTGAAGTCTCGTGGAATGGGAATTCTGATCACAGATCACAATGTCCGTGAAACGCTGGCGATTACAGATCGATCATTCATTCTGACGGAGGGGCGAATTCTTGCTTCGGGGAGCTCAGAGGAGCTCGCCAATGATCCACTTGTAAGACGTCATTACTTGGGTGAGGCATTTAAACTATAATGTTCGCCCTTAAGACCCGATCATTAAATCGCTTTCTTGCTTCGTTGAGAGGCTTGCATTTCCCATACACTTTGTCCTCGATCAAGCGGCTTCCACTGATTGATCGCTGGCTCTTGAGTGAGCTGGTGGGGCCGCTGCTGTTCGGAATTGCGGCATTCACGGCGGTTTCGCTGTCCGTCGGTGTGGTTTTTGAACTCGTGCGGCGCATTGCCGAATCAGGTCTGCCGATCATTGCCGCGATTCAGGTTTTAATCCTTCGCCTTCCTGGCTTTCTCGTTCTGGCTTTTCCGATGGCCACGCTCATGGCCACGCTTCTGGCTTACAGCAGGCTTTCCGGGAGCTCCGAATTAACAGCACTTCGCAGCTTGGGTGTCAAAACCTGGCGCATTGTCATTCCCGCCCTTGCGCTGGCTCTTTTAATGAGTGCCCTGACTTTCTGTTTTAACGACTTGATTGTTCCCCGTAGCAATCTGCTGGCTACCAATACCCTTGAAAAGGCCTTAGGCAAAGCTCTCACCAATGAACGCGGAGACAATATTCTTTACTCCCGTTTTGGCAGGATTGAGATGGACGAGGGCGAGACCCGTCGGGCATTGACCCATCTTTTCTATTCACGTATGTTCCGGCGTGGGGAGATGATAGATGTGACACTCTTAGATTTTTCTCGCCCAGGTCAACGGCAAATGCTGACTGCCAAACGTGGGAAGTGGAACGAGAAGGAATCAATGTGGGAATTCATGGATGGGCGGGTTGTCAGCCTTGATGAAAAAACAGGCGTCACCACCTCAGCCCTCTTTGAGTCTTATTTCTATCCCCTCACACGCGATGTGATCGAGGTCGCCAAGCTGCCTACAGATGCTTCCACCATGACTGTGGGACAAGCACTTCGCGCTGAACGACTTCTCAATGAGGCTGGCAACCAAAAGGAGGCCCGAAGGATCCGCGTCCGCATCCAGGAGAAATTCGCTTTTCCAGCGATTTGCTTTGTTTTTGGGTTGATCGGTAGCAGTCTTGGTGTTCGCCCCCATGCCCGCACCAGCCGCAGTCAAGGTTTCGGAATCAGTGTTCTTTTGATCTTTGGCTATTACTTGATGTCGTTTATTTTTAGTTCCCTTGGACTTACTGGTGCGCTGACCCCCTTCTTGTCTGCCTGGTTGCCTGTTCTGATTGGTCTCGGGGCTGGAGCTCTCTTGTTGCGCCGTTCCAGTTGCTAACTGGTTCGGCGTCCACATCCCGGGTCCACTGGACGGCAAACTGGAGGGGTCTTTCCCTGCTCTGCACCGAACGTGCCATCACTGACATCTGACCCGGTCCTGGGTCTAGGTCTTGTTGCCTTCGCCCTACTGCTCGTGGCGATGCCTGCCGCCTTCTGGTTTTTGAGTACGGGACGAACCAATCCATTGATTCGTGTGCTGATCACGGCGGCCAATCTCTGTCTGACGGCCCAATTGGTGCTCCGTTGGTGGGATTCAGGCCATTTTCCGATCAGCAACCTTTATGAATCTCTCTGCTTCCTCGCTTGGGGGTGCACCCTCACCCAGTTGCTGGTGGAGCGGGCCTGGCCCCACCCCCTGGTACCCGCGGCGGCAACGCCCATGGCTCTCGGCTGTATCGCCTTTGCCAGCTTTGCTCTCCCCGATCGCCTTCAGGAAGCCTCACCACTGGTGCCTGCACTCCGCTCCAGTTGGTTGGTGATGCATGTCAGCGTGATCATGCTGAGCTACGCCGCCCTCCTGGTGGGTTCCCTGCTGAGTGTTGCTGTGCTTTTCACAGATCGGAGTGAGGCTCTTGAACTCAGGAGCAGCTCCATCGGCACCGGAAATTTTCGTCAGGCCCAGTCCCTTTCCCCTGGAGGAGAAACCAAGCTCGCACCAACGTTCTTTCGTTCCATCGAGGAGCTGGACAGCCTGAGCTACCGAACCATCACCGTTGGCTTTCTCCTGCTCTCCGTTGGTCTCGTCAGTGGTGCCGTTTGGGCCAATGAAGCCTGGGGATCGTGGTGGAGTTGGGATCCGAAGGAAACATGGGCGTTCATCACCTGGCTGGTCTATGCCGCCTATCTGCACACCCGACTGATCCGAGGTTGGCAAGGACGGAAACCAGCCCTGCTGGCATCAGCAGGGCTGGTGGTTCTTTCGGTCTGCTACATCGGCGTCAATCTTTTGGGTATCGGTCTTCACAGCTACGGCTGGTTTTTTGACTGAACAACTGGGAGTCGCCCTGGTTCAAACCAGGGCGGGTTGCGGTTGACGGCTGGTTTTGATCCCTTGGATGGCCTCCGCGTAATCGGCGGCACCGAAGACACCCGAACCTGAAACGATCGCATTTGCACCGGCTTCAATCACTTTCCAGGCGTTGCCTGGTTTGATTCCACCATCCACCTCAATCCAGGGATCCAGTCCCTTTTCATCGCAAAGACGACGCAGGTCTCTGATTTTTGCCACCTGATTCTCGATAAAGCTCTGGCCGCCGAATCCAGGGTTGACGCTCATGATCAGCACCAAATCGCAGAGTTCCAGGCAGTACTCCAGAGTGTCAATCGGGGTGCTGGGGTTGAGAACGGCGCCTGCCTGCTTTCCCAGCTCCTTGATCTGTGCCAAGTTTCGATGGAGGTGGGGGCATGCCTCGACCTGAACGCTGATGATGTCCGCACCCGCCTTGGCGAACTCCGGCACGTACTTCTCAGGCTCCACGATCATCAGGTGCACATCCAGTGGCTTGGATGTCACCGGGCGCAGGGCCTCAACGATCAATGGACCGATGGTGATGTTGGGAACAAACCGCCCATCCATCACGTCCACATGGATCCAGTCGGCACCGGCCTGATCAACGGCCCTGACGTCTTCGCCGAGCTTGGAGAAATCGGCCGACAGGATGGACGGTGCAACCACGAGTGGTTTGGTGCTCATGGGACCCATGGGATGACAGCCGCAGGATTTTAGTCACATGGTCGACCCTGGTCTGGACGGAAGCGCTGATACGATGGCGCCGCTTCAAGGTCGGAGATCCTTCGGGTCTCTTTTCAGGATCAGGCAGAACTCGGACCCGACAGGGTCGGCGTGCATCCCGTTCAACACTTTCCGTTCAACCGATGGCGCTGGGCTTCCTCCAGGACCCCTCTCTCCTTGACCGTCCCTCCTGAGGCTTTCCTCTCGCCCGCCGCCCGTGGACCGCACCATCATTCAGGAACTGCTCGAGGTTGTTGAGCAGGCTGCCATCGCCTCCGCCCATCTCACGGGTCACGGCAAGAAAAATGAAGCCGACCAAGCTGCGGTGGAGGCCATGCGTCAGCGCATGGGCCTCATTGCCATGCAAGGCCGCATCGTGATTGGCGAGGGTGAGCGAGATGAAGCTCCCATGCTTTACATCGGAGAGGAGGTGGGTAGCGGCACCGGACCGGGTGTGGACTTTGCTGTGGATCCCTGCGAGGGAACCAACCTGTGCGCCAACGCCCAGGACGGTTCCATGGCCGTGCTGGCTGCCAGTGAGAGGGGGGGGCTGTTCAATGCTCCCGATTTCTACATGAACAAACTGGCGGCTCCCCCTTCCGCCAAAGGCAAGGTAGATATTCGCAAGTCAGCCACAGAGAACCTCCGCATCCTTTCCGAGTGCCTGGGTCTTGGGATGGATGAATTGGTGATCGTGTGCATGGATCGGGCCCGCCACAAGGGACTGATCGCTGAGATCCGTGCAGCTGGTGCCCGGGTTAAACCCATCAGCGACGGCGATGTGAGTGCAGCCATCGCCTGCGGTTTTGACGGCACTGGAACCCATGCCCTCATGGGAATCGGCGCCGCTCCCGAGGGTGTGATTTCCGCGGCGGCCATGCGTTGTCTGGGCGGTCATTTCCAGGGTCAACTGGTTTACGACCCTGCGGTGGCCCAGACCAAGGAGTGGGAAGGCCTGACCCGGGAGGGCAACCTGGCTCGCCTGGCCGAGATGGGCATCACGGAGCCCGACCGTGTCTACGAGGCGGACGAGCTGGCCAGCGGCAATCACGTGGTCTTTGCGGCCTCCGGTATCACCGATGGCCTGCTGTTCAAAGGTGTGAAATTTGAGCGCGACTGCACCCGCACCAGCAGTCTGATCATTTCCTCCCTTGACAACAGTGCCCGTTTTATCGATACGGTGCACATCAAGCCTGGCGCCAAGCGGGTAGCCCTTTCCTAGCTCCATGCACATTGCCGTTATCGGCCTGAGTCACCGGACGGCTCCCGTCGAGATCCGGGAGAGGTTGAGCATCCCTGAGCACAACATGGAGGCATCCCTCCATCAGCTCAGGGAGGACGAGCAGGTTCTGGAGGCTTCCATCCTCAGCACCTGTAACCGACTGGAGATCTATGCCCTGCTCCGTCACCCGGATCAGGGCATCGAAGCTGTTGGTGCCTTTCTCAGTGCCATCTCAGGCCTGCAGGTTGAGGAACTCACCCCTCACCTCTTCACCTATCACCACGCTGAGGCCGTTGCCCATCTTCTCAGGGTGGCGGCCGGCCTGGATAGCCTCGTACTGGGTGAGGGACAGATCCTCTCCCAGGTCAAAAAAATGGTGCGGTTGGGTCAGGAGTATCGATCCATTGGCCCCATCTTGAACCGCCTGCTGAATCAGGCGGTCAGCACAGGCAAACGGGTTCGTTCTGAAACCAATCTTGGAACCGGTGCCGTGTCCATCAGCTCTGCGGCTGTGGAGCTGGCCCAGCTGAAAATCGGTCAAGCTCGTGGACTCCAGGACCTGGTTCCTCTCGATCAGGAGCAGGTGGCCGTGATTGGGGCGGGACGAATGGCCCGCCTACTGCTCCAGCATCTTCGTTCCAAAGGTTGTCCCGGAGCCGTCCTCCTCAATCGCACGCTTGCCCGGGCTGAGGCCCTTGCCACGGATTTTCCCGATCTGCCCGTGCAATGTCGTCCACTGGACGACCTGGATCATTGTTTGAGCACCTGCTCGCTCGTGTTCACCAGCACGGCCGCTGAGGAACCCATGATTACCCGTGAACGTCTGGAGAGCCTCAACAGGCGTTCAAGCCTGATGCTGGTGGACATCGGCGTGCCTCGCAACATCGGGGCCGATGTGTCCGATCTTCCCGGGGTTCTGCGGTTCGACGTGGACGACCTGCAGGAGGTGGTGGCCCGGAACCAGGAGACCCGACGTGAAATCGCTGCTGAAGCAGAATCCCTGCTTCAGGAGGAGTCTCGTCTGTTCCTGGAATGGTGGGATGGGCTGGAAGCGGTTCCCCTCGTCAACCGTCTGCGCCTTCAGCTGGAGGATATTCGCGAACAGGAATTGCAAAAGGCGCTCTCGCGCATGGGCCCCGACCTCTCCGCCAGAGAGCGCAAGGTTGTTGAAGCCCTCACCAAGGGGATCATCAACAAGATCCTCCATGGCCCTGTCACCCATCTGCGTTCCCCCCAGCCTCGCAGCCAGAGGCTTGCCGCGATGCGGGTGCTTGAAGAGTTATTTGCTCTCCGGCAGGACCCTGATGAAGACTGATCGATGGCATGCTCCGTGCCGACAAAGTGCATCGAAGTGTCGCCGGCACTCCCCTCTGAGCTAGGTGCTCAGTTACGGTCGTCTGGCCATGAAAGACAGTTGGCAACATGAAACGCGTTTTGGCCATCATTCTCGGAGGAGGGGCTGGTACTCGGCTTTATCCACTGACCAAAATGCGTGCCAAACCAGCTGTCCCATTGGCTGGTAAGTATCGATTGATTGACATCCCTGTCTCTAACTGTATTAACTCCGAAGTCAATAAAATCTACGTGTTGACGCAGTTCAACAGTGCGTCACTCAACAGGCATCTCACGATGACCTACAACCTGTCTGCTGGTTTTGGCCAGGGGTTCGTTGAGGTTCTCGCCGCGCAACAAACCCCTGAAAGTCCAAGTTGGTTTGAGGGAACTGCGGATGCGGTCCGTAAGTATCAATGGTTATTTCAAGAGTGGGATGTTGATTATTACTTAATACTTTCTGGCGACCAGCTCTATCGCATGGATTATGGCAAGTTCGTGCAGCACCACATCGACACTGGCGCCCAGCTTTCCGTAGGTGCTTTGCCGGTGGATGCACTCCAGGCTGAAGGGTTTGGCTTGATGCGCACCAATCAGGATGGAAAAATCCTCGAATTCAAGGAAAAACCGAAAGGGCCAGAGCTTGAAGCCATGAGGGTGGATACGGCTGGGCTGGGTCTCACTGCTGAGGAGGCACAGCAAAGGCCATACCTCGCCTCCATGGGCATTTACGTGTTCAGCCGAGAAACTCTTTTCGATCTTCTAAACAGCAATCCACAGGCGACTGATTTTGGCAAGGAAATCATTCCCACCTCTCTAGCCAGGGGCGATCATCTTCAGAGCTTCCTGTTCAATGACTATTGGGAGGACATCGGCACGATCGGCGCGTTCTATGAGGCCAATCTTGCTCTGACGGATCAGCCCAATCCTGCTTTCTCGTTCTACGACGAAAAATTTCCCATCTATACACGTCCCCGCTACCTGCCCCCAAGCAAATTGCAGGATGCGCAGGTCACCCAGTCGATCATTGGTGAGGGCTCACTTCTGAAGGCCTGCAGCATTCACCATTGCGTGCTGGGCGTTCGGACGCGGGTTGAGGACGACGTTGTCCTGCAGGACACCCTTGTGATGGGTGCCGATTATTTTGAATCCTCCCAGGAGCGAGACGTGCTGCGCCAGCGGGGTGGCACACCAATTGGCGTGGGCCAGGGAACAACGGTGAGACGGGCCATTCTTGACAAGAATGTTCGGATTGGTCGGAATGTCACCATTGTCAACAAAGATCATGTGGAGGAGGCCGATCGTCCAGAGCTCAATTTCTACATCAGAAACGGCATTGTTGTCGTTGTTAAGAACGGAACAATCGCTGACGGAACCACCATCTGATCCATCCATTCCCCCGGCGTCGTGATGGGTGTTGGTCGGCTTTGCGCAAGCAGTTCCTGACATGCTCCTGATGGAGCTGCCTTCGGCCAGCTCCCATCGCCAAACTATGGATGACCCGATCCGGAACGATCCATGAGTCAGGCCCATTTTGGTTTGGTTGGACTGGGGGTGATGGGCGAAAACCTCGTCCTCAATGCGGAGCGGAATGGGTTTTCCAGCGTCGTCTTCAACCGCACCTACGCCAAAACCCTGGAGTTTCTCGCTGGACGGGGGGCTGGCAAGGACATCGTTGGGGCGGAAACACTGGAGCAATTTGTGGCTTGCCTGGAGCGGCCACGGCGCATTCTTCTGATGGTGAAGGCCGGTCAGCCCGTGGATGACATGATCCAGACCCTTTCACCGCTGTTGGAGGAGGGGGATCTGCTCATCGATGGTGGCAATTCGCTTTACACCGATACGGAGCGGCGGGTAAAGGAGCTCGAAAGCAAAAGCTTCGGTTTCATTGGAATGGGCGTGTCCGGTGGGGCCAAGGGAGCCCTTGAAGGGCCCAGCATGATGCCCGGCGGCACCCTGAGCGCCTATCAGGCCATCGAGAGCCTGGTTCGAAAAATGGCGGCCCAGGTTGAGGATGGACCCTGCGTCACCTACATCGGCCCCGGTGGGGCGGGCCACTTTGTCAAAACCGTCCACAACGGCATCGAGTACGGCATTGAGCAGGTGCTCGCTGAGGCCTACGACCTGATGAAGCGGGTGGCGGGGATGAACGGTGACGCCATGGCTGATGTGTTGGCGGGCTGGAACCAGACCGAGGAACTGGCGTCCTTCCTTGTTGAGATCACGGAGGTGTGCCTGCGCACCAAGGACCCGGAAACCGGGGATGATCTGGTTGAAAAGATTGTGGATGCGGCCGGTCAGAAGGGCACGGGCTTGTGGACCGTCGTCAGCGCCCTTGAGATGGGGGTGTCGGTGCCAACCATTTACGCCGCACTCAACGCCCGCGTGCTGAGTTCCCTGCGGCAGGAGCGGTTGGCTGCCGAAGCTGTGCTCCATGCCCCTTCTCCTGCCCCATTCGACCTGGGGTCGCCGGCCGAGGGCATGCCCGCCCTGAGGGATGCCTGCATTCTGGCGTCCATCGCCAGCTACGCCCAGGGGATGGCCTTGCTCCAGGAGGCCTCCGCTCTGCACAACTATCACCTGGATCTCAGTGCCATCGGCCAGATCTGGAAAGGGGGCTGCATCATCCGGGCCAGGCTGCTCCAGCGCATTCAGAATGCCTACGCGGCAAATCCCAGCCTTCCCAATCTGCTGGTCGATCCCTGGTTCGCGGAGCAGGTCAATCGGCGCCTCCCCGGTTTGCGCACGGTTGTGGCGGGTGCCGCCATGGCCGGCATACCCCTGCCCTGCCTGAGCAGCACCCTCGACTACATCGACAGCTACCGGACCGGACGGCTCCCCCAGAATCTGGTGCAGGCCATGCGGGATTGCTTCGGCTCCCACACCTACGAACGGACGGACCGCCCTGGCTCCTTCCACACGGAATGGCTGACATGACCACCTACCGCCTCCACATCGCCGCCAACGCGGACGACCTGGCCCGCCAGACTGCCGAACAGCTCGCTTCCACCATCGACCTGGCTCTGGCGGAGCGCGACCGTGCCCAGATCGCCCTCGCGGGGGGCACCACCCCCAGGGCGGCGTATCTGCGCCTCGGCTCGGAACATCTGCCCTGGGATCGGGTGGATGTGCTTCTGGGTGATGAGCGCTGGGTGCCTCAGGACGATCCAGCCAGCAATGCCAAGTTGTTGCGCGACTCCCTGCTCGCGGATGGACCCGGCCATCAGGCCCGCTTCCATCCGGTTCCAACCGACCGAGCCACGCCTGAAGAGACGGCCCTGGCCTATGCCGATCTGTTCGTCCAGCTCTGTGGCGGTGAACCTCCCACTCTGGATGTGGCTCTCCTTGGCCTTGGTGAGGATGGCCATACCGCTTCCTTGTTCCCGGGCACAGCTGCACTTCAGGTGCGCGACCGCTGGGTGACAACGGGAGAAGGGAAAGGTCTCCCGCGCATCTCACTCACAGCCCCGGCCCTTTCGGCCGCCCGAACGGTGATCTTCCTGGTGAGTGGTGCGGGGAAGAGACAAGCTTTGGAGCGTCTCCTGGATCCTCTGGAGTCGCCGGAGCGAACTCCTGCCCGTCTTGTCTCACCCCGCAGCACGGTGTTGATCCTGGCGGATGCGGCTGCGGCTTCAGGTCTGCCTGAGCACATCAACGCCTGATCTTCGCCAGTTCCCATGGACCCTGCCTTCCCATCGCCGTTTTCCAGCAGAAGTGTTCTTCCCGGGGGAGCCTTCCAGGGGTGGCATGCCCTGAACGACACAGTGATGGGCGGGCGGAGCCGTGGAACATGCACCACCACGGCCGCGGGGTTGCACTTTGACGGCGAGGTGGTGGAAGAGGGAGGGGGGTTCATCTCCCTGCGGTCCCCCCTCTTCTCTCCCCCCCTGGACCTTTCAGAGGCCCGCGGTTTGGAGTTGGTGATCCAGGGGGAGGGACGCCGCTTCAAGTTGGCCCTGGCCTGTGCCGATGGGGTGGCGGGCCTCACCGAGCTCATTCCTGGAGGCCTTCGCTGGGTTCAGGAGTTCGGATCGAACGATGAGGGACCCACCCGGGTGGCCATCCTTTTTACCGACCTGATCCCCTCCGTGCGGGCCAGGCCCGTGGAAGGGTTGCCCCTCGGCATCCCCCTGCGCTTCGATCCCTCACGCATCACACGGCTGCAGCTGCTCCATTCCCGGTTCGGGGATGATGGGGGAGCCAATCCGGGGTTCAGGGCCGGTCCGATTCACGTGGAGATCCTGGCCGTCGATGCCCTGGCTTGATGCGGCCAATGCCGATCTGAGCCGGTTGGTGGCAGCCGCTGCCGATCTGTGCCGCAAACCGCTTCGCCATGGCGTCGTGCTCCTGTCCGCTCCAGACGACGAAGATTGCAGCCTGCGCCTCGAAGCCCGCTCTCCTGAAGGGGAGCGTCTTGGGGACGAGGATCTGGAGCTGGAGCTCTACCTCAGCGGTGGTGTGTTGAACCTCACCCTGTCCTGGCGTGAGGACGATCGTCGGCCCATCCTCTGGCACGGCAACCATCCAGTGTGGATGGGCCCCCAGGGCGAGCGTTGCGAGCGCCCGCCGGATGGGCTGCCGATCGAAGCCCTGGCCCGCCGTCTGCGGGCCCTCCTGGCCGCCGATTGAGCGACCGGGTGGGCCGTCAGGCGGGAGGCTGGTCGGTCACGGCACCAAGGCTGCTGGAGCTCACCTGACGGGCATATTTGCCCAGGACCCCTGTGGTGTAGCGCGCAGGAGGTGGCGACCAAGCCGCGCGGCGTCTGGTCAGCTCGGCGTCGTCCACGTTGAGCTGAATCAGGAGCCGATCCGCATCCACCGTGATGTTGTCCCCCTCCTGCACCAGAGCAATGGTGCCGCCCACGGCTGCTTCCGGTGCCACATGTCCCACCACGAGCCCGTAGGTGCCCCCGGAAAAGCGGCCATCGGTGATGAGGGCCACCTTGTCGCCGAGGCCCTGGCCCACGATGGCCGCGGTGGGGGCCAGCATTTCCCGCATGCCTGGACCACCCACCGGTCCCTCTTGGCGGATCACCACCACGTCTCCAGCCTGGATGCGACCAGCCAGGATGGAATCCAGGCAGCTTTCCTCGCTCTCGAACACCCGGGCCGGACCCGTGAGGATGGGACTCTTGACCCCACTGATCTTGGCGACGCTGCCCTCCGTGGCCAGGTTGCCCTTGAGGATCGCCAGATGTCCTTTCGCATAGAGGGGGCGATGGAGGGGAAGGATCACGTCCTGCCCCTCCGGGGGCGCATCGGGTACAGAAGCCAGCACCTCCCGGAGCGTGCGTCCTTCCACCGTTCGGCAATCGCCATGAAGCAAGCCGGCGTTCAGCAGCAGCTTCATCACCTGGGGAATGCCCCCCGCTCTGTGGAGGTCGACCGTGACATAGCGGCCACTGGGCTTGAGATCGCAGATCACGGGCACCCGTTGCCGGATCGTCTCAAAGTCTTCGATCGCCAGAGGAACCCCGGCGGTGCGAGCCACAGCCAGCAGGTGGAGCACGGAGTTGGTGGATCCGCCCACGGCCATGATCACACTGATGGCGTTCTCGAAGGCTTCGCGGGTGAGCAGATCACGGGGGCGGATGTTGTTGGCGATGGCCTCCACCAACACCTCAGCGCTTCGAGCGGCGCTATCGGCCTTCTCCTGATCCTCCGCCGCCATCGTGGAGCTGTAGGGGAGGCTCAACCCCATGGCCTCAAAGGCCGCACTCATGGTGTTGGCTGTGAACATCCCCCCGCAACTGCCTGCGCCTGGGCAGGCATTTTTCTCGATGGCGGTGAGTTGCTCGGCGTCGATCCGTCCGCCGCTGTACTGGCCCACGGCTTCGAAGGCGCTCACCACGGTGAGATCGCAGGCACCGAGTTTCCCCGGCTTGATCGTGCCGCCATAGACAAACACCGCAGGGATGTTCATCCGGGCCATGGCCAGCATGGCGCCAGGCATGTTCTTGTCGCAGCCCCCGATGGCCAGCAGACCATCCATGCTCTGGGCATTGCAGGCGGTTTCAATCGAATCGGCGATCACTTCGCGTGACACCAGGGAATAGCGCATCCCCTCGGTGCCCATGGAGATTCCATCGCTGACCGTGATGGTGCCGAACATCTGGGGCATGGCCCCGGCGCGATGGGCTGCCTCCTCCGCCCGCTGGGCTAGGCCATTGAGGCCGATGTTGCAGGGTGTGATCGTGCTGTATCCGTTGGCGATTCCGATGATTGGTTTACCGAAATCCCCATCGCCAAATCCGACAGCACGGAGCATGGCCCGGTTCGGAGACCGTTGAATTCCCTGGGTGATGGCGTCGGATCGCAACATGTTGGCTCGACCAAACCTTTCGACCCTACTTCTTCAGGACTGGGCTTCCAGGGCTTCCAGCTGACGCCTCACCTCTTCAATCGCCTGGTTGAGTTGTTGCACTCTCTCGGGCAAGGCATCTGGCTTCCCAGCGTCGGTCGTGGGGATGGGGTCCTCCGTGACCACCCCACCCTGGAAGCGGGACAAGCGCAGCAACCGCCGCTCCCGTTCCATCAGCTGCCTGCGTTGGCTCTGGTTCCAAAGCCACCAGGCCAGGCCACCGGCCCCAGCCAGAGCACCGAGAAGGGTGCTGGTGAGGATCGGGGCGCCGGCCGAAGCAGCGGAGGGGCGCTGGGGCTCGGGCATGGAGGAGGCCGGTGGCAAAACATCTGAACAGCCTAGGTGGCTGATTCGATGGCTGCCCCAGGGACGGCTGAGCCATACAACCGTTGCACGGGATCGCCGAATCCAGGCAGGATCTGCCCCTGATCGTTGAGTTCTGGATCGATGCACGCGCAGTAGATGGTCAGTGCATCCGTGGCCTCTCCAACCACCTTCAGACCGGGGGAGGAGGCCAGAGCGGTGATCACCCGCAGACGGGCCCCTTCCACGCCCGCATTCCGCAGCCGCTCCAGCAGGGTCAGGAGGGTGCGGCCTGATGCAATCTGGGGGAGCCAGACCAGCACCCCCACCCGTTGGTCAATCACGCCGGGCAGGTCGTCGAGATACCAGTGGGGGGACTGGTTCGGCGGAGCATCAATACCCACGTGACACACCCGTGCTGCGGGCACCACCCCCTGGGCCCCCTGCCAGAGCCCCAGGCCCCCGCGAAGAACGGGCACCGCCAACAGGGGGATGGCGGGATCGATCACCGTCCCTTCAGCCGTGCCCAACGGTGTAGCCACCTGTATCGAGCCATGGGGAATCCAGTCCCGCAGGGCTTCGTAGGTGAGCCATTTGCCCAGTTCTCCCATGGCCGTGGCAAAGAGGGGGGAGGGGGTGGAGCGATCCCGCAGGAGGGTGAGCCAGTGGGCGATCAGGGGATGGGGGGGGACCACCACCCGCAGCGACAGAGCCATGGCTGCCATAACTTGAGCCTGAAGCGTAGAGCTGCAGCCATGCCCCGACCGGCCATGCCCATGGAGTCTTCCCCCATCCCTGCCTGGATCTGGAGAGGTGCCCTGCTCCTCCTGCTGGGGGTTGGCCTGCTCTTCCCCCCCTCAGCGCAGGCCATCACGGCTCCCGAGTTGCGGAGCCAGCGGGCTGTGCAGGACATCGAGATCGACATGCATGGTCGCAACCTGCAGCAGCAGGAATTCATCAAATCCGACCTGGAAGGAGTGGATTTTCACGGATCTGATCTGCGGGGGGCCGTGTTCAATGGCAGCAACCTTCAAAAAACCGATCTGCGGGATGTGAATCTGCAGGATGCGGTGGTGTACGCCAGTCGGCTGGACAAGGCCGATCTCCGGGGGGCCCTGCTGCGCAACGCCATGCTGATGCAGAGCCGCTTCACTGATGCGGAGATTGCCAATGCGGATTTCAGCGGTGCCGTCCTCGATCGGGCCCAGCGTCGTGCCCTCTGTGCCAGGGCCGAGGGCACCCATCCCCAGACAGGGGTGTCCACGAAGGACAGCCTGGAATGCGACTGAGGCTTGCAGCCGGCACCCATCAGTAGATTGCTTTCCAATCGGTTCCGTGGAGGATCAGTCCACGGAGGTAAGGGGGAAAGTCCGGTGCACAGAGTTTCTGGAGTCCGGCGCTGTCCCGCAGCTGTGAAGATCGCTCCAGTGATCCAAGCCAGAACGCCCGCCGAATCTCCCCTCAAGCCCGGCGCGGACCGGCGGTAACCCTGATGACCTTCCCCCTGTCTAAGGCCGAGCGCGCGATGGCCGATCGCCCCCGGCCCTGGTTTCTCCCTGCTGCCATGGGCCTTGGGCTCACGGCGCTCGTGATGGCTGGTCTGCCAGCGGAGGCCCACCATCTGATGGACCTGACCCACCTGCCGCCTTCTCCTGCGACGGGACTGCTCAGTGGATTGGCCCATCCGGTGCTGGGACCGGACCACCTGTTGTTTCTGTGCTCGCTTTCGCTGGTGGGATTGCGCCATCGTCTTCGTTGGATCCCAGCCCTGCTGGTCACCGGGCTTCTTGGAAGTGGTCTGGGCTTGCTGCTGCCTGGTCTCCCCTTGGCGGAAGCTGCGGTGGCCTTCAGTCTGGTGGTGGTGGCGTTGGTGTGGCTCCGCCATTGGCCCAAGGCCCTTCTTCTGCCGGCCATCGCCCTCCATGGGTATGTGCTGAGCCATACGGTTCTTGGTTGGAGCCAGGGCCCCCTAGCCTTCTACGCCCTGGGTCTGTTGCTGAGCCAGGGCACCCTCCTGCTGTTGGCGCTCACCCTGCTCAGATCCCTGGTGGATCGTCTGTCGTCCCAGCAAAGGGCCCTGGTCTGCGGGGTGCTGATCGGTTGCGGCAGCGCCTGGACCCTCTCCGCACTTGTGGCCTGAGATGGGTCCTGCCATCCCCAGCCGCCTTCCTGTCACGGTGGTGACGGGTTTTCTCGGAGCCGGGAAAACAACACTCCTGCGCCATTTGCTTCTCAACAGCGGCCAACGTCTGGCGGTCATCGTCAACGAATTCGGCGATGTGGGCATCGATGGAGAATTGCTGGCCCACTGTGGGTTCTGCCCTGAGGATGAGCTGGAGGGACGCCTGGTGGAGCTCACCAATGGCTGTCTCTGCTGCACGGTGCAGGACGAGTTTCTGCCCACGATGGAGCGGTTGCTGGAACGGGCGGATCAGTTGGATGGGCTGGTGGTGGAAACCAGTGGCCTCGCCCTGCCCGAACCCCTTGTGGCGGCTTTCCAGTGGCCCCAGGTGCGCACCCGCACCCGCGTGCATGCCGTTGTCACCGTGGTGGATGGTGAGGCTCTTGCCGCGGGCCATGTGGTGGGGGATGGGGCTGCCGTGGAATCGCAACGGCAGGCCGATCCAAGCCTGGAGCATCTGAACGCCCTGGAGGAGCTCTTTGATGAGCAGTTGGAGGTGGCCGATCTGGTGGCCGTGAGTCGGGCTGACAGCGTGGCTGCTGATGCTCTTGACGCCGTGATGGAAACCGTGCGCTCCAAGGTGCGTCCAGGCATCCCCGTTCTCCCCATGGTCAGGGGTGCCCTACCGGCCGAGCTTCTTCTTGGGGCAGCCCTTGACGGTCCGGAGGTGCAAGGGCTGGCCTCTGGAGAGGAGGGGCAGACCGACGCGCATCACCATGACCATGCCCACGTGGCCATGGAGTCCATCGTGATTCGCCGCTGGGGGGCGATCGGGCGTGCGCAGGTTGAACCCATCCTGCAGGACCTGCTTCGGAGGCAGCCGATTCTTCGGTTGAAGGGACGCGCTCAGGAATCCGGCAAACGCCTCACGCTCCAGATTCAGGCGGTGGGGCCTCGGTTGGAGTGCTGGTATGAGGGAGTGGCCAATACGGATCCCCAATCCCCAACCCTGGAATTGGTGGCGCTGGTGCCTGCGGCCCTACGAGACCAGGTGGAGGAGGCAGCAGCGGAGCTCTGGCCGGCCCTGGGCCCGGTTCGCTAGTCCAGGGGGAGATCTCCTCTGACGCACACCGAGTCCCAGCAGAGGCTGCGATCCTCCGCCCACCTTGGGATCACGTCCACCGATCCGCTGGCTTGCGCCATGCGCACCACCCCTCTGCCGTCGTGGGTGAATTCGATGCGTTGGCGGCCAATCTGCAGAAACCAGTGGCGCCCCAGCTGAATCACCTCCATCCGGCAGCTCTGCCAGGCCCCATCGCCCACCCTGCACTCCAGAGGAATGGGCTGCAAGCTCTGGGCCACACCAGAGGGAGGCGCGGCCAGGGCGCAGCAGAGAGATCCGATTCCGAGCAGCCAGAGCCCAATCCGGAGGAGCGTCCCACGGGCTGCCAGGATTGGTCGGTTGCCTGTCTGTTGGTGCCTCTCTTCCGCGCCCGCGTCCACGTGTCCCTGAGGCCTTCCGTACTGGATCCTGCTGGGGAAGCCACCCGCGCGGCAGCCAGCCGGCTGGGGGTGACCGGTATCCAGCGCCTTCGCATCGGCAAGAGCATCGAGGTGGAGCTGGAGGCCCCTGATCCCACAACGGCGAGGGCGCAACTGGAGCTGCTGAGCGATCGTCTTCTCGCCAATCCTGTGATTGAAGATTGGAGCCTTGATGGGGTGGAGGCCCTCTGAGCAGCCATGACCATCGGCATCGTGGTATTTCCTGGGTCCAACTGCGATCGCGACGTCCGCTGGGCGCTGGAGGGATGTCTGGGGCGTCCCACCCGCTTGCTGTGGCATGAGGAGCGGGATCTCAGCGGCCTGGATGCTGTGATTCTCCCGGGTGGGTTCAGCTATGGCGATTATCTCCGCTGTGGAGCGTTGGCCCGCTTTTCTCCCATCCTGCAGGAGGTGTATGGCTTTGCCCAGGCAGGGGGACCTGTTCTGGGGATCTGCAACGGTTTCCAGGTGCTGACGGAAATGGGACTGCTCCCCGGCGCCCTCACACGGAACCGGGAGCTGCATTTCCGCTGTGAACCCACCATCCTCGAGGTGAGCCCGGGTCCGTGCGCCTGGTTGCAGGGCTACGGCCAGGGCGACTCCATTGCGCTTCCCATTGCCCATGGAGAAGGTCGCTATCAGGCGGATGCGTCCACCTTGATGGGTCTTCAGGAGCGTGGACAGGTGGTGCTGCGCTATCGGAACAATCCGAACGGATCGGTGGGCGATGTGGCGGGCCTGACCAATGAGGCAGGGAACGTGCTCGGGCTGATGCCCCACCCAGAGCGGGCCTGTGACCCCGCTCTGGGTGGGGTGGATGGACGCCCCCTGTTGGCCGCCATCGTCGGAAAGGACTGAGTCTCACGGATTGGACACAAAAAAGGGGGCCTTCAGGCCCCCTTTGGATCATGTCGGAACTGAGGGTCAGTTGACAGCGGCAAAGAAGTCCTTGCTCTTCACTGGATCGGGGTTCATGGTTTTGTCGCCCGGGGTCCAGTTGGCAGGGCAGACCTCGTCGGGATGGGACTGCACATATTGGAAGGCCTGAAGCACGCGAAGGGTTTCATCCACGCTGCGGCCCACGGGCAGGTTGTTGATCGTGCTGTGCATGATCACCCCATCGGGGTCAATGATGAAAAGGCCGCGGAGGGCGATGCCTGCCTCCTCATCCAGAACGCCGTAAGCCCGGGCGATCTCCTTTTTCAGGTCGGCCACAAGGGGATAGGTGATGTCGCCCAGGCCCCCGGCCTTTCGATCCGTTTGAACCCAGGCCAGATGGCTGAACTGGCTGTCCACGGAGACGCCGAGCACTTCCGTGTTGCGGCTGGAGAAATCGCCGTAGCGGTCGCTGAAGGCGGTGATCTCCGTGGGGCAGACGAAGGTGAAATCGAGGGGGTAGAAGAAAAGCACCACGTATTTGCCGCGGTACTGCGACAGGGTGACTTCCTTGAACTCCTGGTCCACCACGGCGGTGGCGGTGAAGTCTGGGGCTGGCAGACCAACAAGCCTGGACATGGGAATGGAAGTGAGAAGGGGCTGATTCAAGGGTCTGGAACTGCCGCTGCTGATCAACGGCGAGAACCAGACCAAGACGGCTCAACATCGCTCCTGCCTGAGCAGGCCAAGGCGAAGTCGGTCCGACTTTTCTTTAACCGTGCCTAACTTATCACGGATCTTTGCGGGATCTTGTCGCCCTGAGCGATAGGCTGTACTGAGACAGAGACACCCATGACCTGGGATCCCACCGTGCTGCGGAAATACAGCACCACCAGCCATTTTCGGCTCCTCAATCAGGTGCGCAGTGAGCTGAAGTCCAGCCCTTTGTCCCGCAACCAGGAGGGGGAATTGAGCGTCAGCATGGGTCGACGGGGCCCAACCTACCGGGTGCCCGTTGAAGTGCGCCACGGGGGAGGATCCGGTGGCCCTGGCCGGGCCCAACGCACCGGTTTAAGCGATCCCTCCCTGCCGATGACCCTCCCGCCTCAGGACGGGGTGACTGGGGACAACACCAGCTTCCGTGACCGATTAAGGGCCGTTGATATGCGTTGAACAACAAAAAATGGCTCGGGGGAGACTTGAACTCCCGACCTTGGGGTTATGAATCCCACGCTCTAACCAGCTGAGCTACCGAGCCTGATCCACCAGACTTTAAGCCATCGCCGCCTGAGGATCAGGCGGCTGGTTGAAGAACATCCATCGGATTGATGGCTCCGTAGCCCGGTGCATGAATTTCAAAATGGAGATGGGGACCGGTGCTGCGACCCGTGCTTCCCATCTCCCCGATCTGCTGCCCCTGGACCACCTCCTCACCTTCCCGCACCAGGATGCGGCTCTGATGGGCGTACAGGCTCCGGGACCCATCGGGATGGCTGATTTCCACCAGGTAGCCGTAACCCCCGTCACTCCAGCCGGAGAATGTGACACGGCCGTGCTGGGCAGCCACGATCGCCGTTCCAACACTGTTCGCAATATCAATCCCTTTGTGCATCCGACCCCAGCGCCAGCCATAGCCTGAGGTCATCAATCCACGGGTGGGCATGAGCCAGCGTTGGCTTCCGCGGGGCGTTCCCTGGGATGGGCCGTAATCGGGTGTCTCAGGCCAACTGACGCCACCGCTGGTGGAAGGCTTGAGGCTGATCAGGCGATGGATACGCAAGTGCGCATCGGAAGACACCTTGAGCTGGCGGCCAACAATTAACGGTGCGGTTCGCAGGTCTGGATTCCACTGGACCAGCTGGTCGACGGAGAGCTGGTAACGGCTGGCAATGGAATCGAGGGTATCCCCGAAGCGCACAACCCCTTTTGTGGTTGCGGAGGAATCGGCTGGCAGTTCAGGGGGAGGGGTGAGGGGAAGGCGCTCACCCAGGGAAGGAGTGGAAGGTTGGCCGACATCCCTGAGTGCTGCAAGGAGGTCGTCGGTGGAGGGGGTGGAGTGAAGATCGGTGGCCAGGGCTGCAGAGAGCGGCAGGACCACCGAAGTACTGAGGAGGGCTGTGAAAATGCGACGTGTGAACAACACTTGGATGAAAAAGGGAATGGTGATGTTGATTACAGAAGGCGATTGGGAATGGAATCAATCCCGCACACTCAAAAAACAAAGACGTTATGGAAGTCTTTGTTGATCAAACAAATTCCCGCGGACCTTAGCGTCAGTCCTGCGATGGCGCAAGGGCTGCAGGGCCCCTGCTGATACTGGCCATGCCTGCACCGTCCAGGTTCCGTTGGCGCAGGGCCTCAAAAACCACCACCCCCACAGCAACGGAGAGGTTGAGGCTTCGAACCCCGCCAGGGATCGCCCGCCCTGATTGCGGCATGGGAATGGTGAGCCTCAGATCAGCCGCGTTGAGAAGCTCGGTGCTCAATCCATCCGTTTCCTTGCCGAACAACAGCCAGTCGTCGTCCTGATACGTCGCTTCGGTGTAGGCCGTGGAAGCATGGCTGCTGAAAGCCAGCAAGCGCCCACCCTGCTGGCGCTGGTTTTTCAGGAAGGTGGATCCATCCCCATGGCGGATCAACTGCACCAGGGGCCAGTAATCCAGTCCTGCCCGCCGCAGGTGGCGATCACTGAGCGAGAAGCCCAGAGGTTCAATCAAATGGAGCTCCAGACCTGTGGCAGCGCAGGTTCGGGCCACATTTCCCGTATTGGGGGGGATCAGGGGTTCGAACAGAACAACGCGTGGCATCAGGGCTCTGCAGTTGGCACCAGAAGGCCGAGATCGGCCAGGTTGAGGGCCCTCCCCTGCGACACCAGCCAGGCCGCCTCGCAGTGGGGAGCCATGCCTTGCTGCAACTCACCAAGGCGGTCGCGGAAACGACCGCCAGCCGCTGTCATGGGCACCACGCCCCACCCCGTTTCCTCACTCACCAGCACGAGCGGTGAAGCCAGGTTCTGGATGGTGGCCAGCAACGTGTCCACCCGGTCTTGCCAAGCCGGCCGATCCAGGTCCAGATGGGCGGACACCCAGGTGCCCAGGGAATCCACCAACCCCAGCTCATGCTGGCCCAGATCGAGCAAACCTGCGCTGAGTTCTCCCCCCACCTCCAGGGTCCGCCAGGAGGGGGGACGCCGTTGGCGATGGCGTTCCAGGCGGTCCTGCCAGGAGACGTCGTCGGGCAGATCGGGTCCGGTGGCCAACACCACCACCGGGCGGCCGCTGCGCTGGGCCAGGTGTTCGGCCCACCGGCTTTTGCCACTGGCCGCTGGGCCACTCACCAGGGTGAGGCTTGGCAGTCTTGCAGGCACGCCCTAGCCGCCTCCCTGCATGTTGCGCAGGGTCGCCACGGAGGAGGGAGAGACCCGATTCAGGTAGCGGAAGATCCAGTATTTGAAGATGGTGGCGAGAACCACTGGAAACGTGGCGATGAAGAGAAGAATGAAATTTTCGCGGGCTGGTAAACCCAAATGGTGGGCAACACCATCGAGGAGAACGGTCCATCCCTCAGGGCTGTGAAAGCCAACAAAAATATCGGTAAACAGAATGATGGCAAAGGCTTTTGCACTGTCGCTCAGGCCATAAACCAACTCATCGATAAAGCCTCTCAGCACCTGAATATCCCTCTGGCCGAAGAGGCAGACGGCAACGAATCCCAGCAGGCCAAACAGATCAGCAAACACGTTCTTGACAGCTTCCGTGCTTTCCTTGTCCGCCTCATCCTTCAATTGCTGAGCCCTTGTTTGCAATTGTTTCTGAAGTTCCTCTCGGCTGGGTAAGGGCTCATTCTTCAGGAGATGATCAAACTCAATCTCCGCCTGGTACACCCGTAACTTTTCGACGGCCTGTTCCTCAAGCTTGGGTTTCGGATAACTGAGGAAAGGGGTGTCCGGGGAGAAGCGATCCACCAGGGGGGAGACGACATAGGTGCGGCTGATCTGTTGCACCAGGATCGGCACCAGGATCATCAGCAGCAGAATCCGAAGGGCCACCAAGGTGGAGTCGCGCCGCCTACGGAATCCAGCCACCACACTGGCTTCCGCCTCAGGATCGAGCCGCTGCCGCACCTGATCCACCACTCCGAGCAGGCTGCGGGGGAGGATTTCAGGGCTGCGACTGAGGCTCGGCAGTTGCTCTCGGGTTCCCGCATATCGGGCGGTGACGGATTCGAGCAATTGCAATTGCCGCAATTCCTGTCCGCTGAGTTCCTGCCGGTAGGGCTTCACCTTCTCAACGGACTGCTGGCACACCTGCAAGGCCGCCCGAAAACGTCGCAACACCTGCGCCTGCATGGCTTTGGGGATGCGCAGCTCCAGTTCGGGCCGAACGGGACGATCCTGGTAGTACTCCAACTCAATGCTCTGGATGAGCAGGGCGGCCTCGTAGCCCCTCTCCAGGTCACTGCTGAGATCTAGTGCTTGGGCATTGCCAAGGCGGCCCATCCAGTCGCGGAATCCCATGGGTTGTTCAGCGTGAAAACACCCACCAGGTGGCCATGGGCACCACGGTGCCGATGACGAGCAAGACGATCACCCAGGTGAAGGCGTGGCTGCTTTCCGTTTCCTCCTTGCTGGGAATGTTGCTGGCCAGAGCAGGAGCCTCCTCGATCAGGGGCTCACCTGGATCTTCCCCGCCCTGGAGCACCGTGGTGAGTCGGCCGATGGCATCCAGAGTGGCCTGGCGGTAGCGATCGGCTGAGCGCAGGGGGGTGGCCATGGTGGTGTCTGCCGTGCTCTCGAGCAATTCCGCAGGCAGTCGACCGTTCAGCCCTTTGGAGGCCACCACGGCTGTGGAGCGCGTCTGGGCGTCGATCAGCAGCAGAAGACGGGAGGGCCCTCCCGTCCCATCCTGTTCAGACGATGCCCCGTCCCACCGCGCCAGAAGGTCGTTGCCGAGCCTCTCCAGACTGAGGTCGTAGTCGAGTTTGGCGACGGTGACCACCTTCGCGTCGACCCGCTCCTCCCCAAAGGTCTGAAGCGCCTTCTCGATCTCCTGGGAGCTGGCCCGGGAAAACACATGGGCCTCATCCAGCACATGGGAGGAGGGAGCCTGGGCGGGAAAATCTCCAGGTCCGATCGCCAGGGCGGGGGCAGCCACCGCAGAGAGGCTCGCCAGGCAGAGAACTGCCGTGGCCAGCACCGATGCCAGCCATCGGCGCAGTGTGTCGTGCCATCGCGGGGCACCGCTGCTGGTGGGGGGAGTCACGGCAAGCTCCAAGAGAAGGCGTCAGTCTCCAGTCTGACGCGCTAGCGCCGATCATGCTCCCTTGAAGTCCAGCTGGATTTCCCTGCGCCCCTCCCGCTCCCATGTCCCTCCCCCTTCAAGCCCGTGTTGTTCTGGCGATCGGCCTGGGGGGCCTGGTGCTCACCGTGGTCAACCAGCTCACCTCGCCCCAGGTGGATCCCTCCTTGGAGCGGGCCTCCGTGCTGGCCAGCCTGTTGGCGGTTGTGCTGATGGTGGTGGCGGCCCTCTGGCAGCGTGTGGATCCACCCGCCGCCGATCGTGCTGTCCTCACGGGCGACGAAGGCTGGGACCTGGTGGAAGGACTCCCGGATGCGATGGTCGCTGAATTGGGCTGGGGAAGCTCCATGGTTCTGTCCGCGACTCCCGCGGCCGTGCTCCTCCTGCACGATGGGAAGCGGGTTGTGCTGCGTCGGGGATTGCTCGGAACGGACACCTTTGTGCCTGGGCCGATCTGCAGGCAGGCCTCAACGCGTCAGCGGCCGATCTCCCTTGTGGATCTGAAGCATTACCCGGGACGGGCTGAATTCGACAGCGTTCTGCCAGGCCTGCCGGCGGTGGTGGTTCAACCCATCGGCGAGAGAGGCCTCCTGTTGGTGGGCGGCTGGACCGCCCGCTGCTTCAGCCAGGCCGATCTCCGCTGGATTGAAGGCTGGGCTGGAAAGCTCAGAACACAATGGGCTGGGGTTTGGGACGAGGCCGCTCCGGCTTTGGAGCAGCGGCCTGACGGGGAACCCGCCATTGGCTGAACACCCGGCCATCGGGAGTGGTGGCTTTGACCCTCCCCGTTGGCCCCAGCCTGCCCTCCACACGCTCAGCGCGGGTGAATTGATCATTGGCATGGCGGCGATAGAGCACCTGACCCTGGGCACTGACTTCCTGGGTCTTCCAGTTCCAGGTGCATCGCTGGGCCGTTAAGTGATCGCCGTTCTGCCGCAGGTGGCAGGCCCTGCCGATGCTGGCCGATGTGGCCGGCCCATCCAGCAACAACTGCTCCCCCCGCACGTTCAGATCCCCTGTCTGCCCCTGAAAGGCAGGGGTGCTCTTCAGCTGGGAGTTCTTGGTGTTGAGGGTGAGCTCCGCCCCACGAAACCAACTCCGCTCGCCGGGATCCACGAACTCCACCGGACCGAAAAGGGTGTAGGTCTGCTGGACGGTGTTTCCCTGCAAGCGGGATCCCTTCAGGAGTTGGGGGGCGAGTTGGGGGCCGCGACCCGGTGGGCGCCGGGTGATCCTCACGGGCCCTGAGGCTTTCAGATCCCCTTGGCCCGGCCGCCAATCCACCTCCGTGAACGTTCCCTGAAGTTCCGGAGGGCGGTCGGAGGGTTTGGCCTGAATCGCCATCGGTTGGCTCCACCGCTGGAAGCTGGGTGTGCCGCGGAGCTCAAGTTGGTCCTTCTCCAGGTGCAGGGTGGCCGTCTGGGCCGAGAGCTGGGTCTGAAGATTGCGCACTTTGGGACCGAGCTCAAAACGCATGGTTGATTCCCGGGGAATCCAGAGCACCCGATCGGCACTCAGCAGGAGTGGATCCTCCCCCAGACGCTGCAGCCGAATCTCTCCCTCGAGCAACATCACCGCGCCGTCGTTGATCACGGTGCCCGTGGTGGCCGACAGCTTGTAGAGCGGCTTCCCCTTCTCAAAGATCACGCCTTCGGGGCGCAGGGCTCGGGCCACGCTGCTGCGAAGGTCGTAACGGGCCTCCGGACTCTTCAGCGTCCAGGCCGGCAGGCCCTGCCGGGTGCGCTGTTGAAGATCCAGGGCACGGAAGCTGAAGGGAGGGGCTGTCTCCTCGGGCTGGAGGGTGATCTGCCGGCTGCAACCCAGGCCCATGACCCCAGCGCCGACGGCGGCCAGGATCCATGGGGTGTTCCGCCACAGCGGCTGCCGGGTCTGGTGCGGTGGCTGCATCAGAGAGGATCAGGCCATTCCAGCCGTTGCATCACCGGGGAAGGCTCCGGAAGAGGGCTCAAGGGCGCTAATCCACCCCACTCACGGGCGTGGCGCCAGGCCTCGGCAGCAGCCGTGGCCGATGCCAGAGCCGTGGCCTGCGGGCTGGGGACCGGCCAGAACGCTTCACAGGAGATCGTGGCGCAGTCCAGTTGCCGCAGCATCCGGGCGGACAGGTCGGGAAGCAGGGGGGTGAGCAGAACACCGATCCAGCGGCAGCTTTCCAGAACGGCGTATAGGTCTGCTCCAACAACGGCCTCCTGATCGGGCTGTTTCATGCGAAGCCAGGGAGCCTGTTCATTCAGGTAGCCATTGGCCGTTTCAGCCAGACCAAGCACGGATTCAGCCGCCGAGCGGAAATCCAGTTGCTCCATGGCGGTGTCAAAGTGGTGCGCGGCCTGGCTGCTGGCCAGAGCCAGGGGGTGGTCCGGGGCAGCCCCCACCCCGGCAGGGGGCACGGCATCGGCGAACCATTTGCGCGCCATGGACACGCTGCGATTGAGCAGGTTGCCCATGGTGTTGGCCAGATCGTTGTTCACCAGGTCGGTGAAGCGTTTCTGCTGAAAATCACCGTCATCGCCGAAGGGGATGTCGCGCAGAAGATACCAGCGAACCGCATCTCGGCCGCAACGCTCAAGCAGCTCCTGCGGATCGAGCACATTGCCAAGCGATTTGCCCATCTTTAGTCCCTCCCGTGTGAGAAATCCGTGGCCAAACACCCGCTCTGGCAAAGGCAGATCGGCGGACATCAACATGGCGGGCCAGAACACGGCATGGAAGCGCAGGATGTCCTTCCCAATCACATGCAACTGGGCCGGCCAGCCACTCTCCGCCAGCTGGTCGAGGCGGACAGGGGCATTGGGATCGAGAAGGGCGGAGAGGTAGCCCAGCAGGGCGTCGAACCACACATAAAACGTGTGACCAGGGTGATTAGGAACCGGAATCCCCCAGGGAAGATCGATCCTGGAGATGGAGAAATCCCTCAACCCCCGCGCAACGAAATTTTCCACTTCCCGTCGGCGCGTGGCCGGGGCGATGAAGCCGTCCCGCCGCACCAACGCCTCGATCTGGTTCTGATAGCGGGAGAGACGGAAGAACAGATTGGGCTCGTCCCGCCATTCCAGCGGGCGCTGATGGATCGAACAAGCCGGCTGCACGGCTTCGGGGGCCTCATCCTTGAATTCCTCACAAGCCACGCAGTACCAGCCCTGCTGACGCCCCTCCACCACGTCGCCCTTGGCCTCGACGCGGGCAAAAAACTGTTCCACCACCCCGCGGTGATGCCCCGCAGTGGTGCGGATGAAACGATCCTGGCTGATGCCCCAGGCCTGCCAGAGATCGCGGAAACTGGCGCTGTTGCGATCGCAGAAGCTCTGGGGATCCAGGCCCGCCCCAGCAGCCGTGCGCTGAATCTTCAAGCCGTGCTCATCGGTGCCCGTGACGAAAGCAACCGCCTGGCCCTGCAACCGCTGATAACGGGCGATGGCGTCGCAGGCCAGGGTGGTGTAGGTGCTCCCGAGATGGGGCTTGTCGTTGACGTAGTAGAGGGGGGTGGTGAGGGTGAAGGACATCACGGGCGGCTGGCTTCGTCGGCGCGGCGGGTGTCGCCAGATCGGCTCGCCATTGCGGCCCTGCCTGGGACTGGATCTTACCCATGGCCCCTGATCCACCCTCCCATCGGCGATGCTGTGGGCCAGGCGGCCCCGGGCCGCGCCCAGCGCGTTGATCACCGTGAATCAGAAACAAGTGGAGGTGGTGGTGTGGGGTGGGGGCACCGGTGGGGTGGCTGCAGCCCTGCAGGCGGCCCGCAGCGGTGCCCAGACCCTGCTTCTGACCCCCGGCCCCTGGCTGGGGGGAATGGTGAGCGCCGCTGGGGTGTGTTGCCCCGATGGCAATGAGCTCTCCCCCTGGCAGACGGGGCTGTGGGGAGCCCTGCTGCGGGCCCTGGCCGCTGAGACCGTTGGGGGACTGGATCACAATTGGGTGAGTTGCTTCGGCTACCGTCCCGCCACGGCGGAAGGCATTCTGCGCCGTTGGTGCCAGGCGACACCGCTTCTGGACTGGTGGCCCCTGGCCCGCTTGGAGGCTGTGGAGTGCCGGAGCGGTCGGATCACGGGTCTGGAGGTGCAATGGCAGGGGGTGCCCTGGCATCTGCAGCCAAGCATTGTGGTGGACGGCAGCGATCGGGGCGATCTCTATCCCCTGGCAGAGGTTCCCCATCGCCTGGGGTGGGAAGCCAGGGAAACATGGGGAGAACCCAGTGCGCCGCTTCAGAAGGATCTGGAGCGTGAGGCGTTCTTTCAGACCCAGCCGGTGCAGTCGCCCACCTGGGTGGTGATGGCCCAGCTCAAGGAGGAGGCCAGCCCTGCGACTGGAGACCGCCTGCCGTCGGCCCTCCAGCCAGCCGCACCCTTCACGGAGGCCACCCGTCGATTTGGGCTGGCACGCACCCTCACCTACGGCCGCCTTCCCGGAGGGCTGGTGATGCTCAACTGGCCCCTTGCGGGGAACGACTGGCATGGGGGCCTGGAGCGGGCCTTCGATGCCGCCACGCCAGCCGGTTCGGTGCAAGCCGACCTTGCCGCCGATATGAAAGGGCACAGCCGAGCCTTTGCCGAGACCCTGATGGGCATCAGCCAGGGACGGCTGGTTCGGGCTTCCGTGTTTCCAGGTCCGGTGGAGGCTGCCGCCGGTGCCCTTTCCGGCCCCAACGATCTCGCCCTGATGCCCTACTGGCGGGAGGGCAGGCGCCTGCAGGCGATGAACACGGTGATTGAGCAGCACCTCCTTCCCCAGGGGCCAGGAGCCTCCATCGCGGCCCTGCCCGCCGATGGCCAAGGCCAGACAACGGCCATCGCCGTGGGCAACTACGCCAACGACCATCACTACCCTGGAGATGACTGGCCCCTGGCTCCCAAAAGCTGCCGCTGGGGAGGGCGTTGGACCGGAACCCCCTTCACCATCCCCTTTGGCGCCCTGGTGAGCCGTGGGGTGAGCAACCTTCTGGCAGCCGATAAGGCCATCGGAGTGAGCCACATGGCCAACGGCGCCACCCGGCTCCAACCCCTTGTCCTCAACGTGGGCCAGGCCGCAGGTCTGGCGGCAGCCCTTTGCGTTCGTCGGGGACTGCTGCCCGTCGATCTGCCCGTGGGTGATCTTCAGCGTGCCCTGGTGGAGGATCCCCTGGCCCCCGCAGGGCCTTTGCCCCTCTGGGACACCCCATGGCACCATCCCGATTGGGCCGCCCGTCAACGCGCCCTTCTGGACGCTCCGGAACGGCTTGGGGCGTCAGGGCGCTGGGGTTCGCAAGCCAGCGATCCCCATCAGGCCCCGGAAGAGCCGGGCGAGCGGCTGTGGCAGGGTGAACTTGGCGCTGATGGTATGGGCGGGTATGTCCTCCACGGCCCCATGGGCCCAGGGGGGGAGCCCTGGCCCCTCATCACGCTGGAGCCCGCCTTGAACGACTGGCTTCAGGCGCAGCCCACCCCATGCCCTGTGGCCCTGATTGGCTGCGCCAATCCCTGGGGCCCCTGGCTCAGGGTGTCCCGGTTGGCCTGACGCGTTGCCGTCTGCGCCGCTTAAAGGCTTCGGGCATCCAGGCGCAGCAGATCCCTGAGGGGATCCACCTCCCTCACCCGAACCAGCACGGAGTCGCCGGGTTGGGGCGATCCCTGACACTCCGCCGCCAGATCCATCGCCAGGCTGTCCAGGTGAACCAGGGCCAGGTGATGGTCTTCCCGCAACCAACGGAGAAACAGACCCCGCCACTGCTGGCCCCGATGCTGGGCAAACCAGACCTGTTGCCAGTGCCGCTGGTCTTCCCGGGAAATCGTGAGCCCCTCCCGCACGCCCCCTTCCATGGTGGTGAGCGCATCGGTCAGGGCGGTGGCGTCCATGGGTGTTGTGCCGTCCTGAAGAGCCTGCAGCTGCCGTTGCACCAGCAGATCCCCATAGCGGCGGATGGGAGATGTGGCTTGCACGTAGGCCTCCAGCCCCAGGCTGAAGTGGGGCAGAGCGCGGGTGCCGACGACTCCGCGGGTGAGGCACTTCTTGATCGCGGCCTGCCGCACCGGGCCCGCAGGAAAGGCTTCCAGCTCCTGGGGGTTTGGCACAGGCGCCGCGGGTTGGCTGCGATAGGGCAGGGCCAGCTGATGCTGCTGGCCGTAGTCGGCGATGGCTGCACCGGCGAGGATCATGGCTTCGGCCACCAGCAGCCTGGAGGGCGTCGGCTCGATGATTTCCAGTCGGGCCCCATCCCCATCCGTTTCACTTGCAGGCGCACGCAGGCGCCCCTCCGATTGGTCGAGGAACAGGGCACCCCGCTGGGCGCGCCAGGCCCGCCTTCGCTGCATCCACTCCTGGAGCACCAACAGATCGCGCTCCTGGGGAGGGGCGAGCTCCAGCAACTCATCGGCATCGCTATAGGAGAGCCGATAGGCCGGGCGCACCCAGCTGCGGTGGAGCATCAGATCGCTGATCGCCCCATCCGGGTCCAGACGGATTCCCATGCTCCAGGCGGCGCAACGCTGACCGGCCCGCAGGCTGAAGGGCCCCGTGGCGAGCACCTGGGGGAACATGGGCAGGGTTCCCTGAGCCAGATACAAACTGGTGCCCCGACGTTGGGCCTCCAGATCCAGGGGGCTTCCCGGGAGGATGAGGCGGCCCGGATCGGCCACATGGATCCAGATGCGCGGCGGCCCCTCCGTCATCCATTCGAGGGAGAGTCCGTCGTCGATGTCGGCCGTGTCGTCGTCATCGATGGTGACCGTGTGTAGACCCGTGAGATCACGCCGTTCGTCGTCGCCGCTGCAGGGCCCTTCCGCCAGGTGCAGCAGCCGCTCCGCCTCCTGTTGCAGGCTTTCAGAGAAGCCCTGCTGCCAACTGCTGCCTTGCAGAGAGGGCAGATGGTGCCTTGGCCAGAGGCCCACATCAGCGAGGAGATGGCGCACATCAGCCGGCTCGCTGGAGCACCGCACCTGTTGAAGCAGGTGATGGATCTCCTCCGGCAACGGGGAGATCCCTTGCCCGGCAGCCAGCCGTCGCAGGGCAGCCAGCTCGTCGGCCTGCCTGGGGAGCAACGCTTCGGCAGCCACCGGATGCCGTTGTTTCAGGGCATTGACCCAGTGGAGTTGATGGTGTTCTGCAAGCTGCTTGCGATGCCGATCCTGGGCAAGCCGCTTGACCTCCAGTGCGCTGCGCGGCTGGATCGCGCCCTGCTTCAGCCGAAACAGAAGCTGGCGGCCCTGCAACCAGAGCCAGCAGGCACAGCAGGACAAAGGATCGGCATGGCCGCTCACCAGCTCGGTGAAGGCCTGCAAGGTCAGCGGTTCCGGATCGCCCTCGGGGCTGGACTCCGCGACGAGCACCTGCCAGGCCGCTCCGAAATCGCGGCGTCGGGGCGTGGCCGAAGCCAGGATCCCGTGGGCCAGAGAGTACGATCCACCGCTCCGTTCAAAAGGGGGGGGCCATCCAGACTCCGGGCAGGTGGCCACCCATTCCAGCTGACGCAGAGGGAGGGTCACTCGCTTGCCCTTGGGCAGCAGGGTCAGGTCGGCCTTCCCGCCCTGAATGCCCTGGACAACGGCGACCTGGGGGCTGGCCTCACCCGTTCGACCGGGGATCCCCACCAGGTCTCCCACACGGATCGGGAGGGAAGATGGGCGCGAACCAGGCCCTGACAAGTCCTCAGCCTTCAGGGTTCACGAACGGCAGCAGGGCTAGGATGCGCGCCCGCTTGACGGCATTCGTCAGATCGCGTTGTTGCTGCGCTGTCAGACCTGTCAGTCGACGGGGGAGAATCTTGCCCCGTTCGGTGATGAATTTCTTCAGCAGGTCAATGTCTTTGTAGTCAATGGGGTCACCGGGCTTGATCGGTGAAAGGCGCTTTTTGAAAAAAGAACTGCTCATGGTCGAACGGTGGAGAAAGGCAGGGAGGGAAGAAAAAAGTCTGGGGGCCCTGAACGGGCTCGACCGCAGGAGATCACTTGATCTCCTTGTGGACGGTGGAGCTGTTGCAATGGGGGCAGAATTTCTTCAGTTCCAGCCGTTCGCTGGTGTTGCGGCGGTTCTTCTGGGTTGTGTACCGGGACACACCAGGAGACCGCTTGGCGGGGTTGGACCGGCATTCGGTGCACTCGAGAGTGATCACGATCCGGACGCCCTTGTTTTTTGCCATGGAAAGGACGTGCGCCGCTGAGCGAGCAAGTGACAACTGCCAACCCTACATCTTGGTCGGTGCCCAGGGTCTGTTCTTAGGATGGGCAGCTGTCGCTCAGCGCAACGATGCGGGTCTCGCTCCAGTGGTTGAAGGAGCTCCTGATCTGCAACCCCGAGGACCTCGAGGCCCATTCTCTGGCGGAGCGGCTATCGCTGGCCGGATTTGAGGTGGAGGCCATCGAGGATCTGGCCGCCCAGGCCGCGGGGGTGGTGGTCGGCCATGTGGAGCGCAGGGAAGCCCACCCCGGTTCCGATCGCCTGAGCGTGTGCCAGGTGCGCACTGCGCCCGGCGCCGACCCTTTGCAGATCGTGTGTGGTGCCCCCAACGTGCGAGCGGGCATCCACGTTCCCGTGGCTTTGGTGGGCAGTCACCTTCCTGCGGTCAACCTGTCGATCAAGCCCGCTCAGATCAGGGGGGTGGAAAGCAGAGGAATGATCTGCTCCCTCCAGGAGCTCGGTCTGGCGGACACGTCTGAGGGCATTGTGATCCTGGAGGATCTGCTCGAAGCCGTGCCGCCGGTCGGCACCCCGGTGGGCCCTCTGCTGGGACTGGACGATCAGGTGCTGGAGCTGGCGATCACGGCCAACCGACCCGATGGGTTGTCCATGGAGGGGCTGGCTCGCGAGGTGGCCGCCCTCTGCGGTGGGTCGCCCTCCTTCCCCCCGGTATCGGCCCAAGCCCCAGCCCAGGAGCTGACGGTGACGCCCGCCGACCAAGCCTTGATGGAGGAGGGCGGGATCTTCACCATGACCGCCCTCGAGGCGGTGAGGGTTGGCCCCTCCCCGCTCTGGCTTCAGCGCCGGCTGGAACGGGCCGGTGTGCGGCCCATCAACAACGTGGTGGACATCACAAACCTGGTGATGCTGGAAACCGGCCAACCCCTGCACGCGTTTGATCGCCAGGCCCTCGCCGAACGCAGTGGGGGAACCGCCGATTCCGGCGCTCTTGGCCTTCGGCTGGCCCACCCAGAGGAGCCCTTCGTGTCGCTGGATGGGGAGGAGCGTGTTCTCCACCAGGACGCCCTGGTGGTGACCTACGCCGATCACCCCATCGCCCTGGCAGGGGTGATGGGTGGGGCGGAGACGGCCGTGAATGCCGAAACCCAGGCCATCTGGCTAGAAGCCGCCGTGTTTCCCCCCCAGCGGGTGCGCCGCTCGGCCCGCAGCGTGGGTCTGCGCACGGAGGCCAGTGCCCGCTTTGAAAAGGGGCTCCCCCTGGAGAACACCCTCCGTGCTTCGGATCGGGCGGTGGCCCTCTTCCAGGAGCTGGCAGGGGCCAGAGCCGTTGCCCGCTGGGTGCTTCAGCGCGAGGCGGCGCCCCGGCCACCGGTGCCGCTGGATCGTGACCACCTTCACAACCTGCTGGGACCGGTGCTCGAGGACGATGAGCCCGTCGATCTCGACGATGCCACGGTGGAACGCACCCTGGAGGCGCTGGGCTGCCGGCTGGAGCGGCAGGAGGAGGGTTGGCACGTGACCGTGCCCCCTTCCCGGGCCCTCGATCTCACCCGGGAGGTGGACCTCATTGAGGAAGTTGCCCGTCTGGTGGGCTACGACCGGTTTGCGTCCCACCTTCCCGATCCCCTCCTCCCCGGTGGACTGGAGCCGGCCCAGCAGGTGGAACGCCGCTTGCGCAGGGCCCTTTGTGCTGCAGGCCTTCAGGAAACCTGTGCCCCGTCCCTGGTGGGGATGGCACCGGGACGGATTCCCCTGGCCAATCCACTGCTGAGCGATTTCGGCCATCTTCGCGACAACCTCCACGAGGAGTTGCTGCAGGCGGCCCGCCGCAATCTCCAGGCCTCCATGGACGGGTTCTGGGCTTTTGAGATCGGTCGGGTGTTCCGTGGCGCCGCGGGAGATGGCCAACCCGGCGAGGAAGTGGAGCTGCTGGTGGGTGTGCTGTGTGGGGAGCGCAGCAGCGAGCGCTGGAGCCGCAATGGCAAATCCAGACCCCTCACCTACTGGGAGGCGCGAGGGGTGCTCCAGGAAGCCCTCAGTGGCTTTGCTCTTCCGCTGGAGGATCGGCCACCCCGGTCTCAGACATCCCCCGATGGCACCGACACCGCAGCGGACCTCCTCCACCCCGGCCGACGGGCCGAGCTGGTGCTCGAGGGGAGGCCTGTCGGCTGGTTCGGTCAGCTTCACCCCGCCCGGGCGAACGCCCTCGATCTTCCCGACAGCACCCATCTCTTCCAGCTGGTGATGGCGCCCCTGCGCCAGGCGGCCACCCGCCCCGGGCGTTGGACCCCCCAGTTTCAGCCCTATCCCACCGTTCCGGCTTCCGAGCGCGATCTGGCCCTGGTGGTGCCGAAAGACACCTCATGCGCTGCCCTGATGACAGCCATCCGAAAGGCTGGTCGGCCCTTGCTGGAGCAGGTTGATCTGGTGGACCGCTATGAGGGACAGCCGATCGCAGAGGGCCACTGCAGCCAGGCTTTCCGTCTGCGCTACCGCGATGCCCAGCGAACGCTCACCGATGCTGAGGTGGAGGCCACCCATCAGAAGGTCCGGGATGCCCTGCAGCGCCAGTTCGCGGCCCAACTCCGCAGCTGAACAGGAGGCCGGATCGATTCACGACCGTTCCAGAACGGCCAGGCACTCCACGTGGCTGGTATTCGGGAAGAAATCGATGGGTTGCACGCTCTCCAACCGGTAGATCCCCCCTGCGCAAAGAACTCCGAGATCCCTGGCCAGGGTGGCTGGATCACAGCTGAGGTAAAGGATCAGGGGGGGTCGATGGGTCAGAAGGGAAGCCAGGACGGGGTCGTGCAAGCCCTTGCGAGGGGGATCCAGCACAACCGCCGAAGGAGAGCTCTGGGAGAGGGCCTGCTCCAGCAGCAACGCCACATCCCCCTCCACGAAGGAGCACAAGGGGCCCAGTCCATTGCGTTCGGCATTGGTTCGCGCCAACGCCACCGTGCTGGGATGTTGTTCGATGCCTTGGATCCACCAACCGGCTTTGGCCAGGGGAAGCGAAAAGGTTCCGATCCCGCAATACCCCTCCAGCAGGGTCCCGACGTCTGGACCAAGGCGTTCCAAAAGAAGGGACGTGATCCGTTCAGCCTGTTCGCTGTAGACCTGAAAAAACGTGTCCGCACCGATCTGCAGTTCCACACCGCCAAAGGGTTCCAGGATCCAGTCACGCCCGGCGATGGGGAATGATTCAGGTCCAAACAGCCGGTTGCCCCCCTGGGGTTGGAGATTGAGGGTCACCCCCACCAGCTCGGGCCAACGGGCCATCCAGCCTTCGGCGATGGAGGCCAGGCCCGGCAGGTCTCCGTGGCTGGCGATCAAGGTGATGAGGCACTCCCCGCTGCGCCTGCCAACACGAAGAGCGAGATGGCGGAGGCCTGCGCCAGGACTGTTCGCAGCGCCGTGTCGGTTCACCGGCCAGCCACTGGCTTCCAGGTCGGCCTTGAGGGGAGCCACCATCGCATCGAGCCGGGGATCGAGAACGGGGCAACGGTTCATATTCACGATCTGATGGCTGCCGCGCCTGTAGTAGCCGGCCCGGATCCTGCCCTCCGCATCCCGTTCCAGGGGGATCACGGCCCGGTTGCGGTAGGCCAGCTCCTGCGGGGCGGCGAGAAGGGGCCGCACCAGGGGGGGCAGGTGGCCGATTCGATGAAGGGCTTCGGCCACCCGCTGCTCCTTCCAGCGGCCCTGGGCCTCTGCATCGAGGGCCTGGAGGGTGCATCCACCGCAATGGTCGGCCAGGATGCAGGGTGGTTTTCTGCGGTCTGGAGACGCCTCAAGCAAGCGCACCAGCCTTCCGGTGGCGTGGCGCTTGGCTTGATGCACAAGGCGCACCTCCACCCGATCGCCAGGGAGGGCCCCCTCCACAAGAACCACCTGGCCATCGAGCCGCCCCACCCCCAAACCGTCACGGGTGAGGTCGTCCACGGTGAGGCTCTGCAGGCCCCGGTCTCCCTGTCCCTGTTGCATCGGTCCAGCCCTCTTCTCCGACCCTATCGGCCGAACTGCAAAGGGGCGTTACACCTTCGTCCCTTTCCCCTGGGTTGCTGCGGCCGGGCTGGATAAGATCACACGGTCTGTGGTCGCTGCCATGAGCGTCGTTCGCGATCTGATCCTCCAGGCCGATGATCAGCTCCGCTATCCCACTGGTGGCGAGCTCCGCACCATGGTGGAATTCCTCAGTGGCGGAAGCCGCCGGCTGGAGGTGGTGAAGGTGCTGACGGCCAATGAAAAGAAGATCATTGATGAGGCAGCCAAGCAGCTGTTCACCCGGAAGCCGGAATATGTGGCTCCTGGAGGCAATGCTTTCGGTCAGAAACAACGGGCCCAGTGCCTGAGGGACTACAGCTGGTACCTGCGTCTGGTGACTTACGGAGTGCTCGCAGGAAGCACGGAGCAGATTCAGGCCATCGGTCTTGTGGGTGCCCGTGAGATGTACAACAGTCTGGGTGTGCCCATGCCAGGCATGGTGGAAGCCATGCGCACCATGAAGGAGGCAGCCATCTCACTTCTGAACACAGAAGACGCCGCCCTGGCCGGTCCCTATTTTGATTTTCTGATTCAGGGGATGCAGACCTCCACCTGAGCACCGCGAGGCTTCCGAGCCCAGGTCGCCCTACCCGCCCCAGTTGGCGGGTTTTTTATTGGGGGGGTTGGAAAGGACACTCCCGACACCACAAGCCTCAAGACGTCGGGATGTCTTGCCTGCGATACATAAGGGGACTCAGATTGCGTCTTAAGTGAGAGCTGCAAAACAGGATGTTCTGCCCGGATGCGGGCACTCGATCTGGCAGGGGGTCTGACCCCAGGGGTTCGGGGCCGACATCCGCAATACCTCTTCTCGCTGATCCCATCTCGGACGCTTTATGGGTCCTTGCTCCCGTCTCTAGCGAGACCCGCGCGATCGCATGGCGCCCGACGTTCGCGTCTTCTCGTGCCCGGAAGCAATGGCCCCGCGCCAACGGGTCCCACTATTCTTGTCCAAGACGCATTCATGGTCTATTTATGCGAATTTTCCAGGACTTTTGGGACAACATCAAACCGTGCTCGGGGGCGGCGACCTCCGCCGGGCGTCTGTTCGATGTTTTTCACTTGCTGATCTGTGTTAAAGACAGATCAGCAGCTTGTTGAACCCTTTGTCGGATCTGCACTCCCGGGCTGTCCAAAAAAACTGGACAACATGATCCTGGCCTGATGGAACCAGATCAAACCCTTTTCGCCATGGATCGATCTGGTGCAAGGTTTCGACAGCCAGAAATCGATGATTTTTGAAGAGTCGGGCGTATCAACCAAGACCTATTCCAGGACTTGCTATTGGTCCAAGCCTGGAACCGTGAAAGCATCCTCAGCACTTGCCTGCGACGCAAGCATCTCGCTTCAAGGGGGCCGCATGGGGCGCCTTGGCTTCGATCGAACGCACAGGGGAGTCAAAAGCCCTCTCAGCAGTCTCTGGCAAGACCAGGCACAGGTCTATTGACGGGTCCAGGTAGGGACGCGAGAGTGGATCAATCCTCCTGTTGCTTGGGGCGATACAGCTCTTTCAGAAGCTGGTAGGCCTCATTGAGCCGACGCATGGCATCCAGGGAGCCTCCGGAGTCGGGATGGTGTTTGAGGGCCATCTCCCGGTAGGCCTCCCGGATCTGGGTGAGGGTCACCCGTTGGCCTGGATCTGTCGGCAGCTGGAGATGGCGCAGGGCACCTTGGAGGGTCATGGTGGATTCCAGCGTCTGGAAAGACGTACCCCGTTGCCGACGGCGGAACCGGTGCACAAAGCGATGCATCAGGGTCGGGATGCGCAGGGGAAGGGTCTCTGCGCTGAAGGGATCTTCCAGGACACCCGCGATCACCATCACCCCCTCCAGGCTCGGTGTGTCCTCACTCCAGCTTGGGCCGAGTTCCTTCATCAGCCGTCCCGCAGCCGACCAGGTGAACATCGTCCCTTCGCAAAGATCGGCATGGGGCCAGATGTCATGGGCCAGCCAGCCCATGGCGGCCTCCACGACCGCTGCATTGGGCGGCTGGGCAAAGAGATTGAGCCAGTGCGCCTGTGCCCGTTCCAGGCTTTGTTGCAGCAAGCCTTCCGAGAGCTGGGGCCATGGGGTGACGCCTGCGGGTGAGGGATCGGAATCGGTTCCGGCAGCCAGACTCCGCTTGAGGTTCTGGGACCGCTTGCGAACAAATCCAGGCAGGTCGATCCCCTTGCCCGCAGGCTTTCCCCGCCTTACAGGCGGTTCAGGGGACAGCTCGACCGTGTCCCCCAGGCGCCATCCCTCCATGGCCCCTTGCCCCAACCCCACCAGGACAAGAGCGGCACAGTCATCCAGGAGGTCGTCGTTTTGAAGAGGCCCCGCTGGGGTGGTGATCTCCGGGATGGTTTCAGAAAGACCTGGTGAGAAGAGTTCCTCAAGCAGGCGCTCCAGCACATCGCCCCGATTCCGCAGACCCCACTCCTTCTTCAGGGAATCAATGTGGTCGATCTTCTCGCGCGAGAGCTCAAGGGTGAGGCGCCGTCGTGCTGAGGGGGGAGTGGGGGAAGGGGGGTGATCCATGGGCACTTGCCTAGGGCGTTTGTTGCCACTGGTCCAGCAGGCGCCTCTGGACATCCAGGGCGTCCCTGTAGCGATCCGCCAGCCCCCCTCCGGAGCTGCGCTGGTTTTGGGGAGAGGGCCTTGAGGGTGGGGGTTGAATCCACGTGGGTGTGGTGGGACTACGAAGGATCTCCGCAGGGGGGATCATGGGACCGACCCGTTGGGGCGTGGACCGGCGGGTGGGAGGAGCAGACCGCTTGGGAGGCCGCTGCGGTTCGGGTGTGTCGACGACCACGGGTTGTCGTGCTTCCCTCTGCTGCACCTGCGCGAGCTGGCTGGTCGGCACGACGCTGAGTAGGTGACCTGGAGTGGAGTCTGCCGGATAAACCAGCGAGATGCGAACAGGTGTACTGCGGCCTGCTTCCAGTTGGAGGGGGACCAATGACAGGCTCTGGCCTGAGCGCAATCCCACGTGAACGGATTGAAGACCCTCTGGTCGGCGGATTTCAATGGAGCCGCGAAAAGCTGTGAAGGGAGATCGGCCGGCCACAGGTGAGGGGTGGCTCAGAACAAGGTCGTAGCTCCCCTGCCCCACCAGATTGAGATCCACATCGAAGCGCACCCCGTAGGTGCCCACATTATCCAGAGCGGAATCCACCACGCGGGCGGCCAGGGGGTTGACCTGCACCTCACCCGTACCGAAGTGGGTTCGTCTGGTGCTGGTCAGGGGGACATGAAGCGGACCCTGCTGAATGAGGTTGTGACTCAGGGACGCTTGGTAATGATCACCAATGGCCACGCCCCCCACCCGAGAGAAAATCGTGCCAGCGTGAATTTCTGGAATTCGCTGCAGATACACCCGTCCAGGCGCCAGCAGGCCCTGATCCATGACGGCCAAAATATCATTGTCACTCTGGGGATTCTTCGCGGCCACCACAGCCATTTGAAAGGGACCATCACTGCGACCTTTCAGGAGAGCATTGGCAATACCAAGGGCTGGGAGCGGTGTCTGAAACAGCACCACCCGCCCTCTTGGCGGCACAATCACGGTCTGGGTGAACTGGGGATCCAACCGCCCCCGCAGCAACTGCACAGCGGTGGCATCCCCAGGACCCGTATTCCAAGGGCGTGGGCCGAGGGGGCGCACCCCCATCAGATGCCTGGCGAGGTAGGGAGCTTCAAAACTATTGCGCACCGCCCCTGCTGAAAATTGAATCCTGACGGGTTCCGGCCGTGGATTGATCAGAATCGCTGCAAGGGTGAGTTCACTGCGGCGTTGGGATGGGGAGATGGAACTTCGATAGGTTGGGAAATACTTATGGTGTAAATGAAGCCCGAAATCACCATTGAAGGTGTAAGCAGGCATCTCCACGGACATGCCATTTTCTGCTGCATAGGCCCTTCCGGGCACCGTGCTGATCAGCAGGCCTGGCCCTTCCACCTCCTCCGGCTGGTTGGAGTGCAGAACGGGAATCCCATTGAATTGCCCCTTGAGGGGTACGGCTCGCTGGCCGTCCATCAAGGCGACATAGGACTGGGCCCAGACCCTGGGGCAGAGCACAAGAACCGATCCACAGGCCAGGCTCAGGAGCAAGCGGACGGGGATGGGACGGAACACCGCAAGCACGTCGCGCTGAGAACTGGTTCTGGGAAGCAGCCCATCATGGCGACTCGCGGCCCATCTGCCCAAAATTCCCACTCTCCGTCTCAAAAGAACCTTTAGGCCCGCTAGAACCCTCCCAGTCCGGTCCCGTCCCATGTTTTCACCATTTGCCTGTGGCGCACCCCTGGGAGAAGATCCAGAGGTGCGTCGTCTGCGCTACCAGGAACGCAAATACCGCATGCTCACCTTCTGGCGCGATGGGTTGGAACGCCAGCTGGCAGCGGTAACGGCTGCAATGGCCACCCTGGAGCAACAGATGGAGCGCGATCGCGCCTCCGCCCGGAATTAAGGCAAAGCTTCTGGGTGGGCGGACAGAGTTGGTTCCGCAGCCTGGCCAGTCCGCTGTGCAGGCAACGTTGAACCGTCATGGTGCTCACGTTGAGGGCTGCGGCGGTTCGTCGATAGCTCCACCCCTGCAGAACCACCCCACGGAGCACCTGTTGGGTGCGTGGATCGAGCCCCTTCAGCAGCTCGTCCACGTGCCTCTGGCTTCTCGGTTCCTCCATCAGAGGGTCCGAGGCCGGGGAGGCGATCTGCTCCAACAGGGCTTGATCGAGGGGTGCTGGACGGCACAGCTGACGGTGCTGTTGGAGGAGCTGACGTTGTTCCTCCGTCAGGGGCTCTGGGGTGCACCTCTGCCCATCCGCTCCGGCCCATCCGGACTTCTCCAGACGCTGCAATCGGCTCTGCAGCTCCGCTTGCCGACGGGGCAAGCGCACTGGGGCGGCCGTATCCCGAAGGTAGTGAAGGATGGCCCCCCGGATGTGGGGGCGTGCAAAGGCGGAAAAGGGCGTTTTTGTTTCCGGGCAGAACAATTCAGCAGCCCTGATCAACCCCATCAATCCCACCTGGACCAGATCATCCTGGGGTTCTGGGCAACGAAGCCAGTAGTGGTGGGCGACGGGCGGCACCAGGTGCCGATGGGCTTCCACAAGGGCATTGCGGCGCTGAAGCGCCTGGATCTCAGTGGAGGATCGCTTGCCTTGATGGGGCAGGGGACGTGGGCGACGGGCGGTGCAGGCGTTCATGGGACAGCGTGTTCAGAGGTTGGTAGGCACCTGAGACCAGGTGTTCCGCCCGGGGCGGAGCAATCCCTGGTTCCCCACTAGCTCAGCCTGTCGAGAGAGTCCTGAACAGCGAAAAAACACCTGAATTCAACCGACCGGTGCCGCCACCTCCTGCAGCAAGGCCCACGGGCCATGGGTTTTCAACCAGTCGAGATCGGAGTGGGCCGTGCAGAGGAGAAAGCCTGCAAAGCCAAGACCGTTGATGCTGAACCCCGCGCAGTGCTCCTTCACACGACGCACGCTCAGGAACCAGCGGTCGTCAAACAGCAGGTTGTAGGCATGCGCAGGATCGTGGGGCCCTTCGGGATCCCCCAGGCCGAGACGGGCGGCATGCTGGCGATAGAGAGGAAGCAGATCCGTTCCCTCCCGCGCATCCCACCGGCGACTGAGGGCATAACGCCAGGGCCAGGGTTGCTGCCGATCCTCGAGCTGACGCTCCAGCCAAGGGGCCAGGGGGCAGCTGGCCTGGCCGTCCTCTCGCGGCAGGAGCTGAAGATGGCGGTGGGGTTGGCTGGCTCCCGCCGTTGGGCTGCTGTTGAAAAACCACAGGCCGCCCGTATCTGCGGCCACATGGGCCACGGCCTGCCAGTCGGCCTGGGTGATCCATCCGGCCTGGGGCTGCCAGCGCTGGGTGATCAACAGGAGGTGGGCGGGCTGAACCGGGTACTTGTTGAGAATGAGCACGTGGCTCCGACCGAGCCGCCCCACTTCCAGGGGAGGGTCCCAGGGAAGGAAGGGATTGGGCTTGGGGCCCTGCTCCGTGAGATGGCGGGGGGGCGCTCCCTCCAATCGGCGCAACAGGAAGGGGGGCACCCCATCGATCTGGAGCTCGGTGGTCTGCAGAGGCACCAGGGCCTGCTGCTCCAGGGCCGCCAGGGAAACGGCCTTGGCCGCTTGCCAGTAGCCCTCAACTCGCACCGACTTGCAGGCGGGCCAGGGAAGCCCCCTGGTAGTAATGCGAGAGGATCTCATTGAATTTGAGACCCTGCTGGGCCAGTTCCTGGGCTCCCGTCTGGCTCATGCTTGCCCCCAGGTGGCTGTGGGCCTCATCCACGATTTGCTGGGTGGCCGCATAAAGGCTTTCCACGATTCCCCCCTGGTAACTGAGGATCACCCCTGCCGTGGAGCTGGTGGCCTGCAGGGTGGGGTCGGACACCGTCCTGAGACCTTCGTAGTTCTGCCAACGGGTGGTGTCTCCCAGATGCCAATGGTCGTTCGCCGGACGGGCCATGTGGGCCATCGCATAGGACCGGGCCGCCACCGCCTGGGCCCGAAGGGCTTCCAGTTTCCAGGAGGTGGGCATCTCTCCCCCCACTACTGAGCTGACGTAGTTCTCCAGGGGGAGGTGGTTCACCACCTGAATTCCATTGCCGGCCCTCAGCAGCCTCAGCCGACCGGCGTAGGGCCGGCCATCCACCCGCAATTCCCCACCGGAGTCGGGTTCGACCCACACTTCGGCCAGGGAACCCAGCAGATCTGCCGCCATGACCTCTCCGGAAGCACCCTGACGCATCAGCTGGCCTTCCCGGCTCAGCACCCGCCAACCGCCCTCCCCTCCCACGCTGGGTTGGGAGGACACCTTGAGCAGGGCCACACGGATCTCGAGGTTCACCCCATTGCCCGGTTCGGCTTCGGGCAGGGGGGCACCACCAGCAACGCTTCCGATCCGACGGGCCTGCAGGGATCCGGGATCAGACCCGATCCCCGGGGCTGCACCCTTCCCGGTGGCCAGAGGGGTGTCTGCGGGAGATTTGTTCGCCGGTGCCTGGGCCATCAGGGCGTCCAGGACGTCAGCCCGCTGCGGCACCACGGCCGGGCGTAAGAGGGCCTGGGAGGCAAATCCCATGCTGATGGCTGATGCCGCCAGGGGAGCCGTGATCAAGAAGGGGTGGCGCAGGGCCTGGGTTGTCAGCGACCGCAGACCCGATCCCAGACGTGCCGGGCCTGGAAGGGATCGGAAGAGTGCCCTGGCTCGGCCCACAATGTGCCTTCCCACAAGAGATGTCCTGCACCCGTCAGGCGGATCATGCCTGAAGAACCGGGTTCGCACACCATCCCCCCCGGACGGTCGGAACATTGCCAGCCCACCACCTGGGGGCGTTGGAGGTGTTCCATCCAGTACGGGGCAACCAGGGCATGGGCCGATCCCGTGACGGGATCCTCCTCAATCCCCAGCCCCGGGGCAAAGAACCGCAGCTGATAGTCGGCCTGTCGCCCCGCCACCTGCGCCGGTTCCGCTACACCTGGCCCAAGGGGTTGCATCACCACAAGCCCCTGTCTGGAGGCTCCGCTGAGCTCTGCTCCCAACCCACCCAACTGGGACAGGGGGGCGGTGGATGGGAGCAGGGCAACTTGATAGCCCAGGGGAGAGTGCCAGAACCGCTCCGGGGCATGCCTCAATCTGTCGACCAGCAAACGCACCAGCGGCTGGGAGGCCTGCTGAGGGGTCAGGGGGAGGTGGGGCAGTTCGATCCAGGCAAGGCGGTCTTCCCTCGTCGTGGAGGCTCCTGGGGGTCTCACCAGGCTCACCTGCAGCGCTCCGCTGCGGGTGGAGAAGGTGGCTGCTCCTCCCGGGGGCAACACACCCCAGGCTCCCAGGGCCAGGGTTGCAGCCAGGGTGGCATGACCGCAGAGCTTCACCTCCTGGGAGGGGGTGAACCAGCGCAGGCCCCAGTGGCCCCCGTCCAGGGGGAGCACAAAGGCGGTTTCCGATTGCTGAAGGCTCCTTGCCACTCCCTGCATCCAGGAATCTGGAGCCGCTTGCTCCAGAAGCACCACAGCCGCCCCGTTGCCGCCGAGGGGCTGGTCGCTGAAGGCCTCCACCAGGGCGGCCCGATGCCCCTTCACCACTGGAGCTCCTCCTGGCGAGGCTCCCTGTCCATGAGGGCCTGTACGGCTGCTGGGGCGGTGAGCTGCCCCTCCAGGAGCTGCACCACCTGTCGGCAGATGGGCAGGGACCAACCCTCCCGATCGGCCAGCTTGAGGGCCGCCCGGGCGGTGGCCGGTCCTTCCACCGTGGCCCCAATCCGCTCCCGGGCCCCGTCTTCGGAAGCCCCCTCTGCCAGGAGAAGCCCAAAGCGGTAATTGCGGCTGAGCGGGCTGTTGGCCGTGGCCAGAAGGTCGCCCAGTCCGGCCAAGCCGTAGAGAGTGCTCGGTTGGCCCCCGAGGGCTTTCAACACCAGACCAGTCTCCGCCAGCCCCCGGGTGAGCAGGGAGGCCTTGGCATTCGAACCGAGGCCCAGACCATCACTGATGCCCGCAGCAATGGCCATCACATTCTTCAGCGCCCCGGCCACTTCCGTCCCCAAGGGGTCCTGGTTGGTGTAGAGCCTGAGGTGGGGCGTCCGCAATTCTGCTTGCAGGCGCTGGGCGAGGGCCCGGTCTGTGGAGGCGATCACACTGGCGGCCGGCAGACCCTTCGCCAGCTCCGTGGCCAGATTGGGCCCGCTCAGGGCCGCCAGCGCGGAGCCAGGCAACTGCTGGGCCCAGAGCTGGCTGGCACTGCAGAGTTGAACCGGGTCGATCCCTTTGCTGCAGCTGAGCAGGGGCACATCCTGGGGCCAGCAGGGGGCCAGCTGGGAGGCCAGGTCAGGCACACCCGCCATGGCGACAGCGGACACCACCAGATCGGAGCCGGACAGGCTCTTCAGGGGGCTCCCCCCCGTTCGTCGGGTCCAGGTGCGGAGCTCATGTCCCTGGGAACGCCAGAGGTCGGCCAGGGTGCTCCCCCATGCGCCCAGACCCAGCACGGTGATGCGCAGGATGGCCCGCTCCTTGTTTCGCTCTCCTGCCATCATGCGACAAGCCACCGCACCGCCTGTGCCCCCCAGTGACGACGCCCCCCGTCCCTGGCACAGCTGGGAGGGACATGCCCTGGTGGTGGGCACCGGAGGGATCGGCAGGGCTCTCCTGCAGGCCCTGCCCGGTCATGCCCCCTCCCTGCGCCTCTGGTCTGCCGGCCGACGGGATGCAGACCTGAGGGTGGATCTGGCGGATCCCGCCAGTCTTCAGCAGCTGGGCCAGATCGCGAAGGAGCAGCTCACCCCCCTGAGGTTGGTGATCTGCGCGGCGGGTTTGTTGCACGGCCCCGACCTCCAGCCGGAAAAACGTCTGAGCCAGGTGGATCCGGTGGCCCTGCAGAAGAGTTTTGCCGTCAATGCCTGGGGGCCCCTCCTGCTGGCCCAGGCCCTGGAAGGAGCCCTTCCTCGGGACGCCCCCAGCCACTTCGCCAGCCTGTCCGCCCGGGTGGGGAGCATCGGGGATAACCGGCTCGGTGGCTGGTATGCCTATCGGGGGGCCAAGGCGGCCCAGAACCAGCTGCTGCGCACCCTGGCTCTGGAATGGCGGCGGCGGCTTCCGATGGCCTGTGTCACCCTCCTCCACCCCGGAACCACCGCTACGGAACTCTCCGCGCCCTTCCGTGCATCGGTCCCCTCCGATCGCCTCTTCTCCCCGGAACGGGCCGCCTCCCATCTGCTGGAGGTTCTCGAACGCCAGAGCGCGGAAACATCGGGAGCCTTTCTTGCCTGGGATGGGCAGCCCATCCCCTGGTAGGGATCAGACCGCGTGGCTGCGCAACAGCTCGAGGGGAATGACATCGAGGGTGGAAACCTCGCAGGCTTCGAGACGCACAGGGGGGGCCATTCCGTCCTGGTAGGCCTGCAACCACCGGCTGGCACACACGCACCAGTGGTCACCGGTCTGGAGTCCGGGAAATCCGTACTGGGGAGCGGGCGTACTCAGATCATTGCCCTGGGCCCGGCTGTAGGCCAGGAAGCCTTCACTGACGACGCAACACACCGTATGGCGCCCCAGGTCGGCCCCATTGGTGCGGCAGGAACCATCCCGGAACCAGCCGGTCATGGGCTCACAACCACAGACGACCAGGGGTTCGCCAAGAACGTTCAAGGCGGCTGGGCTGCTGCTGTCGGAGGGTGTGATGGGGGGGACCGTCACGGGTTCGTGGCAAGTCGAATCTGAAGATTCTGATGGAGGACCCGCACAAAATCCATCCAGGTGGTTGACGAGTCGCGGGGGGGAGGCGTTAAAGGTCGTCTAGCACCACCCCCTACATGAGCTGGGATTTCACCGAAGACGCAGCCTTTC
>JAYKJF010000122.1:0-35283 GCA_035285785.1 Cyanobacteriota bacterium
GCGCGCAGCGTCAGCTCCGCCTCCAGCTCCTCCAAAGCCACCAGCTCCTGCACCTGCCTCCCCAACGTGATCTCCTGCTCGTGCGTCAGCAGGGGCACCCGCCCGATGTCCCGCAGGTAGGAGCGGAGAAGATCGCTGGTCTGGGCCTGGGCGGCGGAGGTGTCCAGAAAGATCGAGGGCATCTCGGCGAGGTTTCGAAACCTTGTTGTTTCGTAACCATACCATTGTTTTTTGTCTGACTCCCCGGCGCGCCCCCCCTGGCCAGGGCACCCAGAATGGGGAGATGGCTCAGGAACGGCTCCAGAAACTGATCGCGGGCTCGGGCCTCTGCTCCCGCCGCCAGGCCGAAACCCTCCTCCGGGAAGGCCAGGTGCGGGTGAACGGTTGCGTGGCCCAACTGGGCGAACAAGCGGATCCAGAGCGCGACCAGATTTCCATTGCCGGCCAACCCCTCGCCCCCGCCCCTCCTCCCCTGACCCTTCTCCTCCACAAACCTGTGGGGGTGCTCTGCACCTGCCACGACCCCCAGGGCCGACCCACCGTGCTCGACCTGCTGCCCGAGCCTTGGCGCCACCAGGCCGGCCTCCATCCGGTGGGGCGGCTGGATGCGGAGAGTCGGGGCGCCCTCCTGCTCAGCAACGACGGCGACCTCACCCTCCGCCTGACCCACCCCCGCTACGGCCACCGCAAGACCTACCGGGTGTGGGTTGGGGGCCACCCGAGCGCGGAAACCCTGGCCGCCTGGCGGCGGGGAGTGCCCCTGGATGGGGTCGCCAGCGCGCCGGTGGATGTGCGCCCACTGCAACAGTCCCGTCACGCCACCCTGCTGGAACTCACCATGCAGGAAGGGCGCAATCGCCAGATTCGCCGCACAGCCGAGCGTCTGGGCCACCCCGTTCGCGACCTGCTGCGGGTGGCGATCGGTTCCGTGGCCCTGGGCCAGCTGCCCGAGGGCCAGTGGCGCCGTCTTGATCCCAGCAGCCTGCCGTGAGCACCCCCTCTCCCCGAGCCAGAGCCTCCCACTGGTGGCTTCGCCTGAAACCTGGCTTTCTGCGACGAACCGCCCCCCTCCCTCCTCCGGATCCCCTGCGCGCCGCCGGCCAGCTGGTGCGGGAGGCCCGGGAGGCCAAGGGTCTGAGTCTGCGGGAACTGGCCCAGCGCACCCGCATCAGCATTGCGGTGCTGGAAGCCCTCGAAGGGGGCTGGAAGGATCGGCTGCCGGAAGCCACCTACCTGCGGGCCATGCTCCCCCTCGTGGAGCACCACCTGGAGCTGCCCGCCAGCAGCCTTGCCCCCCTGCTCCCCCATGCGGGGCGGAGGGCCCGGGGGGGCAGCGGCCCGGGTGGGGCCCCAGGGCTCTCCCCCTCCACCCTCCATCTCCTCACCAGCTGGCAGAGCGGCCTTCTGTACGGGGTGTTGGTGCTGGGCCTGCTCTACGGGGTGAACCTGCAACAGCAACGGCTGGCGGCCATGGGACGGCTGGCGGCCCAGCCCATTCCCCTCGCCCCCAGCCAGGGGCCATCCCAGGCCCAGGCGTCCAGCCCTGCCCCCCCCTTTCCCGACCTGCACCCCCTGCAGCGGGCGGCGGCCGGGCAGGCCATGGAGCTGCTCCAGAAGGAGGCCAGGCAGAGCCCAACCGATCGCACGCTGGGGCTCCTGACCCTGACCCTGAGCCAACCGACCCGGTTGACCCTGGACTCCCAACGCGGTGGTCCCACCAAGCTGGAGGGGCTGTCAGGAGAGCTCACCCTGCCGGTGCTGCCGCCGTTCACCTTGCGCCTGAGCCCTCCCCCCCCGAGCGGTGCAGCGGTGCGTTGGCGGGGCCAAGCGCTCCAGGACAAGGAAGCGGAGCCCGCGGATGCTCCGCCGGACGCCAGGACCACGGCCGTCTATCGCGTGCCCACCACGCCTGCCCCCAAGGCCACCACCACCCCTAAACCCGTTGATGGCGGCGGGCCATCTCCCCCAGCCCCTTGAGGGCCCCGCCCAGCTCGGCCACGGATCGTTGCAACCGCCAGCACCAGTTGCCATCCGTGGTGCCTGGGGTATTGAAGCGGGCTTCATCCCCGAGCTCAAGGAGATCCTGCAGGGGCACCACCACGAGCTCGGCAGAGGAGCGCAAGGCCACCTCCAGCAGTTGCCAGCCGGGAGCATGCACCTCCGCACCCACCAGGGCGGCCACCTGACCCCGCACCCCATCGTCCAGGCCGCGCCACCAGCCCAGGGTGGTGGCGTTGTCGTGGGTGCCGGTGTAAACCACCCAGTGGGGCCCCTGGTAGTTGGCAGGCAGGTAGGGGTTGGTGGGCTGCCCATCAAAGGCAAACTGCAGGATCTTCATGCCCGGCAGCTGGAAGCCATCGCGCAGCTGCTCCACCTCGGGAGTGATCACCCCCAGATCTTCCGCAATGATCGGAAGCCTGCCGTCGGCGCTGAGGCGGCCGTGGCGCCGGCAGCGGCGCAGGAGACGCCCCAGCAGGGCAGCTCCTGGCGACGGACACCAGGTGCCGTCCTCCGCGGTTGTCGCCTCACCCGGCACGCTCCAGTAGGCCTCCAGGGCCCGGAAGTGGTCAAGTCGCAGGAGGTCGAAGAGATCCAGCTGCCGCTCCAACCGATGGATCCACCAACGAAAACCGGTGAGGCGGTGGCGCCACCAGCGATACACGGGCGTTCCCCAGAGCTGGCCGGTAGCGGCGAAGTAATCGGGGGGCACCCCGCTCTGCTCCAGCAACTTGCCCTGCCGATCGATGGAGAACAGGCCCTGGCGGCTCCACACATCGGCGCTGTCGTGGGCCACATAGAAGGGGAGATCACCAATGAGGGTGACACCCACCCGGTGCGCCTGCTCCTGCAGGCGCTGCCACTGCCGTTGCAGATGCCATTGCAGCAGGCCTTCCTCCAGAAGGGCCTGGCGCTCCTGGGTGGCCGCCGCAGCCAGGGCGCGGCGGGAACGCCGCACCAGTTCGGGAGGCCACTCCCACCAGGGCCGAAGCCCATGGCGGCGGCGCAGGGCCATGAACAAACAGTGATCGTCCAACCAGAACCGCTGAGCCTGGGACCAGAGGCGAAAGGCCCGGTGCTCCTCGGCCGACTGCTCAGGCCAGCGCTGCCCCAGGGCTTGCCCCAGGGCCAGGGCCCGGGCGGAAGCCTCCTCCGGCACCATCCGCTCCGTGCCTCCCCCCGGCAGAGCCTGCAGATCGGACGGGTGCAAGGCGCCCGCCCCCGCCAGATCCTCCGCATCCAGCAACCAGGGATTCAGGGCTGAACCGCTGGGCGAGCTGTAGGGCGAACCCAACCCGTCGGGGGGGGCCAGGGGAAGCACCTGCCAGACACCGACGCCAGCTTGGGCGAGGAGATCGATCCAGGCGCGCGCCTGGGCGCCCAGGGTGCCGCAGGTGGGCGTCCCCGGGAGGGAGGTGGGGTGCAACAGCACCCCCGCTGCCCGGACCGTGGAAGGCTCGGGCGGGTCAGACGCCTCAAGGGAATCACTCACGAGGCGGGCAGGCGATAGCGCCCGATGATGCGCTTGGCGAACGCAGGGATGTGGCGGTCGACCTTGTCACCATGCTGACGCTGAAGCCAGAGGGCATTGCGGGTGAAATGGGAGTCGATCGAAAACCTTCCGTATTCAAGCCCCTGGGGGCCAAAGCGCTGCACGAACCACCCCAGCACCTCCGCCAGCCAGAGCGGTAATTTCACCGCCTTGTCGTAGGCCCCGATCCCCTGCTGCACCGCTTGCCGGCGGTCGCCCCGGCTCGTGACCGGCGCCACATCCAGCTCGGCCTCCACCAGGGACAGCAGGCGCTCACCCTTGGGATTGCGAACGGTGATCCACTGCCGACCAAAGGTGGCCCCCATATAGCCAACCACCAGATCCGCACCGGCATTGGTGTAGTCAAAACAGCTCAGACAGCTTGGAGCGAAGACATCCTTGAGCGCTGGTGTATCCAACCCGAAGAAGGGAACGGTTTCCACGGCGCCATCGGCATGGCGAAAGTGAATGCGGAAATCCTGCATGAATTCATAGTGCACCACCGTCTCGGGGGACCGGCTGGCGCTGTTCAGGAAGGTCTGCAGACCCTCCCGGCTGACGTTGTCCACGCAGGGAAGGCCCAGCACGTAGAGCTCCTCCAGGGGGAGGGTGGCCTGCACGGTGCGCAGGGCCTGCACCTGGCACCCCACCCCGATGGCCAGAAGCCGCTGGATCCCACTCCCCGGCAGCTCCTCCAGCACCTTCAGGTTGGGGGAGAGGGTGGGCTTGTTCACCCGGGCGGCCAACACCTCCTCCGGGGTTCGGGCCAGGATCGGCACGGGGGTGAACCGGTCGTTGGCGCTCTGCTGCACGCACAACACCGCGTCCACCAGCCCCGTTTCCAGGGCCCGCACCGCCAACCGACTGACGATTCCGGTCCACTGGGCCCCATCGATCGGCGGGGTGAGGCGGGCTGTGAGCATGCGCTCCTGCACACCGAAATAGAGCTCGTTCTCATCCTCCAGATCCCTGCTGCGGCCATGGCTCTGCCGCTCCATGGCATCGAAGTGCTGATCCAGGAAGGCGCAGGCCCGGGCCACGTAGGCCACCCAGCGGGTGTCGCACAGGCCGCACTCACTGCAGAGATCCTTGGCGGGCCGAGGGCTGCCCACGGCCATGGGGCGGGCGCGCAGGTGCCCTCGCGCGGTGGAGGGAACCAGGGCTGGGGAGAGCGGCTCAGCAGCAGTCAAAGGCGCGGCGAGGGCGGGCCGCTCTCAACCTATCGGCTGGGGCCTCCCTTGGGGGCAGCAGGTGTGGAGTCGCTCAGCCAGAGTGGCCCCACTCCTGCCAGATCGGGCACCCATGGCTGAACGCCGGAAACGTCGCTCTCCCATCCCCAACCCGGAGTTGCCAGAGGTGCCCCGGAAGCGGGCCATCCAGCGGCCGTCCTGGCCTGGCCTGGGACTGGCGACCCTGGGCCTGGTCGGCGCCATCACCGGCGCCAGCCTGCTCGGGGTGATCTGGCCCAAACCCGACCGCTCCGCCCATCTCCGGGACGAGATCACCGCGGAAACCCTGGCGCCGAAGCCCAACCAGGCCGTGACGGTGCTGGTGATCGGCAGCGATGGAGACACCCTCCGCGCCACCACCAACGGGGCCGCTCCCCCCGGCCCGCCCAACGGCGATGCGGTGCTCCTGGTGCGGGTGAATCCCCAGGGGCCGGTGCAGGTGCTCCAGCTCCCCGCGGAGCTGGCCCTCTCCCTTCCAGATCGACCCAGCCCGGTGGCCCTCGGGACCCTCTACGGAAAGGGGGGCGTGGCCCTGACAGCCGAAGCCGTGCGGGAGCTGCTCAACCTGGAACGCACCGCACCGGAGCGTTACATCGTGGTGCCCCGGCAGGCCCTCCGGGAGCTGGTGGATGGGATCGGGGGGGTGGAGGTGAGTCCGCCCCGCCGGTTGAAATACAAAGACAGCACGCTCAAATACACGATCGACCTGCCCAGCGGCGTGCAGCGGCTCACGGGGGCGAAGGTGGAACAGATGGTGCGCCATCGCGACAAATGGCTGGGGGAGCAGAGCCGCAGGACCAACCAGCAGCTGGTGCTGGAGGGACTGAAAAACCAGCTGGGCCGCCCGGAACAACTCGCCCTGCTGCCCAATCTGATCGGGAGCTGGAGGGGACAGGTGGACACCAACCTGAGCCCCCAGGAGATGCTCAGCCTTCTGGCCGCCGGCTTGGACAAGGGCACCGCGCTGGAGGTCCGCACGCTGCCCCTGAAGCCCGCAACCAAGGATTTCGGCACCCTGCGCCAGCTGGACCCCGCCGCACCCCGGCCCCTCTGGCCCGAGCCCGGCCGCGCGCAGGCCCCACCCCCCTCCGGGGACGGGCCCTAGGAAGGCGCCGGGAGATCGAGCAGGGCCCACCGCTGCTGCAGGAGCGCCACCAGATCGCTGGTGGCGCTCCCCTCCCCGGCCGTTCCCTCCTCCAGACGCCCCAGCCAAGGCAGACCATCCCGGCGACGGAGATCGGCCTTCCAGGCCCCACCCCATTGCACCAGGCCCAGCAGGGGAACCCGCCACTGGCGCAGCAGGGCGGTGGTGGAGGCCGCCGCCCCACTGGAGAGCTGCTGGGCCCCAAGGATCACCAGGGTGGGTTGGCACCAAGCGCCGAGGGCCTCGGCCCAGCTGCTGCCATCGGGCAGGGTCTGGCCCGGATCCAGGGGAAGACTGGCCAACCAACCGGCTTCGGAAGCCTGAAGCTGCTGGAGCTGGCGATCGGGGGAGCCGGGATCGGCGATCGGGCGGTGGGGCAGGGCGAGCGCTCGGGCCAGACGACGCGCCACCAGCTCGGTCGGGCCGTCCGGGGCGCGCAGCAGGGATTCGGGGCCGGAACCCACCACCATGATGGCCACGGGATGGGGGTGGGTCATGGGGGTCGGGGCTCCTCTGCGGGGGCGTCGTCAGGGCACGCTCCTACGATCTACTCTGCCGCGTGCAGACCGTGCCCGCCGTGACCACCTTCTCTCCCACCGAACGGCTGGAGCCCAGTGGCACCCAATTCCATGCCACGAACGACAGCAGACGCCTGAGGTTGTTCAGCGGGAACTCCAACCCCGAGCTGGCCAGGGAAATCGGGGCCTACCTGGGCATCCCGGACGGCCCTCGGGTGATCAAGCGGTTTGCGGATGGCGAATTTTATATCCAGATTCAGGAATCCATCCGGGGTTGCGATGTTTTTCTGATCCAACCCACCTGCGCTCCAGTCAATGATCATCTGATGGAGCTGCTGATCATGGTGGATGCCTGTCGGCGGGCTTCAGCCAGGCAGATCACCGCCGTGATTCCCTACTACGGCTATGCCAGGGCAGACCGAAAGACCGCTGGCCGGGAATCAATCACGGCCAAACTGGTGGCCAACTTATTGGTGAAATCCGGTGTTGATCGCGTGTTGGCCATGGATCTTCACTCCTCCCAGATCCAGGGATATTTTGATATTCCTTGCGACCATATCTACGGCTCCCCTGTCCTGGTGGATTATCTGAGCACGCGCCAGTTGGAAGACCTGGTGGTGGTGTCCCCCGATGTGGGCGGTGTGGCCCGGGCCCGGGCCTTTGCCAAGCAGATGCAGGATGCCCCCTTGGCGATCATCGACAAGAGGCGCTCCGAGCACAACGTGGCCGAAAGTCTCACCGTGATCGGGGATGTGGCGGGGAAAACGGCTGTTTTGATCGATGACATGATCGACACCGGTGGCACCATCTGCCAGGGGGCCAAGCTGCTGCGACGTCGGGGGGCCTCCCGCGTGCTGTGCTGCGCCACCCATGCGGTGTTTTCTCCCCCCTCGATTGAACGGCTCTCCGAGCCCGGCCTCTTTGAGGAGGTGGTGGTCACCAACAGCATTCCCGTGCCGCCGGAGCGCATGTTTGATCAACTCCGGGTGCTCTCCGTGGCCAACATGCTGGGGGAAGCCATCTGGCGGATTCACGAAGAAAGCTCGGTCAGCTCCATGTTCCGTTGATGGTTGTTTCGGATTGGCACCCATGAATCTCTCCCGGTGCCTCGCCCTGCTCCTCGCTGGAGGATGGCTTCTGTCTGCAAGCCTTCCCGCTGGAGCCCAATCGGGAGCGCTGCCCAAACCCAAGGGACGACGGGTGGGCGTCTGGCTGACCAACAGCCCCAGCCCGCTCTATTACGACCCCCAACGCATCGATCGGGCCGTGCAGGAACTGGCGACGGCGGGGTTCAACACCCTCTATCCCAATGTCTGGAGTCGGGGGACCACCTTCCACAACAGCCGCTACGCACCCATCGAGCCCGCCCTGGCCCAGGTGGATGCGGGCCTCGACCCCATCTGCCGCCTCACCCGGGCTGCCCAGGGCCAGCGCATGCAGGTGCTGCCCTGGTTTGAATATGGCCTGATGGAGCCAGCCGACTCCGCCGTGGTGCAGGCCAATCCGGACTGGCTGCTGCGGCGGGCCGATGGCAGTGCCCTTTACGCCATGCATGGGGCGAACTTGCGCACCTCCCCCTTGAAGGATCTGCGGGTGTGGCTGAACCCCGCCCATCCCCAGGTGCGCCAGCGCTTCATCGGACTGATTGCCGAAATCGTGCAGCGCTGCGGCGTGGATGGCATTCAGCTGGATGATCACTTCGCCTGGCCCGTTGAGCTGGGCTACGACGACACCACCCGGGCGCTCTACCGCGCCCAGACGGGCCGGGAACCCCCCAGCGACTTCACGGACCGCTACTGGATGCGCTGGCGCCGCCAGCAGCTCACCAGCCTGCTGCGGGAGCTGCGCACGCGGATTGAACAGGTTTCCGGAGCCAAGCGGCTGGTGATCAGCCTCTCTCCAGGGCCGTTTCGCTTTGCCTACAACCAATGGCTGCAGGACTGGGAACTCTGGGCCCTGGGCGGCTTGATCGACGACCTGGTGGTGCAGAACTATGCCTACTCCGTGAAGGGCTTCGCCAAGGATCTCGAGCAGCCGGCCCTGATCAAGGCACGCGGCTGGGGCATCCCGGTGGAGATCGGAATCCTGGCGGGTTTCGGGGGCCGCACCACCGACATGGCCACCCTGGGCAAAAAGGTCGACCTGTCCATGCGTCGCGGCCATGGCGTGATCTATTTCTTCTGGGAGGGTCTGTGGGGCCAGTTTTCCGGGCCCGAAGGGGCCGCCACCCGACAGGCCCTGTTCCGTCAGTTGCACCAGGAGGCCACGGGGAGCGGTGGGGTGCGGCCGGATTTCGGTCTGCGCACACCTGCCGCCGTGCTCCCGACCCCTGCTCCGACACCCCTCGTGATCCGTCGACCGCCCTCGAGCCCCCCCCGGGTTCCTCCCCCCGTTCCGCCGCCGCCGCCGCCCTTTCCCATCCAGAATCCCCCGGCCCTGAACTGACGGGTTCAGGGGGCCAGCCGCCCCATCTCCCAACCCTTCACCAGCCGATACACCACGGGCACCACGAACAGGCTGAGGAGGGTGGCCACCAGCAGCCCACTGAACACCACGGTGCCAATGCTGATGCGGCTGGCAGCTCCAGCCCCCCTGGCCAGAAGGAGGGGCAGAAAGCCCACCAGGGAGGAGATCGCTGTGAGCAGGATGGGCCGCAGACGGGCCACCGCGGCGCCATGGATCGCCTCCCCGAGCGGAAGGCCCTGCCTCAGGCGCTGGTTGGCGAATTCCACGATCAGGATGCCGTTCTTCGCGGCCAGGCTCACCAGCACCAACAACCCCATCTGGCCGTAGACATCCAGGGCCAGCCCCCGCAGGGCCAACCCCAGCACGGCCCCCAACAGGGCCAGGGGAACGGTGACAAGGATGATCACGGGATCGAGCACGTTTTCGTACAGGGCCGCCAGCACCAGTCCCATCACCAGGGTGCCGAGCACAAACGCCCGGGCGTTGCCGCCGGTGGAGCGGGCCTCCTCCCGGGCCAGACCCACCCATTCCAGGGTGAGGGCATCGTTCTCCCGCCGGGTCTGCAGGTTCTGCAGCAGGGCCATGGCCTGACCCGTGCTCACGCCGGGCCGGGGGAGGGCCTGCACCGGGATGGAGCGGAGCAGGCGGGAATGCTGGATGGTGGTGGGGCCGGCCTGGCTCTCGATCCGCACCACCTGGGCCAGGGGGATCAGGCGCCCGTCCCTGGCAGGAACGCGGAGGGTCAGCACATCCTCCACCCCCCGCCGGGCCGTGCCATCCAGCTGAAGGATCACGCGGCGCACCTGCCCATCCTCAAAGCTGTCGTTGACGTAATCGCTGCCGAAGCTGGCGCTCAGCAGATCCACCACATCGGCCAGATCCACCCCCAGGGAGGCCATCTGCAACCGGTCGGGGGTGAGCCGCAGCAGGGGTGAGGCCGCCGAGAAGCGGGTGGACACCCGCTCAAAGGCCGGTTGCCCCCCGAGGGTGAGGGCCTGGGCTTCAGCGATGAAGGCCCGCGCCTCCTGCTCGAACTGGTCGAGGGCCAGCTGGCCGTTGCTGGTGTCCAGCAGATCCAGCTGGAGGCCCCCCTCCGATCCGAAGCCCCGCACGGTGGGAGCTTCGCTGAGCTGCACCACCGCCCCCTGAATCTCCCGCTGCAGGGCGGTCTTGATCCGCTCGGCAACGGCGGCCGTGCTCTGGTCCGGGCGGGGGCGCTCCCGGATGGGGATCAGGCGCAGAAACAGCTGGCCCTTGTTGGGACTGCTGTCGTCGAAGGAGCGGCCGGCGAAGAAATTGCCGCTGGCCAGGAGGGGCTCCTGGCGCACCACCTGGCGCACCTTGTTCAACACGGCCTGGGTGCGCACCAGGGCCGAGCCCTCCGGCAACACCACCACCCCCCTGAGCTGGCCCGTATCTTCCTGGGGGATGAAGGCCATGGGCCGGCTGCGCAGGGCCAGGGCAGTGAGCAGGAGGCCCACCATCAACAGGGCGAGCACGGCCCGCCGGCGGGCCAAGGCCCGATCCAGCAGGCGGGCATAGGGGCGCTCCAGGGCCTCCAGCCAGAGCCGGGGAGGATCGATCCAGCGTTTCAGCCAGGCCGGTTCCCGCTGGTCGGCATGCAAGAGCCGGCTGGCCGCCACGGGCGTGAAGGTGAGGGCATTGATGGTGGAAAAGGCGATGGCGGCACTGATGGCCAGGGCGATCGGGGCGTAGAGCCGTCCCAGGCTCCCTTCCAGACCCAGCACCGGCAGAAACACCACCACCAGCACCAGGGAGGTGGCCACCACCGCACTCCCCAGTTCCGCCATGGCCTCCTGGGCGGCCTGCAGAGCCGGGGTACCGCCCTCCAGGCGGCGGCCGATGTCCTCACTCACCACGATGGCGTCGTCCACCACCAGCCCGGAGGCCAGCACCATGCCAAAGAGGGAGAGGGTGTTGATCGACATGCCGGTGAGGCGCAGCACCGTGAGCGATCCGATCAGGGCCACGGGCACGGCGACAGCGGTGATCAGGGCCAGCCGGCTGTTGCCCAGGCCCAGGAGCAACACCACGAACACCAGCAGCACCGAATCCCTCAGGGCCTCGATGGCCCCATCGATGCTGGTGCGCACGGTTTCGGCCTCATCCACGATCACCTGCATCTCCACGCCCGGGGGAAAGCGGGGGGTGATCTCCTCCAGGGCGGCCTCCACCTCCTGGCGCACCTGCAGGGCATTGCTGCCATCCCGCTGATACACCGCCACCGACACGGTGCGCTGCCCCTTCAGATTGGTGGCCAGGGATTCATAGCTTTCCGTGCCCAGGCTCACCCGGCCCACATCTTTGAGCAGGGTCACGCCCCCCTCCCCGCTGCGGCCCACCACCAGCTGCTCAAACTCCGCCACGGAGCGAAGGCGGCCCTCCATCCGCAGGGGAAGCACCATCACCTGGTCGGGTGGGGTGGGGGCATCGCCGATCTGCCCCAGGGCGGCGAGCACGTTCTGCTGCTCCAGCGCCTGACGGATCTGGGCGATGGTGAGGTTGCGCTGCTCCAGGCGCACGGGATCCAACCAGAGGCGAAAGGCCAGGGGACTGCCCCCAAAGAAGCCCACATCACCCACCCCCGGCACCCGGCGCAGGCGGTCGCGCACCACCTGATCCACCCAGCCGTTGAGGAAGGTGTCGCGATAGGTGGTGGCATCGGCGCTGAAACTCAGCACCAGCAGGAGATCGTCCGAGCTGCGTTGCACCTGCACGCCGAACCGGGCCACCTGGGAGGGCAACTGGCGCGCCACCACCGTGGCCTGGTTCTGGGTGTTGATCTGGTTGAGCTCCGGATTGCCGCCGTTGAACACCAGGGAGATGGAGCTCCCATTGGCGGAGCTGGTGGAGCGGATGGAATCCAGCCGCTCCAGGCCGTTGAATTGCTTTTCCAGCAGGTTGGTGACGCCCTGCTCCACCGCTTCGGGCCCCGCCCCGGGGTAGCTGGCCCGCACGCTCACCCGGCTGTTGGCGATCGGAGGCAGGTTTTCCACCTGCAGCACCGGCAGGCTCACCACCCCGGCCAGCAGGATCAGCAGGCTCAGCACCATGGTGAGAACCGGGCGCCGAAGGAAGGGATCCGCGATCGACCTCAAAGCCTTTCCCCTTGGGCCTCCCCCTGGCCGAGGGAGGCGGCCTGCTCCGCGCTCAGCCGGCCTGCCTGGAGCAGCACGGCGGTGATGCGCGGGATCGTGAGAACGGCGTGAAGCCGGTAGCCCGCCTCCTCCAGGCGCTCACGCCCATGGAGCCTCTCTCCGGATTCGCCGGGACTGGGCCCGTGGTCGATGAACACCACCACATCCGACACCCGCAGGCCCGAGCTCTCCAACTTGCCGATGCCCTCCAGCACACTGCCGCCGCTGATCAGGATGTCGTCCACCACCACCACCTGTTCCCCCTCCTGGAAGTCGCCCTCGATGAGCCGCCTGGCCCCATGGGCCTTCACTTCCTTGCGGGGATAGATCAGGGGTTTGTGGAGCTGGAGGGAGAGGCCCGTGGCCGTGGGCAGGGAGCCATAGGGAATCCCCGCAATGCGATCAAAGGAGAGGCCCTCCAGGCAGCCGGCATAGGCATGGAGCACCCGATGAAAGAGATTGGGATCGGAGATGATCTGGCGCAGATCGATGTAGTAATTGAAGAGGGCTCCGGAGGCCTGTTTGTATTCACCAAACAACAGACAGCCCAGATCAAAGAGATCCACAATCAACTGCTCCATCGGCTCACTGGCCTTCGCTGCCGGCAGCCAGAGCGTGCAGCGGTCCTCCGACTGTTGATCCAACCGGGCTCGCCGATGGGCCTGGATCCGTTCCTTGAGCTGGCTGGCCCGCTCCGCCATGTCGTCCTCCACCAGAAGGTTCTGGGGCAGGGGCAGCAGGAGCCCATCGGCCGAATCGGTGAGGCCCGCCTCCAGGAGGGCATCGAGCCGATCCTCCTCCGCCCAGAGGCTGCGCAGGATCAGGAATCGCTCCGGGGCCTCCGCCCGCACCCGCGCCAGGATGGCCGGATCACTCGTGCCCACCTCCAGCAGGAGTTGATCTGGAGTGGCCCAGCGCTGGGCCTCCCGCACAATCCGCAGATAGAGGGGATCCTCCTCATTGGGGTGATGTTGCAGCTCCCGCGCGGCCGGGTTGGAGCTGTGGCAGGTCACCACCACGGCCTTGTCCGGATAGAGCAGGAACGGTGCTGCGATGTCCTGGCCGGGCAGGGGGGAGAGGGTCACCGCATCCGCCCCCAGATCCCGGAACAGGTAGTGGGCCAGGGCGGAGGAACTGTTCAGATCCCCGTGCTTGGTGTCCACAATGAGGGGGGTGTGGAGAGGCACCAGCTCCCGCACCTCCCGCAGCAGCTCCAGGCCGATCGGCCCCAGCGACTGGTAGAAGCCCAGGCTGGGCTTGTAGGCGCACACATGGGAGTCCGTGGCCTCGATCACGGCCTTGATCCAGTGGCGGGCCTGGGAGAGGAACGAGCAGCCCGCCATCCCCCTGCGCAACGACCAGCTCTGCAACATCTCCGGATTGGGATCCAACCCGGTCACCAGAAGCGACTGGCGGTCGGCGATGGCATCGGTGAGCTGGAGAAAGAAGCCCATCGAGCTGGGGAACGCACGGGTTGGTTCTGCCATTCTCGGCTTCAGGGCTGGATGGTGGGGTAAATCGGCTCCCAGCGATGGCTCTGGAGGCACTGGAGCGCCTCTTCCGCCGTGGTGGCCCGCTGGGCCAGCCCCTCATCGAGGGCCGCCAGGGCCACCGCTTCCGCCACCCGCGTCGACACCTGCCGCACCTGGTGGAGAGCGGGCATGAGGGGGGCCTCGGGGTGGAGGCTGGCCGGGATCTGATCGGCCAGGGCTTCCACGCAGGCATCGATCATGCCCTCACTCACCTCCCGGGCCCCCACGGCCATCGCCGCAAACCCGAGGCCGGGGAACACAAAACAGTTGTTGCACTGCCCGATCACCCGTTCCTGGCCCTGGAGCTGCACGGGCGGGAAGGGACTCCCGGTGGCCACCAGGGCCCGGCCCCCGCTCCAGCGCAGGAGGTTGTCCGGGGTGATCTCCGCCAGGGGGGTGGGATTGGAGAGGGGCAGCACGATGGGGCGCTCCGTGCCGCGGCAGAGGGCATCCACCACCGGCTGATCAAAGGCTCCGGCGCAGGTGGAGGTGCCGATCAGCACGCCCGGCTTCACGGCCTCGATCACCGCCAGCAATCCGATCCGGCCCTGGCCATCGGCGGGGAGATCGCGCACCAGCTCCGCCCGTTTCACATAGGGGCTGACCGCCTCACTCCAGTGGGGGAGCCCCTCGTGCACCAGCCCATCCCGATCCAGGAGCCAGAGCCGATCGGCCGCCTCGGCGGGGGTGAGGCCCTGGCGCTGCAGGAGCCGGCGGAGCCGCTCGGCGATGCCACATCCCGCACTGCCGGCCCCGAAGATCACGATCCGCTGGTCGCGGAAGGGCTGGCCCAACCCCTTCAACCCCGCCAGCACGGCCGCCGCGGCCACCCCGCTGGTGCCCTGGATGTCGTCGTTGAAGCTGGGCACCACCTGGCGGTAGCGATCCAGCACACGCCGGGCGTTGCCCGCCCCGAAATCCTCCCAGTGCACCAGCGCCTGGGGGCACACCTGGTGCACCGCGCCGATGAAGGCATCGAGGAAGGCGTCGTAGGCCGCACCATCCAGGCGGGGGTGCTTCCAGCCGGGATAGAGGGGATTGCTGCGTAGATCGGTTCGATCCGTGCCCACATCCAGCATCACCGGCAGGGCATGGGCGGGGTGGAGCCCGGCACAGAGGGTGTAAACGGCGATTTTGCCCAGGCAGATCTGGATTCCTCCCACCCCCTGATCACCGATGCCCAGGATCCCCTGGGCGTCGGTGATCAGCAGCAGTTCGGGCTGGCCAAAGCTGTCGCAGGCCTGCTGGAGGAGCTCCACCAACCGCTCCTGATCAGGTGCCGCCAGATACACCCCCTTGGAGGGGCTGCGGTACGACTGGCTGAACTGCTGAATCGCCTGTCCCACCGTGGGCGTGTACACAATCGGCAGGGCGCTTTCGATGTGCTCCGCCAGAAAACGGTGAAACAGGGTGAGGTTGCGCTCGCGGAGGAATTGCAGATAGGCGAAGCGTTCCAGATCACTGCCCATGGCCTCGAACGCCAGCCAGCAGCGCTCCACCTGCAGCTCCAGGGTTTCCTCCTGCCAGGGGAGGAGGGCCTCAAGGCCCAGGGCCCGGCGCTCCTGACGGGTGAAGGCCGTGCCCTTGTTGAGCAGGGGGTCGTTGAGCAGCTCTTCCCCCCGCAGGGAGGTGACCAGGGAGGGAGCAGCCAAGGCGTGCAGCGTGCGCAGCCCCCAGTCTCCCAACCCACCGGCCCCTCAGGGCTGGGAGGACGGGGCCGATGCCAGGCGCCAGGGCAGCACCTGGCCCGCATGGAAGGGCACCAGCTCGATCGCCCGACCGGCCGCGTCGTTGAGATGCAGCCGAGGCGGCACGGTCAGGCCGTCGCGCTGCAGGGTGATCCGCTCCTCATTGGGGGGCAGGCCATAGAACCGGGGCCCATGAAGGGAGGCGAAGCCCTCCAGCCGGTGGAGGGCTCCCTCCTCCTCAAACGCCTGGGCATAGCTCTCCAGGGCCGTGGGGGCATTGAAGATGCCGGCGCAGCCACAGGCGGCCTCCTTGGCCGTGCGGGCGTGGGGGGCGGAATCGGTGCCGAGGAAGAAGCAGGGCTCCCCTGAGGTGGCCGCCTGCCGCAGGGCCAGGCGGTGCTTCTCGCGCTTCGCCACCGGCAGGCAGAAGAAATCGGGGCGCAGGCCCCCATCAAACATCGCGTTGCGGTTGATGTGGAGGTGATGGGGGGTGATCGTGGCCGCCAGCTGGGGGGCGGAGGCCCGCACGAAGGCCACGGCCTCGGCCGTGGTGATGTGCTCGAACACCACCTTCAGGCCGGGGAACTGGCGCAGCAGGGGCTGGAGATGGCGATCGATGAACACCGCCTCCCGATCGAACACGTCCACGCCGTGATCGGTCACCTCCCCGTGCAGAAGGAGGGGCATGCCCAGGCGCTCCATGGTGTCCAGCACCGGGTTGAGCGCGGCCAGATCCCGCACACCGGCGGCCGCATTGGTGGTGGCGTGGGCGGGATAGAGCTTGCAGGCGGCGAACACGCCTTCCTGAAACCCCCGGGCGATCTCCTGGGGATCACTCTCATCCTGCAAATAGGCCGTGAGCAGGGGCGTGAAGCCGCAGGAATCAGGCAGGGCCTCGATGATCCGCTCCCGGTAGGCCCGACCCGCCGCCACCGTGGTGATCGGCGGGGTGAGGTTGGGCATCACGATGGCGCGGGCGAACACCCGCGCCGTGGCCCCCACCACGGCCTGCAGCATGGGGCCATCCCGCAGATGGACATGCCAATCGTCGGGACGGCGCAGCTCCAGGGTGGCGGGGGAGGCAGCCATCACCGCTGGGCCGGAGCGGGAGAGGGGGCGGACAGCCGCGTGAGGAAGGCCACCGTCACATCATCCGGATCGGTCTGGAGATAGAGATAGCCCGACCCATCCGCCATGACGATGGCGCGGTAGTTGTAGGCCTTGCCCAGGGAATCCCGCTGCTGAATGGTGGCCAGACAGTCGGGCTGAACGGTGATGGAACCGGTGTAGGTGGCCTCTTCCACCGTGGGGCCGTAACTGGAGATCGCCAACCCCTTCACCTGGCCCTCCCGCCAGTGCTCCCGTTGCACCACCGCATTGGGTTGCCACCTTGTGCCGCGCCAATCGCTGCCCTGCTGCTGGCTCACCACCACACCATCCAGCTGGGAGGCGCTGCAGGCCTGGGCGGGCTGGGCAAACCAACGGGACACCATGAGCACGTCGGGGAGGATGCCGAGGGAATAGCGGGGACGGCCCTGGAGATCCAGGACGGCCTGGCTGGTGCTCAGCGTGTTTCCGTAGGTGCGGTAGATCGCCACCCGACAACTGGAGATCGGGCGCAGGCGACCGGTGTAAACAGATTCACGATAGGTGCGTCCCCGGCGCTCCAGGCGCACGCCCTGCAGGGTGCCATCAGGATTCCAGGTTTCCAGAAGCAACCGGGCCAGGGGCTCGCCCTGGAGCGCACCCTCCCCCATCACCGCGTACCTGCCGGGCTGGGGAGCTGAGCAAGCGGGATCGGCCGGATTGGCCCGCGCCTGCAGGGCGGTGAAGGCAGGCCCCACGCTGAAGAGAAGCGCAAGGGCGAGCGGAGCGGGGGAGGAATGCATGACAGTGGTTCGGGCCTCGCCAGGCATAGCCAGAGCTTGACCCCTTGCCCAGGGGGTGGGCCCATGCTCAGAAGACATCTGCCTCCAGAACCCTCCGTTCCGCAGCCGGAGAAGCCTGCAGCCGGCGCTGGGATTCGCCGCAGCGGGCGGGGGTGGGGAAGATCTTGCCCGGGTTGGCCAGGCCCTCCGGATCAAAGGCCTGGCGCACCAGTTGCATGGTATCCAGGTCCTCAGGGGCAAACATCCAGTCGAGATAGCAGCGCTTGTCGTTGCCCACGCCGTGTTCGCCGGTGATGCTGCCGCCCGCCTCCAGACACAACCGAAGGATGTCGGCCCCAAGGGCCTGCACCCGGTCGGTGGCCCCTTCCTCCTGGGCGCGATAGAGAATCAGGGGGTGGAGATTGCCATCGCCGGCGTGGAACACATTGGCCACCGGCAGGTTGTAGCGGCGGCTCAGCTCCTCGATGGCCCCGAGCACCCGGGGCAGGGCGCTGCGGGGCACCACCCCGTCCTGCACGTAATAGGTGGGGGTGATGCGGCCCACGGCGGCGAAAGCGGATTTGCGGCCCTTCCAGAGCAGGGCGCGATCGGCCGGATCCGTGGCCCGGCGAATCGTGCGGGCTCCCGCCTCCAGGCAGAGGGCATCGGCGATCTCGATCGCCGCGGCCACCTCCTGGTCCTGGCCGTCCAGCTCAATGAGCAGCACCGCCTGGGCGTCCTTGGGATATTCCTCGCGGCCGAAGAGGTCATTCACCGCATTGAGGGTGAAGTTGTCCATGATCTCCATCCCCGCCGGTTGCACGCCCGCCGCCGTCACCAGCCGCACCGCCTCCCCCGCCCGCTCCATGCTGGTGAAATCCGCCAGCAGCACGGCCACGCTCTGGGGGGTGCGCAGCAGCCGCAGGGTGATGGCGGTGGCGATACCGAGGGTGCCCTCACTGCCGATGAACACCCCCCGGAGATCCAGCTCCGGGGTTTCGGCCAAGCCACTGCCGAGATGGGTGAGGGTGCCATCGGGGAGCACCACCTCCAGCTCCAGCACATGGTTGCTGGTGACGCCGTATTTCAGGCAGTGCACCCCACCGGAGTTCTCCGCCACGTTGCCGCCGATGCTGCACACCACCTGGCTGGAGGGATCCGGGGCGTAGTAGAAGCCGGCTCCGGTCACCGCCCGGGTGACCCAGCTGTTGATCACCCCGGGTTGCACCGTGATCCGGCGGTTGCTGAGATCCAGATCCAGGATGGAGCGCATGCGGCTGGTGGCGATCACCAGGGCCGGCTGCTCACTCACCGCCCCACCGGAAAGGCCGGTGCCACTCCCCCGGGCCACGAAGGGCACCCCCTCCCGGTGGCAGAGCTTCACCAGGGCCACCACTTCGGCGGTGGTTTCCGGCAGCACCACGAGGGGCGGCTGCCAGCGATGGAGGGTGAGGCCATCGCTGTCGTAGGCCAGAAGCTCCTGCGGGGCCGCCACCACGGCCCGCTCCGGCAGGAGCTTCCGGCAGGCGGCGGCCAGGCGCGGCCAGTCGATGGGGGAACCGATCGTCATGGGATGGAGCGGCTGGCGGAGTTCGTCATGCTGTCGGCCGTGTGGCCGAACGGGGCCCGAAGTGCACTGCTGGGCCAGGCAGCCTTGGGACGGGTGGCCCTGACGATACCTGCCATGGCGGCTGCCTTCCAGCGGCCCGCCCGGCAGTCTCAGGCCAGGAAATCCTCACCCGCCCCATGCCGACTCCTTAACGTGGAGAGCTGCCATGATCCGATCGCGCCTGAGGTGCGTAAGGATGGGCGACGCCAATGGCCCTGACCGGGCCTGAAACCCCACCCCCTCTGCGGATCCAGCCTTGACCTCGGCTCCCGTTTCGGGCAGCGCCGCCACCGCGCTGCATCACACCACCCGTTCCCAGGAGATCTTCACAGCCGCCCAGCAGCTCATGCCCGGCGGGGTGAGCTCGCCGGTGCGGGCGTTCAAATCCGTGGGCGGCCAACCGATCGTGTTCGACCGGGTGAAGGGCGCCTACGCCTGGGATGTGGATGGCAACCGCTACATCGACTACGTGGGCAGCTGGGGGCCGGCCATCTGCGGCCATGCCCATCCGGAGGTGATCGCCGCTCTCCACGAAGCCCTGGAGAAGGGCACCAGCTTCGGGGCCCCCTGCGAACTGGAGAACCACCTGGCCCGGATGGTGATCGACGCCGTCCCCTCGGTGGAGATGGTGCGCTTCGTGAACAGCGGCACCGAGGCCTGCATGGCGGTGTTGCGCCTGATGCGGGCTTTCACGGGCCGGGAAAAGGTGATCAAGTTCGAGGGCTGCTACCACGGCCACGCCGACATGTTTCTGGTGAAGGCCGGCTCCGGGGTGGCCACCCTGGGCCTGCCCGATTCCCCTGGCGTGCCCCGCAGTGTCACCGCCAATACCCTCACAGCGCCCTACAACTGCCTGGAATCGGTGAAGGAGCTCTTCGCCCAGAATCCCGGCGAGATCGCAGGCGTGATCCTGGAGCCGGTGGTGGGCAATGCGGGCTTCATCACCCCGGAGCCAGGTTTCCTGGAGGGTCTGCGGGAGCTCACCAAGGAGCATGGTGCCCTGCTCGTCTTTGACGAGGTGATGACCGGCTTCCGAATCAGCTACGGCGGCGCCCAGGCCAGATTCGGCATCACCCCCGACCTCACCACCCTGGGCAAGGTGATCGGCGGTGGTCTGCCCGTGGGGGCCTACGGCGGCCGGGCCGACATCATGGGCATGGTGGCCCCCGCCGGCCCGATGTATCAGGCCGGCACCCTGAGCGGGAACCCCCTCGCCATGACGGCCGGCATCAAAACCCTCGAGCTGCTGAAGCAACCCGGCACCTATGAGCGCCTGGAGGCCATCACCCAGCGGCTGAGCAGTGGGCTGCAGGACGCGGCCCGCCAGGCGGGCCTCCCCATCTGCGGTGGCTCCATCAGCGCCATGTTCGGCTTCTTCCTCTGCCCTGGGCCGGTGCGCAACTTCGAGGAAGCCAAGGCCACGGATTCGGCCCGCTTTGCCAAGCTGCATCGGGCCATGCTCGAGCGCGGCGTTTACCTGGCACCCAGCTCCTTCGAGGCGGGCTTCACCTCCCTGGCCCACACCGATGCGGACATCGATGCCACGATCACGGCCTTCCGGGAGGCGTTTGCCGCCATCGCCTGAAGCCCGCCACAGGCGACCCACCCATGCCAGCGCCCCCCACCTTTCTTGAGCGCCGCACCACTGGCGCGGCTCGGCTCTCCATAGGGCTGGCTCTGGTGATCGGTGTGCTGGCGGTGCTGGGGCGTTCCGCCGATGTGGCCCACAAACCCCTCGCGGGCGCCGGCACCCGCGCCCCGCTGCCCATCGGGGCCGTGCTGGCGCTCACGGGCAATGCCAACGTGTATGGCCAGGACCAACGGCTGGGCCTGGAGCTGGGCCAGACCTGGGCCCGAACCCGGACGGTCGGGCGCCCTCTGGCCGTGGAACTGGAGGATGGGGGCAGCGATGAAGCGTCCGCCACCGCCGCCTTCAACCTGCTGATCCGCCGCGGCGTGCTCGCCCTGGTGGGCCCCACCCTCTCCCAGCAGGCCTTCGCCGCCGATCCCATCGCCGAACGGCGGGGGGTGCCCGTGGTGGCCCCCTCCAACACGGCCACCGGCATTCCCCAGATCGGCTTTTTCATCAGCCGCGTCTCGGCCCAGAGCTCGGTGATCGCCCCCCTCTCCCTGGCGGAAGCGGCGCGGCGCGATCCGGATCTGAAGCGGGTGGCCGTGTTCTACGCCCAGGACGACGCCTACAGCACGGCGGAAACGGCCATCTTCCAGCGGGCGCTGGCCGCCAAGGGGTTGCACCCCGTCAGCGTGCAGCGCACCCAGCTGGGCGACAACGACTTCCAGAACCCGATCGCGGCAGCCCTGCAGCAGCGGCCCGAGCTGATTGTGATCTCGGCCCAGGCGGTGGATGGGGGCAATCTGGTGCGCCAGCTGCGGGAGCTGGGCTACCGGGGGCAGATCGTGGTGGGCAACGGCATGAACACCCCCAACATCTATCCCATCTGCCAGCAGTGGTGTGACGGCATGCTCATCGCCCAGGCCTACAGCCCCGAGCTGGACACCCCCACCAACAAGGCTTTCTTGCGGCTTTTCACCGAGAGACAGGGGGGCGGCCTGCCGCCCCAGCTCACGGCCCAGGCCTTTACGGCCTACCAGGTGCTGTTTGAGGCCAGCCAGCGCCTGCAGGCCCGTGGGGCTCTGGAGGGCCTCACCTTGGCGGACGCCAGGCTGGCCCTGATGAAGGAGCTTCTGGCCGGCCGTTACGACACGCCCCTTGGCCCGATCCGTTTCCGGCCCGATGGGGAGGTGATTCAGCAGCGGTTTTATGTGGCGCAGGTGAAGATGGATGGCACAGGCCGCCAGGGACGCTTCGCCCTGGTGCGGGATCAGGAGCAGCCATGACTGCCACCCTGCTGCAAACCCTGCTCAATGGGCTGGCCAGCGGCGGTGCCTATGCCCTCTTCGCCCTGGGCTACACCCTCGTGTTCTCCGTGCTGGGGGTGATCAACTTCGCCCAGGGCGCGCTCTTCACCCTTGGGGGCTACCTCACCTATCTGCTCATGGGGGGTGCCATCGGCATCAACGGCGCCCTGCCGGGCCTGAGCCTGCCGGTGGGCCTGCCGTTCTGGCTGGCCCTGTTGCTGGCGGGAGGGGGCTCGGCCCTGGCCTCCCTGGGGGTGGAGCGGGTGGCCTTTGCCCCCCTGCGGCGCCAGGGCGCCGAACCCCTCCTCTACCTGATCACCAGCCTGGGCGCCGGGGTGGTGCTGGTGAACCTGCTGCAGATCCTGATGGGATCGGAGAGCTATGCCTTCCCCGCGTCCGCCCTGGGGAGCTGGCCCGCCTCCGTGTCCATCGGCAGCGCCCGGGTGCGCACCGTGCAGCTGCTGCTGCTGGCGATCTCTGCCCTGCTGGTGGTGGTGCTGGGGGTCTGGCTGGAGAAGAGCCGGAGCGGCAAGGCCCTGCGGGCTGTGGCGGAGGATGCCACCACCGCCCAGCTGCTGGGGATCAACAGCACCGCCATGATCCGCCTGGCCTTTGCCATCAGCGGCTGCCTGGCCGGGGTGGCAGGGGGCCTGGTGGCCCTCAGTGTGAGCATCTCCGGCCCCTATTTCGGCATCAGCTTCGGCCTCAAGGGTTTGGCGGTGCTGGTGCTCGGCGGGCTCGGCAGCGTGCCGGGGGCGATCGTGGGCGGGCTCCTGATGGGCATTGTGGAAGCTTTGGTGCCCACCGAGGCCTCCGGCTACCGGGATGCCCTTGCCTTTGGCATCCTCTTCGTCGTGCTGCTGCTCCGGCCCCGGGGGCTGCTGGGCCGACCTGAGGTGGAAAAGGTGTAGCCCATGATCGACAACGGCCTGTTGGTGCAGATGCTGCTCGGCGCGTTGCTGGGGCTGTCGGTGTATCTGCCGCTGGCGGCGGGCCAGCTGTCGTTGGCCACGCCGGCCTTCTACGCCATCGGCGGCCTGGTGGCGGCCCTGCTCTCCACCGGCCCATTGGCGCCGCCCCTGGTGGCCGATGGCAGCGGCGGGCTGGCCCCCGGCCTCTTCTCCCTGTCCAGCCTGGCGCTGGAGATGGGGCTGGCAGCGCTGGTGGTGGGCCTGCTGGCGCTGGCCCTGGGCCAGGCCGTGCTGCGCCTCCGCGGCATCTACCTGGCGATCGCCACCATCGCCCTGGTGGAAATCGTGCGGGTGGCCATCCTCAACCTGCCCTTCACCGGGGGAGCCCAGGGCATCTTCGGCATCCCCCAGCCTTTCCAGGATCCCTGGGGTTATGTACTGCTCACGGCGGGCCTGCTGGCCCTGGTGTGCTGGTGCGTGCAGCGGCTGGAGCTCACCAGTCTGGGGAGAACGATGGCCGCGATCCGCGACGACGAGCTGGCGGCCCGCAGCCTGGGCATCGCCACCACCCGGGTGAAGTTGAGCGCCTTTGTGGCCAGTGCGGTGGTGGCCGGAATCACGGGGGTGATCGCCGCCCACTACCTGAACACCTGGAATGCACGCCAGGGCACCTTCGATCTGGCGATCACCACCCTGGCCTTCGTGATCCTGGGGGGGTCCCGCAGCTGGCTGGGTCCGGTGATCGGCGGCCTCGTGCTCACGGCCCTGCCAGAGCTGCTGCGGCCCGTAGGAGATGCCCGGCTGGTGGTGTTCGGCCTGGTGATTCTGCTGGGGCCCGTGCTCTTCCCCCAGGGTCTGATCACCCCGGCCCTGCTGGAGCGCTTCGGCGCCCCCCTGCCCCGCCGGAGGCGACCGGCATGAGCCCTGTTCGTCCCTTGCTGGAGGTGGTGGGGCTGGGCCGGCAGTTCGGGGGGCTGGTGGCCCTTGATCAGGTGAGCTTTGCCGTGGAGCAGGGCGAGATCTTCGGCCTCATCGGCCCCAACGGGGCCGGCAAAACCACCCTGTTCAACCTGCTCTCGGGCCTGGATCAGCCCAGCAGCGGCAGCGTGCGCTGGCGGGGCGACACCATCAGCGGCCAGCCACCGGAGCGCCTCAACCGGATCGGCATCGCCCGCACCTTCCAGAACCTGCGGCTGTTCGATCAGCTCTCCGTGCTGGAAACCGTGCTGGTGGCCCTGCATCGCCAGCCCCAGGGCAGCCCGGTGGGAGCGGTGCTCGCCAGCCGCTCCTACCGCCAGGCCCAGGGCCGCCTGCTGGAGGAGGCCCACCAGCTGCTCGATGAACTGGCCCTGGCCCCCCAGGCGGAGCGGCCCGCAGGCACCCTGGCCTACGGGGATCGGCGGCGGCTGGAGATCGCCCGGGCCCTGGCCACCCGACCTTCCCTGCTGCTGCTCGATGAACCCGCCGCCGGCATGAATCCCCGGGAGAAGGAGCAGCTGGCCGAACTGCTGGGGGCCCTGCGCGAGCGCCACAACCTCACCCTGATGGTGATCGAACACCATGTGCCCCTGCTGATGCAGCTTTGCCACCGGCTGGCGGTGCTGGATTTCGGGCGCCGCATCGCCCTCGGCACCCCGGAGCAGATCCAGGCCGATCCCCTGGTGATCGAGGCCTACCTGGGGGTGAAGGGCTGATGAACCATCCCTTGCTGAAGCTGGAGGGGCTGGGGGTGCGCTACGGCAGCGTGCAGGCCCTCGAGGGCCTGGATCTGGAGGTGCAGGACGGTGAACTGGTGAGCCTGCTGGGCTCCAACGGAGCGGGCAAGAGCACCACCCTGCGGGCCATTTCCCGGCTGGTGGGGGCCTCCAGTGGGCGCATCCTCTGGCGCGGAGCCAACCTGGCATCCACCCCGGCCCACCGCACCCTGCGGCTGGGGATTGGCCACTGCCCGGAGGGGCGGCGCCTGCTGGGCCGCCAGACCGTGGTCCGCAACCTGGAGCTGGGGGCCTACCTGCGCCGCGATCAGGAGGGCATCCGCCAGGATCTGGAGCGCTGTTACCAGCTCTTCCCCCGGCTGGCGGAACGGCGCCAACAACTGGCCGGCGCCCTCTCGGGCGGGGAGCAGCAGATGCTGGCCATCGCCCGCAGCCTGATGGGCCGCCCCACCCTGTTGATGCTGGATGAACCGAGCCTGGGCCTGGCCCCTCGGCTGGTGGCGGAGGTGATGGCTGTGCTGGCCGAGCTGCACCGGCAGGGCCAGACCATCCTGCTGGTGGAACAGAACGCCCAGGCCGCCCTGGAGATCGCCGATCGGGGCGTGGTGCTGGAGGCCGGAAGGCGCACCCTGGAGGGGCGGGCGTCCGAGCTGCTCGGCAATCCCGCCCTGCGGGCCGCCTACCTGGGCACCGCCTGAAACCCTTGAGATGGTCCCATTGGCTACCGGAGGAGGCAGGGCCGACGGCATAGGGTCGCGAAATCCTTCGGCCAGCGCAGGCCATGGAACGGTTTTTTCTGGAACTCGACCTGCCGACCGAGGCCATGGGCGACTGGCCCCATGTGGTGATCGTGGGCGGGGGCTTCGCCGGTCTGAAGGCCTGCCACGCCCTGGCCGGCCAGCCCGTGCGGGTCACCCTGATCGACAAGCGCAACTTCAACCTCTTCCAGCCCCTGCTGTATCAGGTGGCCTCCGGGCTGGTATCCGAGGCGGATGTGGCCTCCCCCCTGCGGCAGATGGTGGGCGAGGCCCCCAACATTCAGATCCTGCTGGGGGAGGTGGTGGACATCGACCCGGAAGCCCGGGAGGTGGTGTTCAACAACCAGCGCTATGGCTACGACCACCTGCTGGTGGCCACGGGGTCGGGCAGCACCTACTTCGGCCGGGAGGAGTGGCGGCCCATGGCGCCGCCGATGAAAATCCTCGAGCATGCCGATGAGATCCGCCGGCGGCTCTTGATGGCCCTGGAGGAGGCGGAGCAGACGCCCGATTCGGTGCGCCGCAGCTTCCTGCAGACGGTGGTGGTGGTGGGAGCGGGGCCGGCGGGCTGCGAGCTGGCGGGCTCCCTGATTGAACTGATGCACCGGGCCGTGCAGCGGGAGTTCAAGCAACTGCCCCAGGAGCTCTGCAAGGTGATCCTGGTGGACGTGGTGGATCGGGTGCTGCCCACCATGGCGCCGGAGCTCTCCGCTGCGGCGGGGCGCTACCTGGAGGGGGCAGGGGTGGAGCTGAAACTCGGCGCCAGGGTGGAGGACATCAGCCCGGGCCGGGTGCGTCTGCGAAGCCTGGCGGGTCAGGAGGAGCTGGAGGCGGCCACCATCTGCTGGACCGCGGGGGTGCGGGCCTCCAAGCTGGGCAAATTGCTGGCGGATCGAACCGACTGCCCCGTGGATCGGGGCGGCAGGCTGATCGTGGAACCGGATTTTTCCGTGCCTGGCTACCCGGAGATCCGCGTCGTCGGCGACAGCTGCGCCTACACCCACACGGCGGATGGCAAGCCCCTGCCGGGCATGGCCGGGCCGGCGGTGCAGATGGGGGGGTGGGTGGCCAGAGACCTTCTGGCGCGGCTGAAGGGCGAGGACGTTCCGCCTTTCCGCTGGGTGGATCTGGGCAGCATGGCGGTGATCGGCCCCTGGTATGCGGTGGCCGATCTGCGGGGGTGGCATGTGACCGGCCTGCTGGGATGGGTGCTCTGGGCCCTGGCCCACCTGGCCTTCATCCCGGACACGGAAAACCGCATTGCCCTGTTCAGCAAGTGGATGTGGCAGATCGCCACCCGCCAGCGCACAGCCCTGCTGATCACGGGCCGGCCGGATCAGCACATCGGCGTGGATGTGGGCCTGTTCCGAGCCCAGCTGGAGGAGCGGGAACCGGCCGAAAACGAGCAACCCGCTGCGGCCTGAGCCGTCAACCGGCCTCCCTGACGGAGCGATGAAAACCCAGGCCAACGCCAGTAGGGTTCCAACAGGTGTTTTCTCTGCTCTTGACGGCTCCCGTTTCCCCCCGCCTGCGCTGGCTCACCGCGGCCCTGTTGTTTGCCGGAGCGGGCCTCTCCCTGGTGCTGCCCTTCGTGTCCGCCACCTTCCTCACCCTGATGCTGGGCAGCGCGGCCGTGGTGGCCGCCATCTCCCAGTTTCTGCGGCTGGGCGGTGAGGCCGACACCCGGGGCAAGGTGTTTCGCGCCCTGTCCGGCGTGCTCTACCTGATCGGGGGGATCTCCTGCCTGCTGTTCCCGATCCAGAGCACGGTGAGCCTCACCCTGTTCGTGGGGGTGCTTCTGGCCACGGAAGGGGTGATGGAGCTGGCGGCGGCCGCCACCCAGCAGCTGCCGGCCCGGGGCCTGGCGCTGCTGGATGGGATCGTCACCGCCGTGCTCGGCGGCATGCTCATCGCCGAGTGGCCGAGCGACAGCCTCTGGGCCATCGGCACCCTCTTCGGGATCTCCCTGGGCTTTTCCGCCGTGAATCTGCTCACCGCTCCCCCCAGCGGCGGCGCACCCACGGCCACCACGGCTTGAGCCTTCCTGAGCCTCATTCCGGCACGGCGGCCCCATCCGGCCGGCGTGGATCCACGGCCCCTTCGCTTCCCCCCGCAGGCCGCACCTCCACCGAATGGGCCGCCCCCATCGCCGGGGCCTGGCGCAGGGTGTGGCCCATGGCCTGCAACAGCTGGAGGGTGTCCGGGCTGAGGCCCTCCTCGTAGCTGAGGACATCAGGCCACAGCTGGCTGTGCACCCGGGGGGCCGCCACGGCCGTGGCCAGGTTGCGGCCGTGCACCAGGCGTTGGAACAGCACCTGGGCCACGGTGGTGATGATGCGGCTGCCCCCCGGGCTTCCCGTGGCGATCCAGGGGCCTCCATCGGGGCGGAACACCAGGGTGGGCGCCATGGAGCTCAGGGGACGCCGACCGGGGGCAATGGCATTGGAGCGGCCCTGAACCAGGCCGAAGGCATTGGGGGTGCCGGGGCTGGCGGTGAAGTCGTCCATCTCGTTGTTGAGCAGGAAGCCTGCCCCCGGAACGGCGATGCCGTTGCCGAAGGGGAAGTTGAGGGTGGTGGTGAGGGCCACCAGCCCCCCCTGCCGATCCGCCACCGAGAGATGGGTGGTGTTGGGGCCCTCCCCCCAGAGGGGCCGTGGAGGCAGGGAAGCGGGCGGCCGATGGCGATCAGGGGAGATCTGCCGCCTCAGGGCTGCCAGGTCGGGCTCCCCCAGGAGCTGCGGGCTGGGAATGGGGATCTGGGCCGGATCCCCAAGCAGGGCGTTGCGGTCGCGGTAAGCCAGGTTGCTGGCCTCTGCAAACCAATGGATGGAGCGGGCGCTGTTGGGCCCGCTGGCCTGGAGGGGAAAGGGTTCGAGCAGCCCCAGCAGCTGCAGCAGGGTGAGGCCGCCGCCCGGGGGCGGCATGGAGAGGATGGGATGGCCCTGAAAGCGCCGCTGCAGGGGCGCCACCAGCTGGGCCCGATAGGCGAGCAGATCAGCGGCGGTGATCAGGCCACCGCGCTGGGCCATGAGCGCCGTGAGGGCCTGGGCCACCGGGCCCTCGTAGAAGCCAGCCTCCCCCCGGGCGGCGATGCGGCGCAGGGTGCGGGCGAGCTCCGGCTGGCGGAGCAGCTCCCCGGGTCGAGGGGCCCTCAGGCCCGCGGGCTTGGAACCGGCGGTGGCTGGGCCGGGCCGGTAGAAAAGAGCGCGGGCGGTGGGATCGGCCTGGAGCTGGGGGGCGGCGGCGGTGAAAGCGCCACTGAGGGCGGAGCTCACGGCAAAGCCCCCCTCCGCCAGGGCGATGGCAGGGGCGAGCACCTGGGCCAGGGGCAACCGGCCGTAGCAGCGCTGGGCCAGCACCAGCCCCGCCACGGTTCCCGGCACGGCCGTGCTGAGGGGGCTGCGGGTGGCCCGCTGGCGATCCACCGTGCCATCCGCCTTCAGAAAGAGCCCTTCGCTCGCCGCCCGGGGCGCCTGCTCGCGGAAGTTGATGGCCACCGCCGTGCCTTTGCCGATGGGGAGCTCGGGAGACGGGCCCATCGGCGGCACACAGCCCCGCGCACGGGCCGGTGAAGGCCCAGGCAACCAGAGCAGCAGAAACCCGCCGCCCCCCAGGTTCCCCGCCTGGGGATGGGTGACAGCCAGGGCAAAGGCGGTGGCCACAGCCCCATCCACCGCATTGCCTCCGGCCCGCAACTGGCGAGCCCCCGCCTCAGCCGCAGGGCCGTCCTGGGCCGCCACGATGCCCCCGCTGGAGGGAACGGGATGGAAGCGCTCCTGGGTTTCGAGCAGATTGTTGCTGGTGGGGGCAGGGGTGGGGCGATCGGCCTTGGCAGCGGCGGGGAAGGCCTGCGAAGCCACCACGGGCAGCACGACGATCAGCGCCAAGCGCAGCGCCGCAGAGGAGCCTGGGCACCGGGGGTGAAGTGACACAGAACACACCCACTTACCAGGAAACCACCCTAGAACAAGTGGAAATTTTGAAAAAGTGGTTTTGAACAATCAAACAACGAGATCTTCTTTTGTTATTGGCCTAGCCTTTGCGGCAGCAACGATGGCAGCTGTCCCTGGCCGATCGGACGCCCAGTCTTTTATCTTCGCGAACCCAAGTGGTTTCAACACTCAGCCCCTGGGCTCGAAGGTTTACAACTTTCTTGCAACGGGTGATCTCACCGCCAACTTGGCGTTTCAGGGAGCCGGGATCACTCTCAATACGAGCAACATGGATTTTTCCATAGCGGGCACGTCAAACCCTCCATGGACTGGAGGCCTTCGCAACATGTTCCGCTTGGCGTATGACGGCACTTCTAGTGGTGGACCGAGGGAGCTCGTCGAGATCGCGTTTTCATTCGCCAACCCTCTTTCGACAGACTCGTATCTCGTCTTCGCTGACTTTGATTCGAATGAAGGGCTTGCCTTTGCAGCTTTCGATTCATCCAACAACCTGATTCCCTTCAGTGCGCTCACCCTCACCCGCCTGGATGGGGAACAACCCGGTGGTGCTTCGGCCACCACACCTGTTTGGTCCAACACCAACCCCGTCCCTGGCTGGGCACCCTCCACACCGCCACCAGCATGGGCTGGGGTCAATAACATCAGTGGTTTTCTGCAAGATAATTCTGACGTTTCTACCGAGGATGTCGCTGTAGCCATTCAGTCCAACGTGGAGATCAACCGGGTGGTTTACTATTACAATGCCGAGTCGATTTCCGGTACAGGCACCAACAGCATTAAATTCAACTTCGCCACCCCAGGCCCTCTGCCAGTGATGGGAGCCGGGGTGGCCTATGGATTCAGCCGCAGGCTCCGCTCGCGCATCAGGGCTGCCCGATCGTGATGGGGTCTACGCCCCCAATCCCAGCCGCTTGCTGACGGCCGCATCCAGGGTTCCGTCAGCAAGCCACCTGAATGTCGGTGAAAGGGAAGTCCTCTCCCTTGAACAGCAGTGGGGCATCAAGGGCCTTGGCCAGCCCATAGCTGAAGCAATCGCCCAGGTTGAGTGCTGCCTGGTGCCTGCCTTTGCCGTATTGACGCCAGCCATGCAAGGCCCAGCGCAGGTGGTGGGCATCGAAGGGAATGGTCTGAACCTGTGCTCGGCTGAGCAACAGCTCCAGTTCCACCAACCCGGGATCGCCCAGCTGGTTGATCACCACCACTTGGGCTTCCATCAGTGTTGCCATGGAGATGCGATTGGCAGGGCTCTCACCCAGGCAGCTGAGCAGCTGGGCTGCATCGGGCTCCACCTTCAGGATCGCCACGAGCGCCGAGGTGTCGACTACGATCACGCCGGCAGCCCCTGGTCGTCGTAAAGGACATCCTGGGCATCCTTACCGCTCACGCCTTCAGGCCAAGGCAGGTGACGAAAGCGATCCAAAAGGGAGAGGAGCTCCTCCTGTCTGGCGGCATCTGTGACCTGGCAACGCTCCAGCTCGGCGCTGAGGGCCAAGCGCACCGCATTGGTGACCGTCGTGCCACGACGGGCGGCCAGCTGCCGGGCCATGGCATGGACTTCAGGATCCTTGATGTTCATCCCCATGGGGTCTTGGGGTAGACACTTTTTTTCATTCTACCTTTACCCGGCCCGTGCTTGCCGATGATGGGGATGGCAGCATCAAGCGCTGGCCTGTTTGAGTCTGCTGTAGGCATGGTCACGGCTGAAAATCAGGTCGAGAACGGCCAGCACGAAGGACGCACTGGCATAGGAGCAGTAGTCGTGCCAGAGATCGGATTGATCGGCATCTCCGAAGTCGCAGACGCCTTTCACGATCAGGGGAACGATGGAGCGGGCGTGGGTGCTGCACATGGAGGCCGCCAGCGCGACCCCATACGACTCCATGTCCAGACCGAGCAGGGAATGCTCTCGTCTCTTTAACGTGGAGATGTAGGACTGATCCTTGACGACCTGGGGGCCACAGGCCATCGATCGGTAGTGAACCCGGGTTGCAACATCGTCCGGCAGGGGATTCCCATAGCCCGCTTATATGTCGGCAAGGATGGCGGAGCCATCGGTGAGCGACAGGAGAAAGTCGAGGAGCCAATGGGGAATGGTCACCCGGTTCTGCAAGAGAATCAGGGTGCCATCCCGGAGTTAGCCGCTGGAATGTTCAAAGCACTGGGTGGCCACGATCAGATCACCCAGGTGCACCGCCCCGGGAGCGCCCGCGCAGATGCCGGTCATCACAACCACACTCGGTTTCCAGAGGCACAGGGCTTTTGTAGCCGTGATTGCCGCGGTAGTCAGTCCCTTGTCCAGTTGGCGCAGGGTGACGATCCGCACACTCCTGTCGCCCCTGATGACATCGGCATAGAGATAGGAGGTGCCCTCACGCATCCGGCGTTCAAACGGAAACCCTGTGACGCGATGAATCCACTAGATCTCCTCGTGGAGTCCAGTCAGCAACAAAACATCGGCACCATCATCGTCATGGGCATCCACCATCGACGGGCCTCTCACCGGATCTGCCCCATGATGCCCGCAATTCGCCACAGGTGGAGAGTCCACCTCCCCAAACCCACCGCCCCCGGGAGTAGCGATCCGCAGCAGATCGCCAACTCCCATCTCCACCTGGGCACAACCCGGAAGCGGTTCCCAGTCGCCGTTGGCCCGCTGGATGGCGTTCTCCCCCACCTGGCCGGGCGCACCGCCCGCCAGGCCGAAGGGCGGCACCCGCCGGGATCCCGAAAGCAGACAGACGGTCATCGGCTCCAGAAACCGCAGCCAGCGCTCCATCCCATCGCCGCCCCGCCAGCGGCCCGCGCCACCACTGCCCTGGCGCAGGGCGAAGCGCTCCAGCCGCACCGGGTAGCGCGCCTCCAGGATCTCCGGATCGGTGAGGCGGGAATTGGTCATGTGGGTCTGCACGGCGCTGGCGCCGGCAAAGCCCGTGCCATCGCGATCCAGGCCCGCCCCCGCACCACCGCAGAGGGTTTCGTAATACTGCCGCTCCCCGTCGCCGAAGCTCAGATTGTTCATCGTGCCCTGGCTGGCGGCCATCACGCCCAGGGCTCCATAGAGGGCATTGGCCACCGCCTGCGACGTCTCCACATTGCCCGCCACCACCGCCGCCGGCGGCTCGGGCCACAGCAGCGAACCCCGGGGCACCACCAGGTCGATGGGGTCAAAACACCCAGCGTTGAGGGGCAGGGGCTCCGCCACCAGGGTGCGGAACACATACATCACGGCCGCCTTGGTGATCGCCAAGGGGGCGTTGAGGTTGGACGGCTGCTGGGGGGAGGTGCCCGTGAAATCCACCCGCACCCGCCGGGCCTGCCGATCCACCTGGATCGCCACCACGATGCGGGCACCCCCATCAAGCTCCACCGTGTGCTGGCCATCGCGCAAGCGGCCGATCACCCCCCGCACCGCCTCCGCCGCCTGCCGCTGCCCATGACCCATGTAGGCGAGCACCTCCTGGCGCCCCTCCTCCCGGAACAACCGGCCCAGCTCCTGCTGGCCCAGCTGGTTGGACGCCACCTGGGCCCGCAGGTCGGCGAGAAAGCGCTGGGGATTGCGCACCGGGTAGGGGCCCGCGGCGCAGCGCGCCAACCAGGCGGCTTCGTCCCAGGCGCCGGCCACCAGCAAGGGCACGTTGTCGAGCAGCAGACCCTCCTCCTCGATCCGCCGGCTGAAGGCCGACATGGAGCCGGGGGTGAGCCCACCCACATCGGCGTGGTGCCCCCGATTGGCGACAAACGCCACCAAGTCGGAGCCATTCCCTTCCCCATCGTCGAACACGGGGCTGATGACCGTGACATCCGGCAGATGGGTGCCCCCATGAAACGGATCATTGGCCGCCACCACATCCCCTGGACCCAGAGGCGCGCGCTCCCCCCGGGCGATGGCCGCCAGCAGGGCGCTGACGCTCTCGCCCATGGAGCCCAGGTGCACCGGGATGTGGGGCGCATTGGCCACCAGGCGCCCGTTGCGGTCGAAGAGGGCGCAGGAAAAGTCCAGCCGCTCCCGGATGTTCACCGAGCGGCTGCTCTGCTGCAGCCGCACCCCCATCTGCTCGGCGATGGCGGTGAAGCGATGGTTGTAGAGCTCCAGGCGCACGGGATCGGGGGCCTTGTCATCAGCGGCGCCAGCGCGAGCGAGCGCCGCCCCCACCCCGTCCCGTCCAAGAGCCTCCAGCAGCAGCTCTCCGCCCGGCAACACCCGGGCCTGCCAGCCCGGCTCGAGCACCAAGGTGCCCGTGGCCTCCAACACCACCGCCGGACCCTGCAGCCGCTGACCCACCACCAACCGACTGCGCCGCCATAGGGGAACAGAGGTCCACAGGGGCTGCACGGTCTGGCCCGGTGGTGTGGCCGGATCAGGCAGACACAGGGGGACCACACCCTCAGGGTTGGCCTCCCCACCCCCGGGAGTGGGCGCAGGCTCCTGGGGCGCTGGAGCCTCCTCGGTTTGCAGGGTGAGCACCACCCGCTCCAGCACCAGGGCCCCATCGGGGGGGCAATGGCCGAACCGGCGTTCATGGCTCTCCTGAAAGCTCTGGCGCAGGGAGTCGATCCAGCCCCCTTCGTCCGCTTCCAGATCCCGGCCCAGCAGCGGTGTTCCGTCCACCTCCAGCACCGACTCACTGGCGGCGGTGCGCAGATCCAGCCGCAGGCTGAGGGCCGGCACCTGGGCAGGGGCCAGATCGCCGGAGGCTTCCAGGGCCAGGCGCCCCTCCCTCTCCAGCTCGGCCAGGCAGGGGCCCAGGGCCGCCGCCAGGCCCGGCGCCAACGGGGCCCGCAGGCTCCGCTCCCGGTGCAGCTGCTGGGGCGCCAGGCCGATGCCATAGGCCGAGAGCACGCCCGCCAGGGGGTGGAGCAGCACCCGGGTCACCCCGAGCCGGCGGGCCAGGGCGCAGGCATGCTGGCCGCCGGCCCCGCCGAAGCACACCAGCAGGGCCTGGCGGATGTCGTGCCCCCGCTGGATGGAAATGCGCCGAATGGCATCCGCCATGCGCTCCACCGCCACCTGCAACGCCCCCAGGGCCACCTGCTCCGGCTCCAGGCCCAACTCCTGGGCCAGCGCCGCGAAGCGCCGCTCCACCGCCTCCCGATCCGCTGGCTGATCGCCGTTGGGGCCAAACACCGCCGGCAGAGCCTCCAGCGGCAGGCGCCCCAGCAGCAGGTTGGCATCGGTGATCGTGGCGGGCCCGCCGCGCCGGTAGCAGGCCGGACCCGGATCGGCTCCCGCCGAGCGGGGCCCCACCACCAGCCGCCCATCCACCGCCTGCAACACCGATCCGCCGCCGGCCGCCACGGTGTGGATGGGCAGCATGTCGGCCAGCAGGGGCAGGCCGGCCACCTCGGTGCCGGTATTGCGCTCCCAGGCCAGCGCACCCCGGGCGGGATCGAAATGGAACACATCGGTCGACGTTCCCCCCATGTCGAAGCCCAGCAGGGGAACAGACGCCAAACCCGCCCCGCGCGCGGCCGCCACCGCGCCCACCATGCCGCCGGCGGGGCCGGAGAGGATCGTGTCCTTGGCGCGCAGCAGGGAGGGGCTCTGCAGGGCGCCGCTGGAGGTCATCACCCGCAGGCGAGTGGCCGGGCCCAGGGCAGCCGACACCTGGCGGAGGTAGCCCTGCAACACCCCCTGCAACCCCGCCTCCACCACCGTGGTGGCTGCCCGGGGGAGAAGGCGGGGCTGGCGGCTGAGCTGGTGGGAAAGCAGGGCAGGGCCCAGGCCCCGGGCCTCCAGCCAGGCACCGAGCGCCCACTCATGGGCGGGCTGGCGGTAGCTGTGGAGCAGGGCCACCGCCACCTGGCGCGGGCCATCGGCCACGGCCTGGCGGATCCGCTCCTCCAGGGCCCCATCCAGCACCAGGGGGCTCACCTCCTCGCCATCGGCGGCGAGGCGCCCCTCCACCTCCACCACCCGCACATCCAGGGGCTGGGGGCGCGTAATGCGCAGGGCGAAGAGATCGGGGCGGTGCTGGTCGCCGATGGCCAGCAGATCCCCCAACCCCTGATTCACCAGCAGGAGCACGGGGGCGCTGGCCCGCTCCAGCAGGGCATTGGTGGCCACGGTGGTGCCCAACCGCACCTCCTCCACCAGCGCCGGCGGCAGCTCTTGGCTGGGATCCACCCCCAGCAGCTCCCGGATCGCCGCCACGGCCGGATCGCCCGGGCGATCGGGTTGCACGGAGAGCACCTTGCGCACCTGAAGGGGCCCCTGGGGGGGGCAGGCCACCACATCGGTGAAGGTGCCGCCCCGGTCGATCCAGAAGCGCCAGCCCGGCTCGGCACCCACGGGGGGCAGGGGATCACCAGCAGCGGCAGGGCTCAA
>JAYKJF010000123.1:0-5229 GCA_035285785.1 Cyanobacteriota bacterium
GCGCGCAGCGTCAGCTCCGCCTCCAGCTCCTCCAAAGCCACCAGCTCCTGCACCTGCCTCCCCAACGTGATCTCCTGCTCGTGCGTCAGCAGGGGCACCCGCCCGATGTCCCGCAGGTAGGAGCGGACAAGGTCCGCATCCATGGATGGGAGTTCACGGGCTGGCGTCGGGACGGTGGGGAGCTCGGTGAGCTCAGCGGGCATCAGATCGACGGAGGAAACGGGGCCCATCGGCCGGAACCTAAAGATCTGTGAAGCCTAACCTAACGAAGTGTAAATGTCTCTCATGTTGCAGATCTGGTTGCCGGATGCGCCCGAAAAGCCCCTCAGGGACTGGCAAAGCGTTCCAGCAGCCATGACGCTGTCTGGAGGTAGATGAACACCCCGGCCACATCGGTGGCCGTGGCAATGAAGGGAGCCGACATCAGGGCCGGATCGAGGCCGAAGTGGTTGAACAACAGGGGGAGGGCCGAGCCCGCCGTGGCAGCGAGGGTGGTGATGGCCAGCAGGCTGATCCCCGCAGCCCAGGCCACAACCCAGTTGTGGGACACATACCCCGCCCAGGGCACCACCACGAACATCATCAGCAGACCCAGCAGGGCTCCAGCCACCGCCTCCCTGCCCACGGCCATCGCCGGCCCCAGGGACTGAATGCGCTGGGTGCTCAGGCCCCGGATCACCACGGTGGAGCTCTGGGCCCCCACGTTGCCCCCGGTGCCGATCAGCAGGGGAATGAAAGCCGCCAGCACCACCACCCGCTTGAGAACCGCGTCTTCAGAGGCGATCACGGCCGACGTGGCCGTGTTGGCCAACAGGAGCACCAGCAACCAGACCACCCGCCGCCGGGCCACGGTGAACAGATTGCTCTGGAAGTAGTCGTCCTCATCACCAGCCTGCAGGGCGCCTGCGGCGTAGATATCCCGCGTGGCTTCCTGCTGGATCACATCGATCACGTCGTCCACCGTGACGATGCCCACCAGGCGCTGCTCCCGGTCCACCACGGGAACGGCCAGGAAGTCGTAGCGCTGGATCAAGCGGGCCACCTCCTCCTGGTCGGTGTCCGTGGACACGCTCACCACCTCCCGGGTCATCACATCCCCCAGGCGCTCCTCCGGTTCGGCGGTCACCAGGTCGCGGAGCGACAGGATGCCCGTGAGATGACGGGATGCATCGGTCACATACAGGCTGTAGATGGTCTCCGTATCCCGGGCGCGGCGCCGCACGATCTCGAGGGCCTGGGTGGCCTTGTGAAACTCCTTGAGATCAATGAATTCCGTGGTCATCAGACGACCCGCGGTGCCGCTCTCATACCCGAGCATCTGGGCCGTGATGCGACGCTCCGCCGGACTCAGCTCCGCCAGCAGGCGCCGAACCACCTTGGCCGGCAGCTCATCAAACAGCCGCACCCGATCGTCCGGCGACATCTCCTCCACCAGCTCGAGCACTTCTCCGGAGCGCAGGCGCTCCAGGAGGCTCTGCTGCACGGCCGGCTCCAGATATTCGTACACCTCAATGGCCTCATCCTTGGGCAACAGGCGAAAAGCCAGGGCCTGCAGGGTGGTGGGCAGGTTGCCGATGGCCTCGGCCCCATCCACGGGTTGAACGGGTTTCAGGAGCACCTTGGCCCCGTCGTAGTTGCCAGCCTCCAGAAGGAGCTGAAGATGATGAGCGAGGACTTCCGCGCCGCCAGAGGGTTCGCTCATGGCACCCCTATCCCAGAAGCCAACCCCGGGTCTGCCGGCCCGATGGCCCCGCAGTGGCCACCTGCAACCAACGGCGGCCTCCGGGCTCCAGCCAGGTTCGCAACACCCGCATGGGGATGCCCGGCTCCAGGCAGGTGAGCACGGGAGCATGCCGGCGGGGGGAGGCCAGAAGGGCAGAGCTTCGCAGACTCAGCAGCGGTTCCTGGGCCGATTCCCGGCGCCGGAGTTCAGGCAAGCGCCGCTCGCCACCCCCGGCTGGCAAGGCCGCGGGAGCGAACAGGGCAAACCCGAGAAGGGCTGCCCAGGTGAGGGCCGGGGGGCGGGGGCGGATCGGCAGCATTCAGATATCCAACTGCGCGAAATCAAGCTCGGCGCTGTGGGCCTCAATGAATTCCCGTCGGGGCGCCACTTTGTCGCCCATGAGAATGGTGAAGATCCGATCCGCCTCGGCCGCATCCTCGATTTCCACTCTCTTCATCATGCGCGTGCCGGGATCCATGGTGGTTTCCCATAGCTGCTGGGGCATCATTTCACCCAAACCCTTGAAGCGCTGAATGGTGTAATTGGCCTTTTCACCAAAGGCATCCAGGGTTTTGCGCAAATCAGATTCGTTGTAGCAATAGGAGTGGTTTTTCCCCCTCTCAACTTTATAGAGGGGCGGACAAGCGATGTAGATATAGCCTCCCTCCACGAGAGCACGTTGATAGCGATAGAAAAAAGTGAGAAGCAGGGTGCGGATGTGGGCGCCATCGACGTCCGCATCGGTCATGATGACAATTCGATGATAGCGCAGATTTTTTTCATCAAATTCCTCACCCTTGATGCCCAAGCCCAACGCAGTGATCAGAGCCTGAATTTCTGTATTTTTGTAGATTTTAGAATCATCTGTTTTTTCAATGTTGAGGATCTTGCCCCGCAGCGGAAGAATGGCCTGAAAACGCCTATCTCTCCCCTGCTTGGCCGATCCTCCAGCGGAGTCGCCCTCAACGATGTAAATCTCTGAATCGCTGGGGTCGCGCGAACTGCAATCGGCCAGCTTGCCTGGAAGGGTGGAACTCTCCAGAACGGATTTGCGTCGCACCAACTCCCTGGCGCGGCGGGCCGCTTCTGCGGCATTGAAGGCCTGGATGGCCTTCTCCAGAATGAGATCGATCACCGAGGGGTGGAATTCCAGATATTCACCCAGGGCTTCTCCCACCAGGGTGTCCACAATTCCACGCACCTCTGTGTTGCCCAACTTGGTTTTGGTCTGACCTTCAAATTCGGGGTCGGGAACCTTGACCGAGAGAACGGCCGTCAGGCCTTCACGGATGTTTTCACCAGCCAGGTTGGCATCGCTCTCCTTGCGCTTGCCACGCTTCTTGGCAAAGGCATTCAGGGTTCGGGTCAGAACGGTTTTCAAACCCTCGATATGGGTGCCACCATCGATGGTGCGGATGTTGTTCGCAAAACCAAAGATATTGTCTGAGTAGGCATCAATGCACCACTGCAGAGCTGCCTCCACCTGCACATTATCCTTCTCAGAATTCACATAAATAATATCCGGATGCAGGGGATCTTTTTCTGCATTCATATAGGCAACATATTCCTTGATTCCCCCTTCGTAGTGATAAATCTCCTCGTGAACCTCCTCCTGGCCACGTGCGGGCCGCTCGTCGCGGAACACGATGCGCACACCCCCATTCAGGTAGGCCAGTTCCCGGAGGCGTGCGGCCAGGGTCTGGTAGTCGAATTCAATGCCACCGGTGAAGATCTCGTGGTCCGGCAAGAAGCGCACCTGGGTGCCGGTCTGCTCGGGGTCAGCGGCTGGCTTGGCCGCCAGAGAACCGATGGGGTTCCCCCGTTCAAAACGTTGGTTGTGCTCGTGGCCCTGGCGGAAAACGGTGACGTCGACCCACTCGCTGAGGGCATTGACCACAGAGATCCCCACCCCGTGGAGACCACCCGACACTTTGTATCCACCGGAACCAAACTTGCCGCCCGCATGGAGCACGGTGAGCACCGTTTCCAGGGCACTTTTACCCGTGCGGGGATGGATATCGGTGGGAATGCCACGGCCGTTGTCGGTGACACTCGCCGACCCATCCGCGTGAAGAACAACCGAGATCTCATCGCAATGGCCCGCGAGAGCCTCATCAACGGAGTTGTCCACCACTTCGTACACGAGGTGGTGGAGGCCCCGCGGCCCCGTGGAGCCGATATACATGCCTGGCCGCTTCCGAACCGGCTCCAGGCCTTCCAGCACTTGGATCTGTTCGGCGCCGTAGGCGGATTGGACTCGCGAGGCGTCGCTCATGCGAAGGCGGGTCTCAGGGGGGAGGGAGGGGCTGAAATGTCAGACGATTCCAAAGGCCAGATTGGGCCGCAGAAGCGCCGCAGATAAGGCTTGGGCGGAAATCGGCTTTGTCTTGAGGCCCAATCTACCATTCGCCTCTCGCTGCGCCAGCCAGCCACTTCTGGGGACACATTCCAGGTGGGGATGCATTGCACTGGATCGGTGGGTGCGGATGGGGACTGGGCAGGACCCAGAGTGAGGGGATGACAGCGACGTTCGCCCCCTCCCCCCCTGCCGCCGGCGGAACCGGCCTTGTGGTCGCCCTGATGGGCCCCACCGCCAGTGGCAAGACAGCGCTGGCCCTCGACCTGGCCGAAGCGTTGAACCTGGCGGTGATCAGCGTTGACGCCCGCCAGGTGTATGTGGGCATGGACATCGGCACGGCCAAGCCCACCCCGCAGCAACGGCAGCGGGTGCGGCACGAACTCCTCGATCTGCGTTCCCCCACCGACCCCCTCACGCTGCAGGAGTTCCTGCCCCTGGGGCGAGCGGCCATCCGCGCCGAACTGGAGCGCTGCGGGATCGCCCTGCTGGTGGGAGGCAGCGGGCTCTATCTGCAGGGGTTGCTCCAGGGCCTCACCCCCCCCGCCGTGCCTCCCCAGGCCCAGCTCCGCCAACAGTTCAAGGCCATGGGCCAACCGCTCTGTCACGCCCTGCTGCAACGCTGTGATCCGGTTGCCGGGAGCCGCATCGCCCCTGCGGACATCTCACGCACGCAAAGGGCTCTGGAAGTGTTTTACGCCACGGGCCAGACGATCTCCTCCCAACAGCGACGCATCCCTCCCCCCTGGCCGATCCTGGAGCTGGGGCTCGACCCAGCGGACCTCCCCCAGCGGATTCGCCAACGCACGCTGGACATGTTTGCAGCGGGACTGGTGGGCGAAACCGCTGACCTGATCAGCCACCATGGGGACACCTGCCCCCTTCTCGACACCATGGGCTACGCGGAAGCCCGGGGCCTGTTGCGGGGAGAGCTGAAGGAGGGACAGGCCATCGCCCAGACCGAACAGCGGACCCGCCAATACGCCAAACGGCAACGCACCTGGTTTCGCCGCCAGCACCGTCCCCTCTGGCTCAAAGGTGAGGATCTGATGCAACAGGCCCTCATGGCCTTGAAGGGGTCACAGCAAGGTTTAGGGTGAAGAGCAATCCGCCCTTTTGAATGCCTCCCCGCCCCCGCGTAGACCGCCGT
>JAYKJF010000124.1:0-24109 GCA_035285785.1 Cyanobacteriota bacterium
TGGGGAGGATACGGAGCTGCTGGATCTGTTGAGCGGGGATGGGATGTTGCCAGGGGAGATGGTGGATGGGGAGTGTTTGAAGGGGGATCTGCGAGCGCTGGTGGAGCAGCTGCCGGAGCTGCAGGGCAGGGTGCTGAAGATGCGTTATGGGATGGAGGGCGAAGAGCCCATGAGCCTCACGTCCATTGCCAAGGAACTGGGAATGAGCCGCGACAAGACGCGCAACCTGGAGCGCCGGGCCCTGGAGGCCATTCGTAGCCGCTCTCTCGACCTGCGCAGCTACCTGGTGGCCTGAGGGCGGTTCTTCCCCCTCTCCCGGCCCGGCAACCCGAACCGCCCTGCGCAATAGCGCGCCTAGCGTGCATCCCTACTGAAGGGCAATGGGATGGCTGGAACCGGTTGGCTCCAATCCGTGGCGGGTTCCCTGGGCCGCAACGGGGCTGAACGGGATCTGGAGCTGGCTCGCCGTCTGGGCTATTGGCACACCGAGGAGGATCGCCAGCTGCTCCGCGACCACGAGGCCCAGCTGGCCCTGGCCCGACGCACCGAGGTAATCGAGCGGGCCACCCGGGTCGGCACCGTGGGGATGCTGGCGGCCGCCTGGGCGATTCCCCCCCTTTGGCCCGTGGCCATCGTGGCCAGCTTCCGCGTCTTTCCCCGCACCAGCCGTCGCCTGCTCCTGGGCGTGCTGGGCCTCACGGGGGCCACGGTGGTGGGCTCTGGGATCGTGGTGCATCAGGTGCTCGAGTCGGCCAGCGCCGATCCCCCGGCCGCCAGGGCCACCTCCGCTCCCGGAGGCCGGGAGGCTCCGGCCCCCTGAGGCCTGGACCCTTGTGGCCCCAGGGGTCAGTCCAGCCCTTCGGCTTTTTCGGCCTCGGCCCGCAGGCGCTGCAGCCGCTCCAGGAGCGACTCGTTGCTCATCCGATTGGTCAGCCGCTCCGCCAGCAGGGGGAAAGCCAGAGGGGTGGGCCGGGGCGTGAATTCCACCTGAAGGCGGCAGGTCTGGAGCCGTTGCAGGGTGGCTTCCAGCCGATGCTTCTCCAGCTGATGGCCCATCACCTCCTGTCGGGCCTGCAGCAGCAGCAGGTTGTCGGGATCATGCCGGTTGAACACATCAAAGAGCAGGGCCGCACTGATCTGCAGCTGGCCGCCGCTCTTGGCCGTGCCGGGATAACCGTTGTGCACCAGGCCGCTCACCTGGGCGATCCCACGGAAGCGGCGCCGGCACAATTCGGAGAGATTGATGGCCGCCTCCAGATCCCTCTCCAGTCCCTCCGTGCTCAGCAGGTGCTCGCCGTGTTCGGCCACCAGCTCCGGGAAGGGATAGCCCCGGGGAGCCAGCAGTTCAAAGCCATAGTCGTTCACCGAAACGGTCAGGGTGCCCGGGTGATGGCGGGCCAACCGCCAGGCCCAGAGAAACCCCAGACCCTCATGCACAAAGCGCCCCTCAAAGGGATAGGCGTAGAGATGGCAGCCCTCCCGGGTGCGGCACACCTCCACGAGGAAGTCGTCCCGTCTCGGGATCCGTGACAGTTCGGCCTGCCGATGCAGCAGGGGAGCCAGGGCCTGCAGCTCTGGGGTGTCCAACAAGGGGCTGCCCTCCCCCTCCGCCAGCGCCTGGCTGCAGCGGTCCACCTCCTCCCGCAGATGGTGGCTGAGCAGGTCGGAGAGGGCCATCTGCCCCCCGGCCCAGGCGGGTACGGCCGTGCTGGTTTTGGTGGTGGTCTTCACGTAGGCCGTCATCTCGCGCAGCCGCTGGAATTCCAGTTGGCGGCCGGCGAAGAAAAACACGTCTCCCGGCCTCAGCCGTCCGATGAAGGCCTCCTCCACGTGGCCGATCACGGCCCCCCGCACGAAGCGCACGCTGACGCTCCGATCGGCGGTGATCGTGCCGATGTTCAACCGGTGCAGCCGGGCGATCGTCTTGTCCTGCACCCGAAAACGAAAGGTTGGGCTGGCCTGGGGCTTTGCCGGGTCGGAGGGGGGGGAATCCCGCTCCAACTTGCGGTAGCGGGGGTAGGCGGCCAGACAGCGTCCCCCATGCTCCAGAAAGGTGAGGCACCAATCCCATTGCTCGGGCGTCAGGTGCCGGAAACTCCAGGCGGAGCGGATGGTCTGCCATTCCTGGTGGGGGCAGAATCCCGGGCCGCAGGCCAGGGTCACCAGATGCTGGAGCAGCACATCCAGGGGAGCCTCCGGAGCGGCCCGGTGTTCCACCACGCCTTGCGCCAGGGCGCGGCGCATGGCGCTCACCTCCATCAGCTCGAGGGCATTGGTGGGCATGAAGAGCACCTGGGAGGTGCGGCCTGGGGCATGGGCCGAGCGGCCCGCCCGTTGCAGCAGGCGCGCCAGATGTTTCGCCGAGCCGATCTGCACCACCTGCTCCACGGGCTGAAAATCCACCCCCAGATCCAGGGAGCTGGTGCACACCACCCACCGGATCTCCCCCCCCTTCACCCCCGCTTCCACCCCTTCCCGGGTGGCCCGATCAAGGGAGCTGTGATGCAGCGCTAGGGCGTCCTCCATTTCCGGACAGGTGTAGCGGAGGCACTGGTGCCAGCGCTCCGCCTGGTTGCGGGTGTTGGTGAACAGCAGGGTGGAGGTGGTGGGCTCCAGAGCCCCCACCAGGGTGTCGTGCATCCGCAATCCCAGGTGCCCCGCCCAGGGGAACCCGTCGATGGAGTCGGGCAGCAGGCTGCGGATGGCGGTGCCCCGCTGGAGCGGGGCCGTGACGATCACCGGTGCGATCCCGGCTCCCACTGCGGTCTGGGCCGCCTCCTCGAGATTGCCGATGGTGGCGCTGATGGCCCAGCGCCGCAGGCCCGGCCTCTGGCGGCTGAGCCAGCTCAGGCACAGCTCGGTCTGGCTGCCCCGCTTGCTGCCCATGAGCTCGTGCCACTCATCGATCACCACCCCCTGCAGCGCCGCAAACAGCCCCTCGGCATCGGGAGAGGCCAGCAGCAGGGCCAGGGATTCCGGAGTGGTGATCAGGATGTGGGGAGGTTTCCGGCGCTGGCGGGTCCGTTCGCTGCTGGGGGTATCGCCGTTGCGAAGCCCCACCCGCACGGGCCAGCCCATGGCGGCGATCGGGGTTTCGATCGCCAGCTGGAGATCCCGGCTGAGGGCCCGCAGCGGCGTGATCACCAGCAGCCGCAATCCCGTCGGTTCCCCTTTCTGGGATTGGCTCTCCTGCACCAGCTCCGCCAAGGGGCCCATCACGGCGGCATAGGTTTTCCCCGAGCCGGTGGGCACCTGGATCAGCCCGCTTCTGCCCTCGAGGTAGGCCTGCCAGCATTGCCGCTGGAACGGCTGCGGTTGCCAGCCCTGCCGGGCAAACCAGGCTTCAATCGGAGCCAGCACACCGCCGGCCCCTGCGACGGCCGCGGGAGTCTGGATTCGGGCGCGGGAGGGGGCGACTGGGGCCATCGCGCAAGCTGGGGGAGCCCGGGGCCGCACCCTATCGGGTTGGGTTCGGCGCTGTTGGTGCCTCCGGCGTGCCTGCAGCCATCAAGGCCAGCGCCGCCTCCAGGCTGTCCGCTTCCCGGACCAGCTTGTCGGTGCGCCAGCGGCTGATGCGCGGGAAGCGCACGGCCACCCCACTGCGGTGCCGGGAGGAGGGCTGGATTCCCTCAAAGGCCAGCTCGAACACCAGCGCGGGTTCCACCGCCCGCACGGGGCCGAAGCGCTGCAGGGTGTGCCTGCGGATCCACTGATCCAGCCGCTGGATCTCCCCGTCGTCCAATCCGGAATAGGCCTTGGCGAAGGTCACCAGCTGGGGAGGCTGCTCCTCCTGGGGGGTGCCGATCGGGTCCCCCCAGGGCCGATCCCAGAGCCCGAAGGTGTAATCCGTCAGCAGGTTGGCCCGCCGGCCGCTCCCGGCCTGGGCATAGAGCAGTACCGCATCCAGCCGGTAGGGCTCCAGCTTGTGTTTCCACCAATGCCCCCGCCGTCGGCCGCTCAGATAGGGCGCCTCACGGTGTTTCAGCATCACCCCTTCCGCCCCCTCCGAGCGGGCCCGATCCCGCAACGGATCGAGCTCCTGCCAGTGGGAGAGCGGCAACACCGGCGCCAAGCGCAGCGGGGCGGGCAGCCCTTGCCGTTCGAGCTGGAGGAGGCGGGTTCGGCGCTCCTCCAGGGGCCTGGCCCGAAGGTCGTTGCCGTCCTGTTCGAGCAGGTCGTAGATCACAAAGGAGGCAGGCGCCTGGGCCAGCAGGCTGCGCCCTGGGGCCAGCCTGCCCAGACGCCGCTGAAGGGTGGCAAAGGAACGGGGATGGGGCTCTCCAGCCCCCCAGATCACCACTTCCCCATCCAGCACCAACCCCTCAGGCAGATGGGCGGCGGCGGCGGTGAGATCGGGAAAGCTGGCGTTGATCAGATCTTCCCCTCGGCTCCAGAGAAACACCTCGCCCTGGCGATGGATCAACTGGCCGCGGATCCCGTCGTATTTCCACTCCACCTGCCACTGGTTGGCGGTGGTGGTGTCGCGGATGGCGGGATCCAGGGGGGAGGCCAGAAAGAAGGGGTAGGGACGGCTGGGGGGCACGGCCCCGGTGTCGAGGGGACTGGTCAGCGCGTTCCAGGCATCCGCCGACGGTTGGATCCGGCCCATCAGGCGGTGCTTGAGGGTGGCGCTGTCGAGGCCGGTGAGGCGTGACAGGGCGCGGATCACGAGCCCTTCGCTCACCCCCACCCGCAGGCCGCCGGTGAGGAGCTTGTTCACCACCAGAAGCTGGGATTGGTTGAGTTGGCTCCAGCAGGCCTGCACGGCCGCAACCTGGGCATCGCCCTCCAGGGCCGCCAGGGCCGGAAGACGCTCCTCCATCCACTCCTGGAGCGAGCCTTGCCTCCCCGGGCCGGCCGCGCGCAACGGTGGAGGGGGCAAGAGCAGGCTGATGGTTTCCGCCGAATCCCCCACGTGCCGGTGGCATTCGTCGAAGAGCCAGGGCGGCCAGGCCGTGCCGGCGAGGCAGATGTCACGCAGGCGTCGCCCCGTGATCAGCCGCCGTTTCTGACGACCGAGCAGCACATGGAGCGCCCAGGCACCCTCCTCGGCTGAGCAGGCCTGGAAGTAGTCCAGAAGGGCAGCCACCTTGGCTTCCGTTCCTGGCGATTGATCAAGGCTCTGAAAGAGGGAACAAAAGTCCTCCATCGCCTTCCCGGTTCGGAACGGAGCCTATTTGCGATGGGAGCCAGACCTGGAATTCATTTCCTTCTGCAGTTCATTGTTGCGGGAGCGCACCAGGCGACGCAGGGGGGTGGGCTGGCCAAATTTGTTGTGGCCCATCCCGGCAAATCCAATGGCATAGGCCAGAGAAATCAAGCCATCACGCGAGAGGGGAAGAATGAGGCGTTGCAGCGCCTTGTCTTTGTTTTCCTTCAGCTCATTGTCCAGACGACTCACCGTTGCACGGATGCGCTCAAGCAGGAACTTTCGCACCGCTGGCACTTCCCCGCCCAGGGGACGGGTCGCCAGCTGCTCGCCGCCGGGAATGGCGATGATCCCTTTTCGAAGCTCGGTTTCGGTTGTCGCCTTTTCAATCAGAGGGACGGCAGCGAGCACCTTTTTCAATTCGGCTTGTCGGTCTTCCACCTGGGTGTTGAGCACCTTCACCGTGGCGTAGGACTGGAGAGGGATCAACAGGAGAAAGCCAAGCGCAGCGAGGGTGGCGAACCGACGCATCATGTTGAGCTGCTTGGAGGACGGCAGCACATCGCCATCCAGGGTGTTGGCAAGCATGAAGAGGCCCACCGCCAGAAGGGGCAGGCTGGCGGTGCCACGCAGGGCGCCGCCAGCGCGCACAATCCACTCCGGCTTGAGGGCGGTGATGGGATAAACCGCCGTGATCACCTGGGCGAGAAAAACAAGGATCAACGCATAGGCGATCCATTGCAAGGAATCCGCGGCTTGTCGCGAACTGACCCGTCCCTTCTCCACCAGGCAACTCCACTTGGAATGGCAGCATTATGCGCGAGCTGCCAGCCTTGTCACGCCTGAAGAAGGGCCTCATCGGCGCTGAAATCAGGGCTCTCTGAGGCTGTCTTCCTGTAATCCAGCTGGTAGCTGTCCGCCAGGCTGGACGCCAGATCGAAGCGGGGCTTCCAGGCCAGCTCTCTCTGCAACCGATGGGTATCGGTGAGGAAGTGGGACAGCCGCAGGGGAAAGGCCTTCCGCGCCTTCGGCTCCAGCCCGGCGGGATCAAAGCTCCGGATGTCCACGGTGGCGGGATCCTTGCCACAGGCCTGGGCGGCCATGGCCACCAGTCCCCTCAGGGTCACCCCCTGCAGACCCGAACAGTGGTAGATGCGGTTGCAGGCGGTGTCCACGTCGATGCAGAGGGCCATGGCCCGGGCCAGGTCGCGCACGTCCCCCAGCTGGGTGATCAGCCCCCCATCGCCAGGGAGGGGGATGGGGCGATCGTGGGTGAGGCGATCAAAGAACCAGCGTTCGATGGGGTTGTAGTTGCCGGGCCCGATGATGTAAGTGGGACGGAAGCTGGTGAAGGGAATGCCCTCGGCCAGTAACCAGGCTTCCGTTTCCGCTTTCCCGGCGTGGCGGCTGGCGGGGTCGAGGGGGGCGTCCTCGTCGAGGGGCCAGAGCACGCTATCGGCGTACACCCCCGCGGAACTCACGTACACGAGCCGGTGGCGGGGAGCTCCTGTGAACGTCAGCACGCTGCGGGTGTCGGCCAAGGTCCGCCCCGAGCTATCCACGATCACCTCAAACGCGCGGCCCGAGAGTTGGCTCAGGTCCGTCTCCTGGGTGCGGTCGCCCTTGAGATGCTCCACGCCAGCGGGAACCGGTTGCCGCCCCCGGGTGAAGACGCTCACCTCATGGCCCGCCTCCACCAGTGCGGCCACCAGGGGCCTGCCCACAAAGCGGGTTCCCCCCATCACCAGAATCCGCATGGCCGTCTCTCAGGTCGGGCCATTCAAGCGGCTCGGCGAGAAAGCGTGGCTAGTTTTGGCCCTGAGCCTTGCCACCTGTGATGGTTCTTCCCTTTCTCCGCATCCGTTCCGCCGTCTTCGCCAGGTCGGCCCTTGTCTGTGGCCTTCTCGCAGGGGGCCTGGCCCCCCTGGCTGCCCAGGCCCAGGTCCAATCCCCGGCTCAGGGCGTGCTCTGCGATTCCCAGTCCCTGAGAGGCAGCGGGGTCTGCTACGACAGCAGGGGTGCTTCCGTGCCCCTGACCCTGCAGTATCTGGGGCGGCGGGCTGAGGCCCAGCTTCGTGCCTACCTGGCCACCAATCCAGCCCCCCTGGAGTTTCGGCTGAGCAACGGCACCGTGTGCAGCGTCCCGGCGCGGACCTGCTGGGAGGATGGCTGGAACAAGCGCAATGTGGCCCAGAAGGTCACGGGCCAGCTGTTTGGAGGATCCCAGCCCGGGGGGATCGTCGGCCCAGGATCGGGCGATGGATGGAACCCGAGTCAGGCCGCAAGGGATACGGGGCTATGCAGCCTGAGCCGCGGGGGGCGGCCACTGTTTGATGGCCGGTGCGATCTGCGCCAGATGAGTCGCGGCGATGGTCAGACCCGTTACAAGGTGAGGCTCAACAACGGCACCACCTATGTGTTCACCAATCGGAACGGATCGGTGAGCATTGCGGACGATTTCGGCTCCACCTGGCCCGTGAGCTACCTCAACCATGGTTTCACCGGTATTTTCCGCTGGGGCGACATGACGCTGGTGGCGACTCAGATGGCTGGTCGCAGTGGCGCCTCCTCCAGCGGCAATGAGGAGCTGGGCCGGGCCATCGGCACCTTGTTGAACACCCTCTTCCGCTGATCCTGATCCGGGGGGCAGCCAAGGAGATGGCCCTGCACCAGGTAGGGGCTGCCCTTGATCGCAAGGGCGGCCACCCCCCGGGTGGAGCTGGTCGGGGCGCCGGCGTTCTCAGGAACGGGGGGATACACCGTGCCGTTGTGCCGCAAAAGGGTGGAGCGTTCCGCCCCCAACGCCCCGCTCTGGGCAAGAATCAGATCGCGCCAGCCCCCCGTCTGCCGTTCGGCCACGATGAGGGTTGTGTGGAAGCCCAGAAGGGTTTGGAGCGGTCTGATCCTGGGGCCCAGATCCTTGAACAGCAGCACCGGGCAACCGTTCTCTCCGCAGCCTTGGCGTCCGAGCAGGGCCACCAGGGTTTCCGGAGACCGATCCCCATCCAGATCCACCCGGTTGTAGAGGTAACGCAGCCCGCCCTCGCGCCGACAGGCCCCCGGATCGGTTCCCGGCGGATACAGGTGGTTGCGCATCACCTGTTCCAGGGCCGGGTCGGGAAAGGCGATCGGGGCCAGCCACCGATCGATCTGGAGAGGGGGCGCGGGGGGAAGGGGGAGCGGCTCCATGGGGCCACGATTTGGCCCCACTTTGCGGCCCGCGGGATGATGCCACCAGTGGCTATCAGGACATGGACGTCATTCCGGCGATTGATCTGCTCGGAGGCCACTGTGTGCGTCTCCACCAGGGGGACTACGACCAGGTCACCACCTTTTCAGACGATCCCCTGGCCCAGGCCCTGTCCTGGCAAAGCCAGGGAGCCTCCCGGCTCCATCTTGTGGACCTGGATGGGGCGCGTCAGGGACAGACCGTCAATGACGCGGCCGTGCGGGCGATCACGGAAGCCCTCACCATCCCGGTGCAGCTCGGGGGTGGGGTGAGAACCAGCGAGCGGGCGGAGCAATTGCTGGAGCTGGGATTGGATCGGGTGATTCTTGGCACCTTGGCGGTGGACGATCCCGATCAGGTCTGTCGGCTCGCTGAGCGGCACCCCGGACACATTGTGGTGGGCATTGATGCGAGGGGGGGGCAGGTGGCCACCCGCGGCTGGCTGGACAACAGCGCTCTGCAGGCCACGGAGGTGGCCCGTCGTTTCGAGGGCAGTGGGGTTGCGGCCCTGATCACCACGGATATTGCAACGGATGGCACCCTGGCCGGCCCCAACCTGCCGTTTCTCCGTGCCATGGCGGAGGCCAGCTCCATTCCGATCATCGCTTCGGGGGGGGTGGGCTCCTTGAGTGATCTCCTCAGCCTCCTGGTGTTGGCCCCCCTGGGGGTGGAGGGGGTGATCGTGGGGCGGGCCCTCTACGACGGGGGGCTGGATCTGAGGGATGCGCTGCAGGCCATCGGACCTGGCCGATGGCAAGACCCGGGTGGCCTGCCCATCGCCTGAATCGGCCGGTCGGCGGGCCGGCCTGAGCATGAAACGCTTGAATCCTCTATAAATAGGCGTGGTTGACCTTCGCCTTCCGCAGTTTCCAACCAGGTCCTGTGGCCCACCCCCATCCACCATCCCCCAGCCCTGGAAAGCGGTCCGACTCCCCAGACCTGGTCTCCAGTTCCGAGTTGGCCCAGAGTGATACGGAAACGGTGGATGTGGCCTACCGGCGCTGCCGCGAACTGGGACTGCGTCTGAGCAAGCAGCGGCGCATGGTGCTGCAATTGCTATGGGCCGAAAAAACCCATCTCAGTGCAAGAGATATCTTCGAAAAACTCAATAACCTTGGTCGAAACATCGGCCACACCTCTGTCTATCAAAATCTGGAATCCCTCCAATCCGCGGGAGTGATTGAGTGCCTGGATCGCGCCACCGGTCGGCTTTATGGCTATAGGGCTGATCCCCACAGCCATCTCACCTGTCTCGATACGGGAGAGATTCTTGATCTGGAGGTGTTCCTTCCGGCCCAACTCCTGGATCTGATCGAGCAACGAACGGGCTATCAGATTGAGGCCTACACTTTGAATCTTCTTGGTCGTCGGCCCCCCCCACTGACCCCATGACAGTGGCCACGCCCCCTCCCTCCAGTGAGCGCCTTCCCCAGATCCTCATCCTTGGTGATGGGCTCTCCAGGGAAGGGTTGAAGCGTTGGTTGTCGCAGGAGCCTGCACGCCAGCGGCTGGTGGACAATCCAGAGCACTTGGAGGGGGCACCCCGGCTCGTCCTCTGGAGCCTCACCACCCTTCCGCCCGCCAACACGCTGCTCGAGGAACTTCGCCAGCTGCAGGAGCGGTGGCATCCCGCTCCGCTGTTGCTGCTCTCCTCAGGTGCCCTGTCCTACCCCCGCGATTTCCTGCTGGATCTTCCGCTGCAGGGTCTCCTGGAGGCCCCCGATGCCGGCACCGTCCGGGATGCCGTCGCCACTCTCCTTGATGGGGGGCGGGTGGTGGATCTGCTCGGGGGCGCAGGCGACTCCCCCTGGCGGGAGCCTTTGCCCATGGGCTTGGGACAGTGGTTGCTGGTGAGTGGGCTTCAGCAGATCGATGCCGAGTTGCGGGTGTGCCGCCGGCTTCTCAGCCCACCCCCCACCACCTGGCTGGCCCAGTTGCTGCTTGAGGGCCGCTGCCGCGAACTCCAGGCGGCCCGCTCTCTCCTGCTCTGGCTCTGGGGCCCCCTCACCATGGCCTGGGGCTTCGCCACGCCTCCAAACCCCACAAACGCTGTGGCCCTGGATGCCGCCTCCGCCCTCCCCCCCTCCCCTGGTGCCTCTCCCTTATCGGGAGGTGCCCTTGCCCCTGTGCTCTCCCTCACCCTTCGCCAACGCAATGCGGAGGGGATCTGGCGGGCCCTGCGTCAGCGCCTGCAGGACGCCGTTGCGGCCGAGCCGGCCAATCTCAGCGGCCAGCTGCTGGCCTTTGATGGCCTCCAGGCCGAGCGGCGGCGGGATCTGCTGCTGGCCTTGCTGGAGCAGCTCGACAACCTTCGCCATACCCTGCAGCTGGAGGATCAGAGCGCTGAAACGCTTCGTCAGCGCTGGGCTGTCCTCCAACCCCAGCTCCGCCAGCAGGCCCTGCGCCAGATGGCCGGCCCTTATGTGCAGCTCCCCCGGGAGGGAGCCCTCCAGCCGGTGGCCGACACCCTGTTGAGCCAGAGCGATCTGGAGGGTGAGGATCCGGAACTCCCCGATCCCCAGTCCATGCTGGCGGCCGTGCTGCAGGCCCGCCCCCTCGTGGTGGATGGCCGGCTCCGGGCAGCGGATGAGCCCCAGGCGGTGCTGTATCTCGAGATGCTCCTGGCCAACTGGTTGGTGCGCAATGCCGAGCAAATCAGCAGTCAGGTGCTGGCCCTGAGTGCGGATTGGCCCGAACTCCGCCGCTATCTGCTCCGGGACACCCTGTTGCCCACCCGCAATCTGGAGCGGTTGCGCAACCAGCTGAACGCCCAGGAACGCTGGCTGAGCTGGGTGGAGCGGCCGATTCAGCTCTACGAGAGCCGCCGCCCACTCTTTTGTCTGAAGGAGGGTGGAATCGCTCGGCTGGATCTCACCGAACCCCGGGATGGGGAACTGAAGCGCCTCAGCTTGCCCCAGCAACTCGTCACCCTGGGCCTGGAGGTGCGCGATGCCCTCGCCCCCCAGGTGCAAGCCCTGGTCAAGGCACTGGGAAACCTTGTCGTGGTGTTTCTCACCCGGGTGGTGGGTCGGGCCATCGGACTGGTGGGCCGCGGAATCGCCCAGGGCATGGGACGAAGCCTGAGCCGTTGAACCCCATAATCCTGAACGTCCCCCCTCTCCACGGGTCGATGATCCCTTCTCCGGTGCGCTGGATCCGAGCCAGGGTTCTTGTGCTGACCCTTCTGCTGGTGGGCCTGCTCGCCTGGCCCACGGGGGCCTGGGCCAGCCTCGACAACGACCGGTATGACGGCAACATCTTTGCCCTCTATGCCGGCAATGGGTCTCTGGTGCCCCCCCGGCTCACCCTGGCCGAGGCCCTGGCGGACCATCGGGTCACCCTGTTGGTGTACTACCTCGACGACAGTGCGGTGAGCAAACGATTCGCCGGGGTCGTCTCCGAACTGCAGCGGGTGTGGGGCAACAGCATCGAACTGCTCCCCCTGGTCACCGATCCCCTGCAGGGACGGGTGGACGCTGGGCCCAGCGATCCCCTTCATTACTGGCGGGGAGTGATTCCCCAGGTGGTGGTTCTCGGGACGCAGGGGCAGGTGGTGTTGGATGCCCCGGGCCAGGTGGAGATCGACACCATCCATGCGGCCTTGAGCAAGGCCACCGGGTTGCCCCTCCCCCCATCAAGTTCGGAGCGAAGGATGACAAGCTTCAACGAGCTCAACGATGGCTGGCAAACGGTGGCTCCGGATGCCTCGTCCCGTGAGTGAGATGGCGCCCCGGAGACGGCTCGAAACCGACAGCCTCGGTGCGATTGAGGTGCCCGCCGAGCACTACTGGGGGGCCCAGACCCAGCGCTCCCTCCAGCTCTTTGCCTTTGGCGAGCCCATGCCCCTGGCCATCGTGCATGCGCTGGGCCATCTCAAGGCCGCCTGTGCCGAGGTGAATGCCGCCATGGGAAAGCTGGACCCCCAGCTGGCAACCGTGATCGTGACAGCGGCGGAAGAGGTGGCCAGTGGCGCCCTGGATGGGGAGTTTCCCCTGCGGGTCTGGCAGACGGGGTCCGGCACCCAGACCAACATGAACGTCAATGAGGTGATCGCCAACCGGGCCATCGCCGCCATGGGGGGGGAGCTGGGCAGCAAGCGTCCCGTCCATCCCAACGATCATGTCAATCTCAGCCAATCCAGCAACGACACCTTCCCCACGGCCATGCATCTGGCGGCCTGTCTGGCGCTGGAGCACAGCCTCCTGCCGGCCCTGGATGCCCTGATCGCTTCCCTGGGCCGCAAGGCGGCGGCCTATGCCGACCTGATCAAAATCGGTCGCACCCATCTGCAGGATGCGGTGCCCCTGACCCTGGGTCAGGAATTCGGCGGCTACCAGGCCCAGCTCGACCTTGGTCTGGCGGGACTGCGGGCCACCCTCCCGGCCCTGCGGGCCCTGGCGATCGGCGGCACGGCCGTGGGAACGGGCCTGAATGCCCCCGTCGGTTTCGGGGAGGCCGTGGCGGCCCGCCTGTCCGAGCGCCTGGGGCTGCCCTTCCACGCCGCTGCCAACACATTCCAGGCCCTGGCAGGCCATGAAGCCCTGGCTGCCACCCATGGAGCCCTGGCCGTACTGGCCGGCAGCCTGATGAAGATCGCCAACGACATCCGCTGGCTGGCCAGTGGACCGCGCTGCGGACTGGGCGAGTTGATCCTGCCGGCGAATGAACCCGGCTCAAGCATCATGCCCGGAAAGGTCAACCCCACCCAGTGCGAGATGGTCACCATGGTGGCGGTTCAGGTGCTGGGGAACAACACGGCCGTGCAGATGGCGTCCAGCCAGGGAAACTTCGAACTCAACGTCTTCAAACCTCTCATCGCCCTGAATTGTCTGCGCAGCTTGGAGCTGCTCAGCGGGGCCTGCTCAGGCCTGCGGGAGCACTGCATCGAGGGGCTGCAGCCGGATCGAGCCCGCATTGGCCGCCACCTGGAGGAGAGCCTGATGCTTGTCACGGCGCTCACCCCCGTGCTGGGCTACGACCAGGCCTGTGCCATCGCCAGCCACGCCCATGCCCAGGGCCTCAGCCTCAAGGAGAGTGCCGTGCTTCTGGGGGCCATCAGCGCTGAGGAGTTTGATCGCTGTGTTCAACCCCAGTCGATGATCTGAGCAGCCGCTGCAGGGCGTCCCGCGTTCCCGGCTGATCAGGGGCGTTCCGCTGGAGGATCACCACCCCATCCCGCAGCGCCTGAACGCCATAGCCCTCGTCCATGGCCGTCAGGCGCTCGATGGCCTCCTCCAGCATGTCCCTGTCTTCGTTGAAGGCTGGTGCGTAGCGCTGCAGCCGGCCCAGATCGGCGGCCACCCACTCCACCGGGCGAATCTGTCCCTCCCGATCGGCATAGGTGATGGCCTTGGGGAAGCGCACCAGCACCTCCCGACGGGCCAGCCTGGGCACCAGATGGGTGGTGGCGGACACGGTGGCCTGGGGGGGGATGACCTCCAGGGCCTGACGGGCTTCCCTGGCATGCTCCCATTGGGCCGCCAGGGGCACATGCACCCAGGGCGTGATGCTGTCGGGTACCAGCCAGGACAGGGATCGGTTGGGGTTGCTCGTGAGCGTGAAGAGGAGCGACAGGCCGATGCAGCCCGCCCACAGGGCCCGCAGGCGTCGTTGGGCGAAAAGAGCAGGGTGACTCCGCCACCAGAGGGCCGCCCCGGCAAACAGGCCTGGCACCACGAGAAAGGTGTAGCGGATGTTGATCGAGAGGGGGTTGTTGCTGCCCTGGGCCAGGAGAAGTCCCAGCAGGGGGAGCCCCATCAGCAGCCAGCTGTCGATGGACAGGAGAGGCACAGCCATCAGGGGCAAAGCCTGGCCCACCAGATAGCGGAGGGTTTGATCCGGAGGGCTCACCAGCTCCTTGAGCAGCAGCAGGGGTTGGCTGAGGCTGGCGCGCAGCACCTGGAGGCTGGAGGCTTTGTCCTGCTCACCGATGTACTGACCGAAGTTTTCCACCATGAAGCGCCGGGAATTGTCTTCGCTGAAAAGCGGCATCAGCACGTTGGTGACCAGCACCACCCAGGCCCCCCCCCAGAGGATCAAGGCCAGGCCCACGGGCCAGCGGTGCCGGCGTCGCAGGAGCAGCCACAGCCCAACCCCCGCCAGCACCACCCCCGTGTCCTCGCGCACCAGGGGAATGAGCAGGGCGGCCCCGGCCCCCAGCCACCAGGGTCCCCGTTCCAGGCCGATGAGGAGCAGAAACACCAGCAGTGGCAGCTGGCAGAGATCGGTGAAATTGCCCCATGTGGGCCCGATCACCGCGTTGGCGCCGAAAAAACTGATGGCCACCATCGCCGCCAGAGGGGCGGCCAGCCAGAGCCGCGCCAGTTGGTGAAGGGCGAGCCCGGCGGCGGTGATCAGCGCAACCTGGAGGGCGCCCAGGGCGCCTGGCCCCCCCAGGGCCACCAGGGGAATCCAGAGGGCCAGCAACGGGGTGAAGTGCTGACCCAGACGCCGGTAGCCCAGGGAGGGCACCTCCCCTCCGTGGATCACGTTGGTGGAGAGTTGGGACGAGAGGGTGCTCTCAAAGGGATGGCCATGCCATCCGTTCCAGAGCACCTGGGTGAAGATGCCCTGGTCGTAGGACGCGTTCAGCGTGTGGATGCGCCACCCCTGGAGCACCAGGCCTACGCCGGCGAAGAGGGCAGCGGCCAGCCACACCCGCCTCCCCCAGGGGGACGGGGAAGGAGCGGTGGGGGTCCAGTTGGGGGAGGGGAGGGGCATGGCCAGCGCTTCAGAGCAGATTGGCCGCCAGTTCCGCCAGCGCCGATCGCTCTCCGCGCATGAGGGTCACATGGCCGGCCAGGCCCTGCCCCTTGAAGCGTTCCACCAGCCAGGTGAGCCCGTTGCTCTCCGCATCCACATAGGGATTATCGATCTGGTAAGGATCACCGGTGAGCACAATCTTGGTGCCCTCTCCAACGCGCGTGACGATCGTTTTCACTTCATGGGGCGTCAGGTTCTGGGCTTCATCCACCACCATGTATTGCCGGGGGATGGAGCGGCCTCGGATATAGCTGATGGCTTCAACTTCCAACAGGCCCATGCCCTTGAGATCGGCCCAGCTGTTACGCGGTGCCCGCTGACCTCCCCGGCCGCTCCCCTGGCTGTCGTTGGCCCCAAGAAGAAAATCTAAATTGTCAATAATTGGCTGCATCCACGGACCCATTTTCTCTTCGAGGTCTCCCGGCAGGTAGCCGATGTCTTTCCCAAGTGGGATCACCGGCCGGGTCACCAGCAGTCGGTCGTAAGCCCGTTCGTCCGCCACCATGTGCAGTCCGGCCGCCAGCGCCAGCAGGGTTTTTCCTGTTCCAGCCTTTCCGATCAGGGTCACCAGTTGGATCTCTGGATCCAGGAGCAGATCCAGGGCAAAGGTTTGTTCCCGATTCCGGGGTTGAATCGCACCCAGGCGCACCTTGGTCGCCCGCTGCAACGGCAGAAGCGCTTGGCTTTCCCCATCAAATCGGGCCAGAAGGGTGTGATTGGGCTGGGCCTGATTCACCAGGGTCACCCCCTCGTTGGCGACCAGCTGAGGATGGCCCGCAGCAAGGTCGGACTGGGGAAGTCCCCCAGGGCTTTTCACCTGGTCGATCTGTTCGGCGCTGGCCCATACTTCACAGAATCCTGGATAGAGATCAGCGATGTCCACCTTGTCGGTGGTGTAGTCCTGGGCGATCAGACCCACCGCATCGGCCTTGATGCGCAGATTGGTGTCCTTCGTTACCAGCACCACGGGGAGGTGTCGCCCCATCACCTCCTGGAGCCGTTGCTCCAGGGCCACGGCCAGGATGTTGTTGTCGCCGTTGCCTCCCTTGAGTTCCGGAGGGAGTTGCTGCAGGGTTTCACTGCGACAGAACACCACCTTCAAAGTGCCACCGCTGTCTCCGTCGATGGGCACCCCCTCGGCCAGATTGCCCTTTTCCCGCAATTCGTCCAGAAGCCGTGACACCTGACGGGCATTGCGGCCCTTTTCAGAGGGATCCCGTTTGAAGCGATCGATCTCCTCCACCACCTCGATCGGCACCACCACATCGTTGTCCTGAAACCGGGTCAGGGCCATCGGGTCGTGCAACAGCACGTTGGTATCCAGAACAAAGGTTTTGCGCATGCCAGTGGCCGGGCCGGTGCCATCCCATGGAACCTAGGGCCGCCCCTGCCCTTACGCTCCTGCACCAGGTTCCTGTAGGTGTTCGGGTTTGGGTCTCCTTTTGTCCAGTGTGCTGGTGGTTCTCCTTCTTTTCGGCCTGTCCCTGGTCTGGTTGGAGCTGCGTCACCGACTCCGTCCGGCTTCCCCCCTGCAGCTGGAGGCCGCACCGTTCCAGGTCCGGCGGGATGGCCATGCTCTGGTGGTGGAGGGCGACATCCTCATCCGCAACCCCCATCCGCGCATGGAGGTGTTTGTCCCCGAGATCGCTGTTCAACCCGTGCTCCTGGGTCGGGAGGATGTATCGGCGGTGAGTCGGCGGGTGAGGATCACCCCGATGCATCCGGATGAGCCTGCCCGGGCGGATGGCTACTGGGCGGCCTACATCGTGAAGGGGCGCAAGAGCACCTCGGCCCGCGTGGAGATCACCCTCGAGACCCCTCCGGGCACGGATCCAGCCGCCATCCTCGACACGCTCTGGCTGGATGTTCACTGGATCAATTACGGCCCTTTCGGCCGTTTGAGCCGCCGCAATGGCATCCTGGTTCCCCTTCAGAAACCCGTTCCTCTCACCCCCGACTCCGCCACCTGGCGCGAGGGTGAGGGTTGCCGGGTCCTGCCGGTGAAAACCCACCTTTTGGGGGTGCTGGATCGGCCGGGAGAGGTGTTGGAGCGGTATTGCGGCTCCCTGCTCCAGCCGAAGGATGTGCTCACGATCGGAGAAACCCCTCTGGCCGTGATGCAGGGCCGTTACGCCCATCCCTCAACGGTGGAACCCTCCATGCTGGCGCGCCTGCTCTGCCGGGTGTTCCACCCCACCAGCAGCCTCGCCACCGCCTGCGGGCTGCAGACCCTGATCGACATCGTGGGCCCGGCCCGGGTGCTCTGTGCCTGGATCGGCGGGCTGCTGCTGAAGCTGGTGGGGAGCAAGGGAGGGTTCTATCGGCTGGCAGGAGAGCAGGCTCGTCTCATCGATGACGTGACGGGTACCACCCCTCCCTACGACCAGACCCTCGTGCTGGGGCCCGCCGATCCAGAGCGGTTCTGCCAGGAGATGGCCGCCTCCCTTGGCGTGTCGGTGGCGGTGGTGGATGTGAATGACCTCGGGCGGGTGAAGGTGCTGGCTGCCAGCCGGGGCAGTGATCTCCCCTTGATTGAGAGGGCTCTGCGCCCCAATCCCGCGGGGAATGCCAACGAACGCACACCCCTGGTGCTGATTCGTCCCGCCTGAGGCCACAGGCCCAGCTTGCAAGTTGGCTGGCTTGGGAGCTGGGGGCAGAGCCCTAAAATTCAAGGATCAGCCCCGTACTCTCAGGCCTTTGACCGGCCCCCATCCCTGGCCATGCCCGTTGACCCGAAACACGTCGAGCGGATTCGTCTGGGGATGGATCGTCTGAAGGGTTCCCCTCCAGACGGATGGGGGGTCGAGCGGCTGCAGGGGTGGCAGCTCCATCTGCTCCAGGACCCGGCCTTTCTTCCCCTCCTTCCCCAGCTTCAGCGGGCTCTCCTGCTGGGACTGCCGGAGCGTCTCCTCGGTTCCGTGATGCCATCCCTGCCTCAGGCGCCGGTCGTCCACGTAGCCCTGCTCCGCCCCCCCTCCCAGCCCCCCCAGCCCCTGGGGTTGATCATGACCCGACGGCTGAACCGGCGCGGCACCTGCTGGGAGGTGGATCACCTCGCCTTGTCCCAGGCCCGGGGACCCCTGTCGCCACCCGACGGCGACGTGGTGGAAGCGTTGGTTCGCGAAGCGATCCAGAGCACCCGGGGGGTGGCCAGCTGGATCGCCACCTCCTCCGTGCTCGACGGGCAGCGTCAGGCATTCCTGCGGTCCCAGGGGTTCCAGCAGGTGCGTCTCGACCAGTTGTGGCAGTGGACCCCCCAGGGGGAGCCTCCTGCCCTCCCCACCGGGCTGCAGGCCCAGCCCCTCAACCGTCAGACCGCCCCCCTGTTGTGGCACCTGGAGCAGTCCTGCTGCCCCGCCCACCTGCGCCAGGTGTTCGATCGACGGATCGACGATCTCCTGGATCAATCCGGTGGATCCGGCTGGCTTCTGGTGGATGGCAGCCGGAATGAAGCCGTGGCGGCGATTCGTCACCACACCCACCATCCCGAGGTGGGCTTGGTGGCTGAGCTGAGTCTGCAGCCCGGTCGGGACGACCTCTATGGGGCGGCCAGCGCCTGGTTGCTGCATCGGTTGGCCAAGCCAGGAACCCCCCTTGTGGTGCGTTCCGACCGGGAGGACGACGCCCGTCGCGCCTGGCTGGAGGGCTTCGGGGCCACCCTCCTGGGGGAACAACTCCTCATGGCCCGCACCGTCTGGCGTCGACAGGAAGTGGCGCAGCCCGCCCGCCAGGCCGCCCTCCGGCTGGAAGCCATGCTCGACCAGTGGAAACCGGCTCCCCGTTCCATGCCCACCCCCGTCGGGCAGCGCTGAGTGCCCCCAAGGCCCCCCTGCTCCGCCCTTGCCCTGGATGTGGGCCGTAAGCGCATCGGCCTGGCGGGCTGTGACCCCCTCGGCCTCACGGTGACCCCCCTTCCTGCCCTCCAGCGCCGGAGCCCTGAGGAGGATGCCCAAACCCTTGCGGCCCTGGCCCTCAGCCGCCAGGTGGAGCTCCTGGTGGTGGGCCTTCCCCTGGATGCCTCCCAGCAGCTCACCGCCCAGGCCCGTCACAGCCTTCGCTACGGCCGCCTCCTGGGGCGGCTTCTGGGGGCTGGGGGCCTGGAGTTGCCTCTGGTGTGGGTCAACGAGTTCGCCACCAGTTGGGCGGCTGCCGAGCAATTTGGCCTGAAAGGCGATCGAAGCGGGAAACTGGATAGTGCTGCGGCAGCTCTTCTGCTGGAACAATGGTTGCAAGAGGGCTCCGTGATCGATCCCGAGCCGCTTCTCTCCTCTCCTTTACCCCGTTGACCCCATGACCCCTGAACCCCCTGATCTGACCGGGTCTGGAGATGTGCCCACCGTTCTGGTGAAGGATCAAGCCGGGAGGGAGATCCTCTGCTTTCTCGAGCATCTGATTCCCCTCGATGGCAAGGACTATGCCCTGCTCACCCCGGTGGACACCCCGGTGTGCCTGGTGCGGATCGCCCAGGGGGATGACGACAAGGATGAGGTGATTGAAAGCCTGGAAGGGGCCGAGCCGATCCTCTCGGTGGCGGATGTGGTGTTGCAGGAACACGATCTCACCCTGGTTCGCTCAGCGGTGACCCTGACCGTGAGCGGAGAACTGGAGGAACCGGATCCGGATGAGATGGAGGACGAGCTGGAGGATGAGCTGGAGGATGGGGATGAGGAGAGCGATCTCTACGAACTGTTGATTCAGTTTCGGGCGGACAACCGGGAGTACGGCCTCTACATCCCGTTGGATCCCTTCTTTGTGGTGGCCCGCATGGAAGGTGCCCATGCCGAGGTGGTGGAGGGTGAGGAATTTGAGCGCGTCCAGCCCCGGATCGAAGCGGAACTGGATGAGCGCGAACGGGACAGTTGAGCGCCGCCCATGCTCCGCCAACTCCTCACCCCGGACTGGACTCCAGGCTGTGCCGTGCCCCAGCTCACGATGGAGGCGTTGGAAGCCCAGGCTGGGGGCCCGATCCGGGCCATCGTGATCGATGTCGATCGCACCTTGCTCCCCCACCGCAGCTCCGTCCTGCCCCCGGCGGCCGAGCAGTGGCTCCAGAGGGTGGGGGCCCAGCGGCCCATCCACCTCTTCAGCAACAACCCCTCCCGGCGCCGCATCGGGGGGCTCTCCCAACAGTTGGGCCTGCCCTACACCGCTGGAGCCGCCAAGCCCCGCAGAGGTGCCTTGCGCCGGGTGGTTCAGGACCTCCACCTGCCCGCCTCCCAGGTGGCCCTGGTGGGTGATCGGCTGTTCACGGACGTGCTTGCCGGGAATCGCCTTGGCCTCTTCACGGTGTTGGTGAAGCCGATCGATGCCACGGGCCAGGCCAACCGGCAGGATCGGTTCCAGCCCTTTGAGCTCGAAGTGGCCCGTCATCTCCGTCATCCGCTGTGGGGGAGGTGGCCCTGAACCGCTCCCTGCCCCGTCGCGTGATCAAGGTGGGCACGAGCCTGCTTCGCGGCCAACCCGACCGCTCCACGGCGGCGGTGATCATGGATCTGGCCACCTCCATCGCCCGCGCCCAACGGGCTGGTGAGCGCATTGCCCTCGTCACCAGTGGGGCCGTTGGGCTGGGATGCACAGGGTTGAACCTGCCCCGCCGCCCCACCGAGCTGGCCGCCCTGCAGGCCGCCGCCGCCGTCGGCCAGGGACGGTTGATGGCCCTCTATCAGGAAGCCTTTGCCGTCCGCGGCCTCACCGTGGCCCAGGTGCTTCTCACCCGGGGTGATCTGGCCTCCCGGCGCAACTATCGCCGCGCCTGCCAGACCCTGGAGCAACTGCTCGACTGGAATGTGGTGCCGATCGTCAATGAAAACGACACCCTGGCCACCGATGAGTTGCGCTTCGGTGATAACGACACCCTTTCCGCCCTGCTGGCGGTGGCGATCAATGCTGGGGAGCTGGTGCTGCTCACCGATGTAGATCGGCTGTATTCCGCCGATCCCCGCACCGATGCCCAGGCTGTGCCGATTGTGGAGGTGAGCGATCCGTCAGACCTGGTGCGTCTGCAGGAGGTGGCCGGTGGGGGCGGCCAGTGGGGCACGGGGGGCATGACCACCAAACTCACGGCGGCGCGCATTGCCACCGCCAGTGGAATCCGGGTGCGCCTGGCCGATGGCCGGGATCCGGCCGTGCTGGACGCTCTCCTGGCAGGAGAGCAGGTGGGAACGGTGTTTCAGCCCAGCCCCACTCCCCTCTCCGATCGGAAGGGCTGGCTGGCCCACGCCCTCATTCCCAGCGGTGCCCTCGTGGTGGATGCGGGCGCGGAGCAAGCGTTGCGCCACCAGGGCGCTTCCCTTCTGGCGGTGGGGATCCGGGCGGTGGAAGGCCGTTTTGATCGCCTGGCTCCGGTGCGCCTTCTGGGGCCAGGTGGAGGGGAGATCGGTCGGGGTCTGTGCGGATGGAGCAGTGAGGAAGTGAGGGCCATCCTGGGTCTGGATCGGGAGGAGATCCGACGCCGCCTGGGGACGGCGGGAAGCGAGGTGGTCCATCGCGATCACCTGGTGCTCACCGCTCCCTAGAGGAGCGCTGTGGAGGGGGTGGGGAAAGCGGCCTACGATCCGCCCCACACCCTTCGGTGGGCGGGCCCCTTCCCATGCGTTTCAGCCGTTTGCTCAGCCAGCTCCCCTCGGTGGGGGAGGCCATGCCCCGCCACCTGGCCGATGACCCGGAGATCCTGGGGGCGGAATCCCTGGAGCGGGCCGGTCCGGGTCAGCTCAGCTTTCTGGAGCCAGGCCACGCCCCGGCGGCCACCCTGGAGTCCACGGCGGCGGCGGCCCTGCTCCTCTACCCCGATCCCGAGCTTCAGGCCCTGGCCAGCGATCGGGGCCTGGCCTGGATCGCCGTGCCCCAGCCGCGCCTGGCCTTCGCCGAGGCCCTGGATGCCCTCTATCCCAAACTCCTGCCTCCGCCGGGGGTGCACCCCAGCGCCGTGATCAGTCCTGAGGCCTCGGTGGCCCCGGACGCCCATGTGGGCCCCCTGGCCGTGGTGGGTCCCGGCTGTGCGGTGGGAGGGGGCTGTGTGCTGCACCCCGGGGTGGTGCTGGTGGCCAACGTTCATCTCGGCCAGGGTTGTGAGATCCATGCCCATGCGGTGCTCCATCCGGGATCCCGCCTTGGCGACAACTGTGTGGTGCACTCCGGGGCCGTCATTGGCTCTGAGGGTTTCGGGTTTGTCCCCACCCCCCAGGGCTGGCGCAAGATGCCCCAGACCGGCCTGGTGGTGCTGGAGAACGGGGTGGAGGTGGGCTGCGGCTCCATGATTGATCGGCCCTCCGTGGGAGAAACCCGGGTGGGGGCAGGCACCAAGATCGACAACCTGGTGCACGTGGGCCATGGCGTCACCATCGGCCGGGGCTGTGCCCTGGCGGCCCAGGTTGGAATTGCCGGGGGGGCCCGCTTGGGCAATGGGGTGATCCTGGCGGGCCAGGTGGGGGTGGCCAACAAGGCCACCCTGGGCGACGGCGCCATCGCGTCCTCCAAGTCGGGCATCCATGGGGACGTCCCGGCCGGGGAGGTGGTGAGCGGCTACCCAGCGATTCCCAACCGGCTCTGGCTGCGGTGTTCGGCCGCGTTCAGCAAATTGCCCGAAATGGCCCGTACGCTGCGCCAGCTCAAGGCCGACCGGCCCGGCTGAGGGGGCGGCGGGGCGGCTGGTTAGCCTCCGGAACGGTCGGATCCCCCCTGGGCAACCCGATCCCCACCCACCGTTTGGCTCCAGCCCATGTCCACTTACCGGATCACCCTGCTCGCTGGCGATGGGATCGGGCCGGAGATCATGGCCGTGGCCCGGCGCCTGCTGGAGGTGGTGAGCCAGCACCATGGCTTCAGCCTGGCCTTTGCGGATCACCCCTTCGGCGGGGCGGCCATTGAGGCCTGCGGCGAGCCCCTGCCAGCCTCCACCCTCGATGCCGCCCGCTCCGCCGATGCGGTGCTGCTGGCGGCCATCGGCAGCCCCCGTTACGACAGCCTGCCCCGGGAGAAACGGCCGGAAACCGGACTGCTGGCCCTGCGCTCGGAGCTGGGGTTGTTCGCCAATCTCCGTCCCGTGAAGATCCTCCCGGCCCTGCTGGAGGCCAGCACCCTGAAGCGTTCCGTCATTGAGGGGGTGGATCTGCTGGTGGTGCGGGAGCTCACCGGCGGGGTCTACTTCGGGACCCCCAAGGGCCGGATCGAAGCGGAGGGCCGGGTGCGGGCGTTCAACACCATGGCCTACTTCGCCGATGAGGTGGATCGCATCGCCCGGGTGGGTTTCGCTCTGGCGGCCAGCCGTCGCGGCGAACTGTGCTCCGTCGACAAGGCCAATGTGCTGGATGTCAGCCAGCTCTGGCGGGAGCGGGTGGAGGCCATGCACGAAGAGTTTCCTTCCGTTCGGCTGAGCCACATGTATGTGGACAACGCCGCCATGCAGCTGGTGAGGGCGCCGCGCCAGTTCGACGTGCTGCTCACGAGCAATCTCTTCGGCGACATTCTCAGCGATGAGGCCGCCATGCTCAGTGGCTCCATCGGCATGCTTCCCTCAGCGTCCCTGGGGGAGGGCGGGCCTGGGCTGTTTGAGCCCATCCATGGATCCGCGCCGGATATTGCGGGTCAGGACCTGGCCAACCCCCTGGCCATGGTGCTGTCGGCCGCCATGATGCTCCGGATCGGCCTCCACCAGGAGGCGGCCGCCACGGCCCTGGAAGCGGCCGTGGATCGTGTGCTGACGGGCGGCTTCCGGACGGCCGACCTGTGGAGCGAGGGCACCACCAAGCTCGGCTGCAGGGCGATGGGGGAGCGGCTGGAGGCGGAATTGGTGGCCCATATGACATCGGTTTGATCCAAGGCGGGCCCGTCGGGCGGATCCGGGCCCACGACCTGCCAAACTTTCTGACGCCTCCAACACCTGTGTCTGATGTCGAAGCGTCATCCGGTCGTGGCCGTCACCGGTTCCTCAGGCGCGGGCACGAGCACCGTGAAGCGCGCCTTTGAGCACA
>JAYKJF010000125.1:0-6754 GCA_035285785.1 Cyanobacteriota bacterium
CAGGCCGGCCGAATCGGTGAATCCACGCCTGGCCACCGGTGCCGTGGAGGTGTTGGCGGGCTCCATCACCGTGCTCAATCCCCTGCGGGCCAACCTGCCCTTCCCGGTGTCGGTGCACGACGAGGAGCCGGTGCGGGAGGAGCTGCGGCTGAAGCACCGCTATTTGGACCTGCGCCGGGAGCGGATGGCCCGCAACCTGCGCCTGCGGCACAGCACCGTGCGGGCCATTCGCGGTTTTCTCGAGGGCGAGGGGTTCATCGAGGTGGAAACGCCCGTGCTCACCCGCTCCACCCCCGAGGGGGCCCGGGATTATCTAGTGCCCTCCCGGGTGTGTGGCGGGGAATGGTTTGCCCTGCCCCAGTCGCCCCAGCTGTTCAAGCAGCTGCTCATGGTGGGGGGCATCGAGCGCTACTACCAAATCGCCCGCTGCTTTCGCGATGAAGACCTGCGGGCCGATCGCCAGCCGGAATTCACCCAGCTGGACATGGAGATGAGCTTCCTGAGCCAGGAGCAGATCCTGGAGCTCAACGAGCGGCTGATCACCACGATTTGGAAGACGGTGAAGGGAATCGACCTGCCCCGACCCTTTCCACGGCTCACTTGGTCGGAAGCCATGGAGCGCTACGGCACCGACCGGCCCGACACCCGCTACGGCCTCGAGCTGGTGAACGTCAGCGACCTCGTGGCCGACATGGGCTTCAAGGTGTTCAGCGGCGCGGTGGCGGCGGGCGGGGCGGTGAAGGTGCTGCCCGTGCCGGGGGGCAACGAGGCCATCAGCAACGTGCGCATCAAGCCCGGGGGCGATGTGTTCAGCGAGGCCCAGGCCGCCGGAGCGGGCGGGCTGGCCTTCATCCGGGTGCGGGAGGGGGGGGAGATCGACACGATCGGTGCCATCAAGGACAACCTCAGCCCGGAGAAAAAAGCGGAGCTGCTGGAGCGCACCGGCGCCCAGCCCGGCACCCTGCTGCTCTTCGGCGCCGGCGACACCGCCACGGTGAACAAGGCCCTGGATCGGGTGCGTCAGTTTCTGGCCCGGGAGCTGGGGCTGGTGCCCGCCGACCGGGACAACACCATCTGGAACTTCCTGTGGGTGGTGGATTTCCCGATGTTCGAGTTCAACAACGAGGAGCAGCGCTTCGAAGCCCTGCACCATCCCTTCTGCGCCCCCAACGGCGAGGATCTGGGGGGCGATCCGGCCAGCTGGGCGGAGCGGCTGCCCACGGCCCGGGCCCGGGCCTACGACCTGGTGCTCAACGGCCTGGAGCTGGGGGGCGGTTCCCTCCGGATCCATGATTCGGCCCTCCAGCGCCAGGTGCTGCAGACCATCGGTTTACCCCTGGAGGAGGCCGAAGCCCAGTTCGGTTTCCTGATGGAGGCCCTGGATCTGGGGGCCCCACCCCATGGGGGGATTGCCTTCGGGCTCGACCGCATGGTGATGCTCCTGGCGGGGGAAGAGTCGATTCGCGACACCATCGCCTTCCCCAAGACCCAACAGGCCCGCTGCCTGCTCACCCGGGCACCCGCCGGCGTGGCCCCCGCCCAGCTCAAGGAGCTCCATGTGGCCAGCACCTGGGTGGAGGAGGACAGTTGAGGGGATCCACACCGCAGGCGAATCGGCAATTCCGAATCAACACTTAATCCCAAAGCAAATCGCCTGAATCCCACCGCAAGGCCGTTATCCAGCCATGGTGGGTGGGCTGTTGACTGCCGCCGCATTTTTGCCCAGGGCCGCCTCCACCGATCTCGTGCGCCAATACCTGAGGGACATTGGCCGCGTGGCCATGCTCTCGGAGGAGGAGGAGCTCATGCTGGCCCGCCTGGTGCAGCGGCGAGAGCGGATCCTGGAGCAACATCCGGAGGTGGAAAAACCCGGGGCCGACCTGGCGGCCCTCGCCCGCGCCACCGGCTCCAGCGAGGCCGCCCTGCGCCAGACCCTGCACCAGGGCAGGCGGGCCAAGGAGCGGATGATCCAGGCCAACCTGCGCCTGGTGGTGGCCGTGGCCAAGAAATACCAGCAGCCAGGCCTGGAGCTGCTCGACCTGGTGCAGGAAGGCACCCTGGGGCTGGAGCGGGGCGTGGAGCGGTTTGATCCCACCCGCGGCTTCCGCCTTTCCACCTTTGCCTATTGGTGGATCCGCCAGGGCATCACCCGGGGCATCGCCAGCCAGGGCCGCATGATCCGGATTCCCTCCCATGTGACGGAAAAACTGGCCCGCATCCGCAAGGCCCAGCGCGACCTGGCCCAACGGCTGGGGCGCACGGCCAGCCTGTCGGAGCTGGCCGCCGCCCTGGACCTGAGCGAAGGGGTGCTGCGCCAAACCCTCCAACAGCAGAGCCAGACCGTGTCGCTGGAGCGGCGGATGGGCGACGATCAGGAGACGGAACTGGGGGACCTGCTGGAGGACGTGCACCACTCGCCGGAGCGCAGCCTGATGCGCCAGCACCTCCAAGAAGCGATGGAACACCTGCTGGGGGAGCTGACGGAGCGGGAGGCCCAAGTGCTCCGGGAACGCTTCGGGCTGGATGATGACCAGCCCCGCACCCTCACCGAAATCGGCACCCACCTGCACATCTCCAGGGAGCGGGTGCGCCAGATCGAAGCCCAGGCCCTGGTGAAACTGCGGCAGCCCTGCCAGCACCAGCGCATGCGGGAATTCCTTGGCAGCCTCGACTGACCCCGGTTGGGCGGCTCCTTTCGGACCCCGGTAGATTGAAGAATCAGCCCTGGTTGCCATGACCCCCCCCGCCCGCAGCCTGTGCACGAAGTTCGTCTTCGTCACGGGCGGGGTGGTCTCCAGCATTGGCAAGGGAATCGTGGCCGCCAGCCTGGGGCGCCTGCTGAAGAGCCGGGGCTACAACGTTTCGATCCTGAAGCTCGACCCTTACCTCAACGTGGATCCGGGCACCATGAGCCCCTACCAGCACGGGGAAGTGTTCGTCACCCAGGATGGGGCCGAGACCGACCTCGACCTGGGGCACTACGAGCGCTTCACAGACACGGCCCTCTCGCGACTCAACAGCGTCACCACCGGCTCGATCTATCAGGCGGTGATCAACAAAGAACGCCGGGGCGATTACGAAGGCGGCACCGTGCAGGTGATTCCCCACATCACCGGTGAGATCCGGGAACGCATCCATCGGGTGGCCGCCAACAGCGGAGCCGATGTGGTGATCACCGAGATCGGCGGCACCGTGGGGGACATCGAGTCGCTGCCCTTCCTGGAGGCCATCCGGGAGTTCCGGCTGGATGTGGGCCGTCAAGACGTGGCCTATGTGCACGTCACCCTGCTGCCCTACATCGGCACCTCCGGGGAGTTGAAAACCAAGCCCACCCAGCATTCCGTGAAGGAACTGCGCTCGATCGGCATCCAGCCGGATGTGCTGGTGTGCCGCAGCGACCGGCCCTTCAGCGATGACCTGAAGGCCAAGATCGGCGGTTTCTGCGGCGTGGCCACCCGGGCCGTGATCCCCGCCCTTGATGCCGACAGCATCTATGCGGTGCCCCTGGCCCTGGAACAGGAGGGCCTCTGCCGCCAGGTGCTGGATGTGCTCAACCTGCCCGACCACGACAGCGACATGGCCCGATGGGAGGAACTGGTGGGCAAGCTGCGCCACCCCGGCCCGGCGGTGAAGGTGGCCTTGGTGGGTAAATATGTGCAGCTCAACGACGCCTACCTCTCGGTGGTGGAAGCCCTGCGTCATGCCTGCCTGGAGCGGGATGCCTCCCTGGATCTCCACTGGATCTGCGCTGAGCAGATCGAAGGGCAGGGCGCCGCGGCCCTGCTGGAGGGCATGGATGCGGTGGTGGTGCCCGGGGGATTCGGACACCGGGGCGTGGATGGGAAGGTGGCTGCCATCCGTTGGGCGCGGGAACATCGGGTGCCATTTCTCGGGCTTTGCCTGGGCATGCAGTGCGCCGTGATCGAATGGGCCCGCAATCAGGCGGGTCTGGAGGGGGCCACGAGCGCCGAGCTCGATCCCGATTCACCCCACCCCGTGATTGCCCTGCTGCCCGAGCAGCAGGACGTGGTGGATCTGGGGGGCACCATGCGCCTGGGGGTCTATCCCTGCCGCCTGACACCCGGCAGCCTGGCCCATGCCCTCTACGACGAGGAGGTGGTGTACGAGCGGCACCGCCACCGCTACGAGTTCAACAACGCCTACCGGGGACTGTTTGTGGAATCGGGCTATGCCATCGGCGGCACCTCCCCGGATGGGCGCCTGGTGGAGCTGATCGAGTTGCCCCGCCATCCTTTCTTTGCCGCCTGCCAATTTCATCCGGAGTTTCTCTCCAGGCCAGGCAAACCCCACCCCCTCTTCCGAGGCCTGATTGAAGCGGCCCAAAAACAGCGGCAGGAGCAGCGGCCACATCACATCTCTGGCCACGAATCCCCAGCGGTGGCGATGCCCATCTGAAGACTGAGACAAGCCGACCAAAGCGATAGAGAATGGTGTATTTTTTGCACGTTTCCAAACCGGATGTGGTGTTGCAAGTCATCGTGAAGAGATTCGTCATTCGGAATTCTGCCCATTGTTTGGGGCTGCTCTGCCTGGCCGCGGCCTGCCATCCCATCTCCCCAGCCCGCAGCCAGACAGTGGAGATGACGCCGAGCGTACCCACAGACATACGGGATCTGCTCTCCATCATCAATAAAGACTCCAACCTCTATCTCATCTATCAGCAATACCGGGAAAACCGTGATGGCCTGCAGAAGGCCGCTGAACGCATCAGCCTCGAGGAAGCCATCAGAAAGGGCGTAGCCACAAGCCCAGAATTAGCCCAAACCGTGGCCAAGATTCAGGAATCCGAGTGGAACGGCGTGGCGATCAGCCGCGAGTGGGTGCCTAGCTTGAGCTTTAAAACGTCGAGCCCAGGGGCGTTGGGTTTCACCACCACCTCCACCAGCGTCACCACAAAAACACCTGGCAGTTCGTCGCAGGAAAGCATCACCTATAGAAATGGATTCCAGTCCAATCCCTATGCCGATTTGTCCTGGGCATTCTTTGATCCCAGCCGTGGCCCCAGGCAAGCGGCCCGGGGGAGCCGCACGGAGGCCCTGCGCAACCGGATGACCTTCACCACCCGGGAGTTGATCTTTCAAGTTCAGGAGAAGTACACCAACCTGCAAGAAGCCCTGGCCACCGAAAAGGACTTGATTGGGCTTTTTAATGAAGCGGTAAAGATCTACATTGAAGCCTACAAAAAGCAGCGACCTGCTGGTGAGGTGAGCCGCTTCGAAGCCCAAACCGTCTCCCTGTTGCTGGCCCGCATCAAAGCCCATAAAGACAGCATCCAGGCCGCCAATGCCCTGGCCTATCTCATCAACCTCGAACCCGGCAAACTCGCCCTTCCCTCAGAGCCGCCGGCAGTAATTCCGATCTGGCAGCAGACGCGGCTGGTGTCGATCGAGCAAGCCCTGCTGCGCCGCGAGGAACTGCGGGCCAATGCCTTGGACGTGCAAGCCCTGATCAGCGATGCCCGGGCCATTCGGCTGCGGGCGCTGCCCGCCTTGGCCCTCTCCGGGCAGGTGCAACGGCAAAACTTCAATCTTGATGGGGGCTCCTTCAACGACAACGGGCCAGGCACCCTCACCCGATCCACCGGCTACACAACCTTTGCGGGCCTCACCTTCGATTGGAAGGCGTTTGACGGCGGCATTCGCAACGCCGAGGCGAACGCCACCGATGCCAAAACCCGCCAAACCGTCGCCGAAGGCGACTTGGAGCGGTTGAAAATCACGAAGGAAGTGACCGATGCCTACGCCTCCTTCGTGGCGTCTCGTATCCAGGTGGATGCGGCCCGGGCCGATGTGGACGCCTCGCGCCGCTCCCTCCAATCCGCCCTGGCCGACTACACGGCTGGCCGTCACGACGATGCGGGCACGACGGTGGTGCAAGCCCTAACGAAGCTGCAGGGCGCCCTGGGCACCTATCGCAATCTGGTGGCCGATCAAAACAACTCGGTTTATAAGCTCTATCGCCTCACATCCACCTGGCCGCCGGACACGGAAGCTTTGGTGAGGGCTCAATACCTGCGCTGGCTCGCCCCCCCGGCCCCGCCCAACGCCCCCGCCGTTAAGCCTCCCTCCCCCGGCATCTCCTCGTCCGCCATCCCAGCCAGCCCTGCGCCCAGCCAGCCCTAGGCTCGGGGCAAGATGGCGCCCGTCGTTCCCCAAGCTGGCCCCACCACCCTGCCGGTGGTGGAAACCTTCCACTCCCTCCAGGGGGAGGGACTGCACAGCGGGCGCAGCGCCTTTTTCCTTCGGCTGGCGGGCTGTGATGTGGCCTGTCCCTGGTGCGACACCAAGCACTCCTGGCCGGTGGGCACCCACCCCCGGGTGGAGCTGGAGGTATTGGCCCGCCAGGCCCGGCAGGCCAGGGATCAGGGCGCCGCTTTTGTTGTGATCACCGGCGGGGAACCCCTCCAACACAACCTGGGTCCCCTGTGCGACACCCTGGCCGCTGTGGCCCCATTGCATCTGGAAACCAGTGGAGTTCACCCCCTGAGCGGGCGCTTCGATTGGATCACCCTTTCCCCCAAGCGCCACGCCCCCCCCCGACCGGAGCTGCTCGCGAGTTGCCAGGAGCTGAAGGTGGTGGTGACCGGGGAGGCGGATCTGGATTTCGCGGAAACCATGGCCGCCTCAGCGGCGGGATCCTCTGGGAACCCACGGGGGCCCCATCTGCTGCTCCAGCCGGAGTGGAACAACCCGCACGGTCAGGCCCTGGCCATCAGCCATGTGCGCAGCCATCC
>JAYKJF010000126.1:0-3948 GCA_035285785.1 Cyanobacteriota bacterium
ACTCACCAACACCTGGTCTCCCACCACAAGAAGCCCGCGGGGGTTGGCCAGGTTATTCACCAACACACGGGAGGTGTAGAGAGGAGTCGCCTGGACCGGGGGTGACAAGACGAACGCGAGGGCAGCAGTCACAAAGGGCGCCAAAAACACAGGCAACATGGGCAGCTTTGCAGCGAAAATTTGCATGAAAAATATCACGATTGCCTGGTCCTACCCCACCAGCACCCGCTCCCCCTGATACTTCCGCCGTTCCGACTGCATCTGCAGTTCATCGCTGTCCGCATCCTCGAGAGCCAGGTCAAACCAAAAGGTGGTGCCTACCCCCAGTTCGCTCACCATCTTCACCGCGCAGCCGTGCTTTTCGAGAATGCCTCGCACAATCGAGAGGCCCAGGCCCGTGCCCACTTCGGTGTGCACCGCGTTCTCCACCCGATAGAAGCGCTCAAAGATCCGCTCCTGATCGGCTTCGCTGATGCCTGATCCCGTATCAGCGATCTCGATGCGCACCTTCGGCAGGGGGGAACTCAAGGGACAGCTCGGGGCTTCCCCGGGCTCGGTGCTCGGATCAAGGGCGCAGTGGTCGGGCCATGGATAGGCCCGGAGCATGAGCTGCCCACCGGGGGGAGTGAATTTCAATCCGTTGCCCACCAGGTTGTCGAACACCTGCAGCAGCAGATCCCAGTTGCCCCGCACCCGCGGCAGCTGCTCCTCGCTCACCAGCTCCAACGTCACTCCTTTCTCCTGGGCATTGAGCCGATAGGTGCGCAGGGTTTGCTCAATGGCCACCTCCACCTCCACAGGCTCCAGCTGCCACTCCCGATCGGATTCCAGGCGCGAGAGATCCAGCACGTCGTTGACGAGCCGGGTGAGGCGATCGGTTTCCGCATTGGCAATCCCCAGAAACTCTTTCTTTTGCTCCTCGCTCAGCTGGTCTCCCAGGTCGTAGAGCGTTTCCACATAGCTCTTGATGTTGAACAGCGGCGTGCGCAGCTCGTGGGACACATTGCTGATGAACCGGCTCTGGGCGGCATTCAGCTCCACCTCCCGGCTGAGATCCTGGACGGTCATGGCGATGCCCTTGAGGCTTTCGCCACTGGCATCGCGAACCGCCTGGAGCACGATCCGCAACGTGCGGGGCGGATCCCCCACGCTGCAGCGGAGATCCGACGATTCCTTCTCGCCAATCATCAAGCTGGTGAGCGGGCCATGGAGCTCCATCGCCAGCCGCTCCGGCAATTCGCTCTCCAGCTCATTGCCTTCCAAATTCCGTCCCTCCCAACGAAACAGGCGGCGGGAGGTGGGATTGGCCAGCACGATCCGCCCCTCCTCATCCAGCAGCACTGCTCCATCGGCCATGGTGGCGATCAGGGATTGCTGCTTCACCTGGGCCGCGGTGAGCTCTTCGATGTTGGCTTCGTTGTAGGCCTCCAGCTGGGAGGCCATCGTGTTGAAGCCCTCCAGCAGCTCCCCCAGCTCGCCCCCCATCGGTAGAGCCAGGCGGGTTTGGAAATTGCCACCCGCAATGGAGCGCACGCCCCGCAGCAGCTCCTTCACCGGCTGTGTGATGGTGAGGGCGTTAAACACCGAGCCGAGGATCACCAGCACCCAGATCGAAATGAACACCGCCACCGTCACCTCCCGGGTGAGGGCGGCGCTGGCCAGCAGGGTTTCATTGGGATTGATGCCCAACGCCACCACCCCCAGGTAGGTGTCGCCATCCAGCAACGGCACAAACACGTCCGTCACCTGGCCATCGGGGGTGAGGTGCTGGCGGATCAATGGGTTGTCTGGCCGCTGGGGCAGATCGGCGGGGAGCTCCAGGCGCCGACTCAGCAGCTCGTTCGCCGGCGCCGACCCATCCCCCCCCGCGCCCATGGGAATGCCCAGATAGATCTCCCCTTCGGCATCGGCAAAAACGATGTAACGCAGGCTGCGGCTCGTCTGCCAGAACCGCTCCGCCACGGAGGCCAATTCCCCCTTCGTGCCCTGGGTCACCAGGGGTTTGACATTGGCCGCCAGCAGCAGACCCAGATCCCGCGCATAGCGCGTGTCGCTCATGCGGGCATCCTTTTGGATGCCGTTGAGGGCAAAGAAGGTGATGCCTGTCATCAACAGGCTCACCACCAGGGTGGCCACGGCCAGGAGCTTGGTTTGCAGGCTGAATTCCGCCCACCACCGGGCCAGCCGCTCCCGCCAGGTGCGTTCACTGGTCATGGCTCCCGCCTCCGCACCTGGTGGCCGATATCGCGTCGGAACTGCATCCCTTCGAACCGCACCTGGGCCAGGCCCTCGTAAGCCCGCCCAAAGGCCCCGTCGAAATCCTCCGCCTGGGCCACCATGGCCAGCACCCGCCCGCCGCTGGTTTCGCAGGCGCCATCAGGCCGACGTCGGGTGCCGGCATGGAACAGTTGGCGCTGGGGGTGGGGTGTCGGACGTCCCACGAGGGGATCGCCGCTGCGCACCACCCCTGGATAGCCCGCTGCCGCCGCAACCACGCAGGCGCTGCAGCCCGGCAGGATGGTGAGGGGCGGGGCCTCCGCCAGGCGTCCCGTGGCACAGGCGAGCAGCACCGTTGCCAGCTCCGGCCCCAACAGGGGCATGAGGGTTTCGCATTCCGGATCCCCGAAGCGGCAGTTGAACTCGATCACCTGCAGGCCCCTGGAGGTGAGCATCAGGCCCGCATAGATCACGCCCCGATACGCGATGCCCCGGGCCCGCAGGGCCGCCAGGGTGGGCTCGATCACCCGCCGCCGCACCTCCTCCAGCCCCGCCTCCGCCAGCAGCGGCGCCGGTGCATAGGCCCCCATGCCACCGGTGTTGGGACCCGTGTCGCCTTCACCGATGCGTTTGTGGTCCTGGGCGGGGGGCAGGAGCACCACCTCCTCCCCATCGGTGAGGGCAAACACCGACACCTCCGGCCCTTCGATCCGCTCCTCCAGCACCACCGTGGCGCCAGCAGCTCCGAAGCGCCCGTCAAACACCTCCCGGATGGCCTGGCGGCACTCCTCCAAGGTGGATGGCACGGTGACCCCCTTGCCGGCCGCCAGCCCATCGGCTTTCACCACCAGGGGGGTGCCTCGCTGGGCCAGCACATCCAGGGCCTCGGCTTCACTGCTGGCGCACCAGTGGCCGGCGGTGGGCACCCCCGCTTCTTCCATCAGGGCCTTGGCCCACTGCTTGCTGGCCTCCAGCAGGGCCCCATCCGCCCCGGGCCCGAACACCGCCAGGCCGTCCTTGCGCAAGTCGTCCGCCAGGCCTGCCGCCAGCGGCGCCTCCGGGCCCACCACCACCAGATCGATCTGGTGGTGGTGGGCGGCTTGCTTGAGCCCCTCAGCGTCCTGTTCCCCAATCTCCAGCTGATGGCAACCGGCCAGCTCCGCCGTGCCGCCGTTGCCTGGAGCCACCCATACGCCCCGCACCCCATGGCTGTGAACCAGGGCCCAGGCCAGGGCGTTTTCCCTGGCTCCACTACCCACCACCAGGATCCGGGCCGGGGCGAGGAAACAACCCTCCGAGGCCTGGACAGGGACGGTTGACACCATGGGCGAGAGAAACGGGATATGGGGTGGGATGCCGGGAGAGCGGCAGCCGATAGGTTGGGCGCAGCGCAGCCTCGCCCGTGGCCACCCTGCCATTCTCCGCCCCCGCGACCGCGCTTGTGACATCGGCCTTGGGGGCCATGGTGGCCCTGGGGGCCCTTTGTTGCGGAGGGGCATGGTCCCAGCAGGGGGCGCCCCTGACACCGTCTGCCCCAGCGGCGCCCGCTGCGCTCCCCCGTTCCCAGCGGCTCAGCGGCCCTGGCCCTTCCCCCCCCCCGGTCTCGGCCCCTGTGCCCGCCGCCGCCCCAGCCCCCCTGGGCGAGGAGGCCTTCGCGGCTCTCCTGAAACTGGACAGCTTCGATCAACTCAACCTCGCCTGCCTCCAGATCGTCCAGGAAGACAACCTCCA
>JAYKJF010000127.1:0-14807 GCA_035285785.1 Cyanobacteriota bacterium
CCACCCGGGCCTCCAGCTTGTCGTTCGGCACCACCTTCAACACCGGCTCACTGGATTGGCCCACGAAGCCCTTCGCCTTCGGCTTGAGCTCAAACACCACCCCATCCACCGGGGAGGTGAGCGCCTGGTAGCGGATGTTGACGTTGAGCTCGATCAGCTTGCTGCGCAGATCGGCCATCTCCGTCTGCAGCTGGCGGATGCCCTGGCCCAGGATCGCCTGCTGGCGCAGCCGTTCCACCCGTGCCTCCTCCAGTTTGCTGGCCACCTCCTGCACCTTGTTGCGCTGGGTGAGGTACTGGAGCTCCTGCACCGCCCCCTGCTGGTTGAGCACCTCCAGCCGGTCGAGCACCTCCTGCTCCAGCGCCAGGCTGCGCACGAGCATGCGCTGCTCCGTGTCGTTCACATCCAGATAACGCCGCAGCTCCTCCACCTTCAGGCCCAGCTGCTGGTTTTTGTAGGCGATGCTGCTGAGCAAACTCTGCTGGCGGTCCTTGGTGGCTTCGGTGTCGAGCTTGAGCAACACCTGGCCCTTCTTCACCGCCTCCCCCTCCTTCACCAGGATGTCGTCCACCACGCCGCCCACGGGCATGCGGATCTCCTTCACCACGCCGAGGGGTTCCAGTTTTCCAGGGGCGGTGACGATCTCTTCCGTTTTGGCCAGGGCCAGCCAGGCCAGGGCAAAGCCCGTCACGCCCATCAGGGTCCAGGTGATGCTGCGGGCCCAGAACCGCGATTGCTGGAGCACCACCTCCTCGCTCTCGCCGATGCCGAACATCCGCTCGCGCTTCTCTTCTTCACTTTCGTTGGCGGCCGGTTGGGGCCATTCCGGTGGGGAAAGCATCAGCTGGCCTCCTGCTGGCGGTAAAGGGCGTAATAGCGACCCCTCAGGGCCATCAGTTCGTCATGGGTTCCGGATTCCACCAGGGCGCCCTGGTGGAGCATCACGATCCGGTCGGCCCGGCGGATGGTGCTCAGACGGTGCGTGATGAAAAACACCGTGCAGTGCTTCATGGACTCCCGCAGGTTGTCGCACACCTGCCGCTCGGCTTCATAGTCGAGGGCGCTGGTGGCCTCATCCATCACCATCAGCCGGGGTTTGGCCAACAGGGTGCGGGCGATGGCGATCCGTTGGCGCTGGCCCCCCGAGAGGGAGGCCCCCCGTTCGCCCACCGGCGTGCTGTACCCCGCCGGCAATTCCATGATGAAGTCGTGGGCCGCTGCCGTACGGGCCGCCGCCACGATCTCATCGCTGCTGGCATCCGGGTTGGTGAGGGCGATGTTGTCGCTGATCGTGCCGGAAAACAGCAGGGGCTCCTGGGGCACGATGCCGATCTGTCGGCGCAGGGAATAGAGCTCCACCTTGGCGATGTCGAACTGGTCGACAAGGATGCGGCCCCTGGTGGGCTCATAGAGGCGGGGCAGGAGCTTCATCAGGGTGCTCTTGCCGCTCCCGCTCTGCCCCACCACCCCCACGAAGGTTCCCGGCTCCACGCTCAGGTTGATCGCGCTCAGCGTTTCCTGCCCCCCCGGCACGAAGGAGAAGCTCACGTCTTCGAACACCACCTTGCCTTCGATGGCCGGCAGGGGGATGTTGGCTTTGTCGGCCGCATTGGATTCCTCCGGCGTATCCACCACATCGGCGAGCCGCTCAAACGACACCCGCAACTCCTGGATGCTCTGCCAGATGGAGGAGAGCCGGAGCAGGGGTTGGGTGACGTAGCCGCTGATGATGCGGAAGGCGATCAGCTGGCCCAGGGTGAGCTCGCTGTTGAGCACCATGGTGGCGCCCACCCAGAGCACCAGCAGCTGGGAGAGTTTCTGCAGCACCTGGCTGGTTTCGTTGAGGAAGGTGCCCGTGATCGTCTTGTCGAAGGTGCGGGAGATGTACTTCGCGTAGAAGTCCTGCCATTTCCAGCGGCTCACCATCTCCACGTTCTGGGCCTTCACGGTCTGGATGCCGCTGATCACCTCCACCAGATGGCTCTGGGTGCGGGCATTTTCTTCGGCGGCCTGCCGATACTGGCGGCGGAACAGGGGCGCTCCCCCCAGGGTGATGGCGATCTGGATCGGCAGCACCGCCAGGGCGATCAGGGTGAGCACCCAGCTGTAGATCACCATCACGATGATATAAATCACCGAGAAGGCCGCATCCAAAACGGTCATCAGGGCCTGCCCGGTGAGGAAGTTGCGGATCTTCTCCAGCTCGGCGATCCGGGTGCCGAGCTCCCCGACGGGCCGCCGGTCGAAATAGTTGAGGGGCAGCCGCAGCAGGTGGTCGATCACCTCCGCACCCAGGCGCAGGTCGATGCGGTTGGTGGTGTCGGTGAAGAGAAAGGTGCGGAGGGAGCCGATCACCCCTTCCATCAGGGTCACCACCACCAGCGCCATCCCCAGAATCTGCAGGGTGTCGAGGCTGCGTTGGGCGATCACCTTGTCGATGATCACCTGGATCAGCAGGGGATTCGCCAGGCTGAAGAGCTGCACCACAAACGAGGCCAGCAGCACCTGGAGGAGCATGCCCCGGTAGCGCTTCAGGGCCGGCCAGAACCAGCCCGGCCCGAAGCGCTGCTCCGGGGTGGCCGTGCTGCGCTCCAGCAGCAGCAGCTCCAATCCCTCCGGATAGGCGGCCTTGATCTGGGCCGGATTCAGCCGCACCCAGCCATCTTTGGGGGAGGCCAGGGTCCAGCCCTTGGCGCTGCTGCTCACCAGAATGGCGAAGCCATCCTTCCAGGGCACCAGGGCGGGGGTGATCAAGCGGGTGGCCGCCTCCGCCCCCACCTTGGCGCCGCTCACGATCAGGCCCAGCATGGCGGCGATCTGGCCGCAGAGCTGCAGGTTGGGCCGCTGCCCCTGGTTCACCTTTTCCCGGAGGATCTTCTCCACCGCATCCCGGCGGAACGGCAGCTTCAACTGCTTGGCCAGCATCTGCAGGCAGGCGGTGGTTTCCTCCACCGTCCCGCTGGCCCGCACCAGGGTGAAGCCCCGATGGGTGCTGGGTTGGCCCAGATCCAGGCTGGTGGGCTGGGGCAGGCCACCGCCGTCGATCCCCCTGGCCAGGCCGGAGGACTCCACCGCTGCCGGTTCGGCTGCCCGGGCTGCGCCAGAGGCTTCTCCTGCATCCAGGGGCAGGGCGACCAGGCGCAGGGGCAGGGGCGGCAGGGGTTGGGGGAGGGCTTCCCCTGGGCGGAACAGATGGCCAATGGCCAGTCCCGGCACGTTCGCGCTGCCCAGCAGCAGGGCTTCGCCCGCCTTCAGGTGGCTCCAGATCGGGCGATCGGGCGCCAGCAGCCTGGCCTGCTCCTCCAGTTGGAACAGCCGCTGGCGCCAGCGGTTGGGTTCAAAGGCCTCCGCCATCGCGTTCTGGTCTTCCAGGCAGACCAGCAGGGCGTGGAGTTCCGCCAGCCAGAGATGGCCCGTGCACCAGCTGCGGAAGGCCGGTTCCGTCTCCAGCAGCTCCAACACCAGGGCATCGGGGATGGCGGCGGCCCGCACCGCCGTGGCCGCATTCACCTGTTCACAGGCCTCGGCCCGCAGCAGGGAGGCCAGACCCACGATCTCCCCCACCCCCAGTTTCTGCAGGGTGAAGGGACGTCCGCTCCGGCGCCCCAGGAGGCGGGCCTCCCCTTCGAGGAGCACCAGAACCTGGGCGCCGATCGCCCCTTCGCTGCTCATGGCCTGCCCCTCGGCAAACTGCAGCTCCTGAACCGCGGCCTCCAGCTTGGTTCGCCCCGCTTGGGAGAGCTGGGAGAAGGGGGCCTGGTCCAACCAGGCCTGACGCCGTTGCATGGACGTGCTTGTCATGGCTGTCAGGACGGAAGGGAGGGGGACGGGCCGGTGATCAGCAGCTTCACTTCCTCCTGCACCCATTCTTCGAACAGTTCATGGGTCATGCGGCTCTGCATGGCCTCATCGAAGCTGGCGGGCTGGAGCGATTCCAGCCGCACCACCAGCCACCAGGGCTCGATCTGCACCGGCGGGCGCAGTTCGCCCGGCTGGCTGGTGCGCAACACATTCGCCAGCACCGGGTGCGCCTGCACCAGGGGCACGGGCCCCACCACCCCCCGGGTGGCCTGCTCCATCCCCTCGGCGTAGGTGGCGGCCAGCTCCGCGAAGTCGGCCTCCCCTTCGGCGATGCGCAGGTAGAGCTCGTTGGCCAGGTGTTCACTGCTGACCCGCAGCAGGCTGTAGATCACGGTGTCGAGCTGTTGCTTGCGGCCGAGAAAGCGTTGTTCGGCCCGGTGCAGAAATTGCTCCTGACAGTGATGGTGAACGCGGTTGGGCAGCTCCGCCTGCCAACGGGCATCCTCTTCCGTCATGCCATGGAGGGCCAGATGGGTCTGCAACTGGTCGTGCGACTGGATGCCTTGCTTCTGCAGCCAGGCTTTCTGGGCCTGTTGCTGCTCCTCCTCGCTCAGCCGCACGCCGCCGACCGCCTTGCCGATCACCCATTGGCGCAGCAGGGGAAGCAGCATCTGGTGCCGGGCCAGCAGATGGCGCAGGGGATCGGGCAGCTGCAGGGCGGGCTCACCCCCCGGGGTGGCCAGAGGGGCAGGCGCCGCTGTTGGCACCGGCACCTCTGGCGCGGTGGAACCGGCTGGACCAAACCCTGTGGACAAGGGCAAGGCTGCACTGAGGGTGATGTCTTCGATCAATATCGACTCCAACGGCAAGGGCCTCTGGCTGGGACCACAGGACAGGTGTCCCATTTGTTGAGAAGGTAACCCACATTCCCCTGTTGGGAAGGGACGGTGGCCGGGGAATCATGAGGCCCCTCTCAGGGGGCGTCCAACAACGTCCGCAGTCCCTCTTCATCCAGCACCGCCACCCCCAGGCTCTCGGCCTTGCTCAGCTTGCTGCCGGCCTCGTCCCCCGCCACCACGTACGTGGTTTTGCGGCTCACCGCACTGCTCACCTTGCCGCCGGCCGCTTCGATCAGGTCCTGGGCCTGGCGCCGGCTCAGGGTGGGCAAGGTGCCTGTCAGCACAAAGGTCTGCCCGGCCAGGGGGGCGCCGCTGGCCTGCTCCGGCCGAGGGGCGTCGCTGCCGTCGCTGGCCAGGGAAAAGCCCAGGGATTGGAGCTCCTCCAGCAGGGTCCTGTTGGCCGGGGTGGCACACCACTGCTGCAGCGACTGGGTGATTTCGGGCCCCACCCCATACACCGCCGCGATCCGCTCCGGCTCCTCCTCCACGGCCTGGCGCAGGGCCACCACATCGGGAAAGGCCCGGGCCAGGGCCTTGGCATTCACCTCCCCCACATGGTGGATGCCCAGGCCATAGAGCTGGCGCGGCCAGGGTTGGGCCTTGGAGCTGGCCAGGGCCTCCACCAGGTTGGTGGCCGACTTCTCCCCCATCCGCTCCAGGCTGGCCAGCAGGGCCCCATCGAGGCGATACAGATCGGCGATGGAGCGCACCAGCCCCCGATCCACCAGCTGGGCGATCAGCTTGCTGCCCAGCCCCTCCACATCCATGGCCCCCTTGCTCACCCAATGGCGCAGGGAGGCCCGCAGAATCGCCGGGCAGCTGCTGTTCACGCAACGGGTGTCGGCCTCCCCCTCCTCCCGCACCAGCTCGGAGCCGCATTCCGGGCAACGGCTCGGCAGGGAAAGGAGTTGGGCCCCCTTGGGACGCAGCTCGGGCAGCACCCGCACCACCTCAGGGATGATCTCCCCGGCCTTGCGCACCACGATCGTGTCGCCGCTGTGGAGTTCCAGTTCCCGCAGCCGGTCGGCGTTGTGCAGGGTGGCGCGGCTCACGCTGGTGCCGGCCAGGGGCACGGGCTCGAATTCCGCCACGGGGGTGACCTTGCCGGTGCGGCCCACCTGGGCCACGAGGCGCAGCAGTCGGCTGGGGGCTTCCTCGGCGGCATATTTCAGCGCGATCGCCCAGCGGGGAGCCTTCTGGGTGAAGCCCGCATCGGCCTGGAGCCGCAGGTCGTCCAGCTTCACCACCACGCCGTCGGTGGCGTAGTCGAGGGAGCGGCGGGCCGTGTCCCACTTCAGGAAGAAGGCTTCCACAGCCGCCAGATCGGGGCACCGCTCACAGTGGGGATTCACCCGGAAGCCCGCCTTCTGGAGCCATTGCAAGGCCTCCCACTGGCTTCCCGGGGCCCCGGGCTGGCCCTCGGGCAGGTGGAGGGTGTAAGCGAAGAAATCGAGCCGGCGGGCGGCCACCACCTTCGGGTCGAGCTGCCGCAGGGTGCCGGCGCAGGCGTTGCGGGGGTTGGCGAACAGGGCTTCGCCCCGGGCCTGCCGCTCCCCATTGATGGCCGCGAACGTGGTGGTGCTGATCAGGGCCTCACCCCGCACCTCCAGCCAGGGTGGTGGCGCCTCCAGAGTCAGCCGCAGGGGCACGCTCTGGATGGTGCGCACGTTGGCGGTGATCTCCTCCCCCCGCTCCCCGTCGCCCCGGGTGGCGGCCCGCACCAGCACCCCGTGGGCATAGCTCAGGGCCAGGGCGTTGCCATCGATCTTCAGTTCGCCCACCATCGCCAGGGCCGGCAGGGGGGCGCCGGCCGGTGGCAGCCGATCCAGCTCCCGCAGCAGCCGGGCGTACCACTTCTCCAGCTCTTCGATGGAAAACGCGTTGTCGAGGCTCTGCAGGGGGATGCGGTGCTCCACGGTGGGGAAGCTCTCCGCCGGCGGCCCACCCACCCGCCGGCTGGGGCTGTCCGCGGTCTGCAGGTCAGGATGGGCCTGCTCCAGCTCCACCAGCTCCCGGTAGAGCCTGTCGTAGACCGGATCTTCCATGAAGGGGGTATCCAGCACGTAGTAGGCATGGGCCGCCCGGTTGAGCAGCTCCCGGAGTTCCTCGGCACGCCGCCGCTGGTCTGGGGTGGGCTGCACAGACCCGTCAGCCGGCGGTGGCTTTCTGGATGCGGTCGACCCGCCAGGCCTCATCCACCTTCACGAAGGTGAAATCCAGGGGCAGCTCCTCCTTGTCGTCGGATTTGAGCTTCACCGTCAGGATCACCTGTTCATCCTGCAGGCGGGGGCGGCCGGAGCGGAGGTTGCGGTATTTGTTCAGCTGCAGCCCAGCCAGAAAGCGGATGAACTGCTGCCGGTTCACATGGGAGCGGTAGTTCTTGGTGGTGAGCAGGTAGGCCCCATCCACCTGGCCGGAGGCCACCTGGGTGAAGAACTGCTTGATCAACGGATTGATGCCCCGGGCGCTGAGCACCAGCTTCACCGCGGAGATCGTCCAGAAGAGCAGCAGGGCCCCGGCGCCGGCGAGCAGAGCTTTGCTGCCGATGCCCCGGGCCAGTTCCCAATCCATGGATCCACGCAAGATGAACAGCGCCTGAGTCTGCCCGAAGATGGCGCGCCCCGGGGAAATCCCGGCAGACTGGGCCCGCCATCCCGCCGGGGTCGCGCCCTGTTGCTGGCCGTTGCCCCTCGAACCGCTTCTCCCCCTCTTTCACCAGCTCAACCGTGAGCACTTCGAGGGCACCCTGGCCCGGGAGGGCAGGCCCCTGGTGACCCTCCGCTGGAGCGATGGCCGTCTGACCCGCACCGCCGGCCTCTATCGCCGCTGGCACGGCCCGGAGGCCCGCTGCGAGATTCTTCTGTCGCGCCCTCTGCTGGAGCCCCTGCCCCGCACGGCCACCCTCAGCACCCTCTGCCACGAGATGATCCACGCCTGGGTCGACCGGGTGCTGGAGGTGCGGGAGGCCCATGGGCCCCACTTCCGGGCGCGCATGGCCCTGATCAATGCCCGCCGCCCCGGCTTTGAGGTGAGCGTGCGCCACCGCTATCCCGTGCCCGTGCAGCCGGCCCGCTGGTTGGCCACCTGCCCCCGGTGCGGCCTGAGCTTTCCCTATCGCCGCCGTCGCCAAGGGCTGGCCTGCCGCCACTGCTGTGAACGGTTCCATGGGGGCCGGTGGGATGCCTCCTGTCTGCTGGTGTTTGCGGAGGCTGGTGCGGCGGGAGGGGGGGCGACCCCCTAGGGTCCGCCTGATGCGAGGGCGGAATGGCCACCTTTCTCTGGGCCCTGGAGTGGGGCGGTTGTTCCATCGCCCTGCTGGGCCTGGCCCGGGAGCGGTGGTTGCGGCATCGTCCTCGCTAAAGTTCCCCGATGGATTGGGCGGATGATGCGCGGCCAGACCTGCGCTCCAGCAGGAGAGGTCTGGAAGACCGGTTGGACACCTGGGTGAGCCGGGGCAGGGAGCTGGTCGATGGAGTTTCGGGCACCCGTCCGGGGAGCCGACCGTCGGCTCGGGGAGGAGAGCGTTCCGGGCCTGGGGGCCGCCCCGGGTTTGATGGCCTGGGCCGCTGGGTGGAGGGCCGTCTGGACTGGCTTCTCGATGATCGGGACGACTGGCGGGAACCCTGGCAGGAGGCTGAGCCACGCCCCGCTGCCCAACGCCCGGCTGCGGCACGGTCCACCCGGCAGCCCCTGGAGGCCATCTCCCGTCGGGGCCGCCGCCCCGACGGAGACGCCAACCGGGCCCAGCCCGCCGAGGCCCCCCGCCAAAGCCAGGACTGGCCGGAGGAGGAGAGTTTCAGTGTGCCCCGCTGGCGGCGGGAAGAGCCTGCCCCCGCCCGGCCCGTCAATCCCCTGGCCGACCCCGCGCCCGTGGTTCCTCCCGGCCGCCCCCTGCCCCGTTCCACCCGTCGCCGCTAGGGCGAACGCCACCCCTTCCTGTGTCTACATTTCAGAGGGGCAGGACCGTTCCGTCTCCGCACTCGCACCCCCTCTCCCTATGAGCAGCCTTGTCGTGGTTGGGTTTCCAACCGTCAGCGAAGCCGAAGAGGTTCGTCGCACCCTGGTGGACATGCAGAAGGAGCAGCTGCTCTCCCTGGAGGATGCGGTGGTGGTGGAGCGGGATCCCCAGGGCCACGTTCATCTGCATCAGGCCATCAATCTTCCCGTTGCCGGTGCGGCCAGTGGGGGGTTCTGGGGGGTGCTGGTGGGGCTGCTGTTCATGAACCCCCTACTGGGTGCGGCGGTGGGAGCTGGGGTGGGAGCCGCCTCAGGAGCCCTGGCCGATCTGGGCATCAACGACGGCTTCCTGCGGGAGGTGGGGGAGAGCCTGGCGTCCGGGGATGCGGCCCTCTGTGTGCTGCTCCGGGAATCCGCCCCCGATCGGGTGATCGAGCGGCTCCAGTCCCATGCGCCCCATGCCCGCCTGCTGCGCACCAACCTCAGCCACGCCGATGAGAACCGGCTGCGTCAGATGCTGGAGAAGGCTGGCCAGAAGGCCCATGGGCCTTCCGCTTGAGCACCCTTTTTTTGCGCACCTGAAACGCGCATCCCTGCTCCTTCAGCCTGAGGTTCACTGGAGCCACCAGGTCGGCGGGCATCTCTTCGGCCATGTCGTCCGGTGAGATCGCCACGGCGGCTGCTCCCTGCTGGAGGGCACTGAGCAGGTCGGCCCAGAGATCCACAAGCTGGCGCTGGCCCCGGGGCTGCAGTCCTTGCTGTTCCAGATGGGGGGCACAGGCCTCCCGGTTCCAGAGGGTGGGTCCGGAGGGGCTGCCGTGGCGGCGGTGGGCCAGGCCGGAACGGAGGGCTTCCGGGCTGGGGCGTCCATCGCGCTGGCGCAGGCCGGCCGATTGCAGGAGCTTGCCGGTGTGCACGGCGGAGATGCCGTAAACACGGCCGATCTCCGTCAGGGTCAGCCATTCGGGAGCTGAGCGTGGAGGGGACATGGGCGAGGGAGGTCGCCAGGCGACCGTAACGTGCACCCATGTTTGCCGCAGCACGGGAAACGTCAATTCGTCAACCCGCCTTTGTGTGGAGATGTGACCGATTTCCGGAAATCTTCAGATTTGGCCCAGGGTTGCCGGTCCCAGCCAGCGTTCCAGGGCGGGGGAAAACACCTCCCGGATCACGGTCAGCTCCCGTCCCTGGCGGAAGAAGCGATAGTGGCGGCTCCAATAGGGCCCGGGACGGCCAAAGCGCTCCTCCAGCCAGTCCGCCTCCACCAAGGCCAGGCCATCCACCTCCCGGAACAATTCGGTGCGGCCCTCGGTCAGGCTGCTCCAGATGGGCTGGCGACGGTTTTGCAGGCAGGCCTCCGCCTGCTCCTTGTTCCACCAGCTTTCGGCCCAGCCCAGACTCTCGCCGCCGCAGTTGAGCCATACCTGGCGCCGCAGCAGGGGGGGATCGAGCTCAGCCACCTCCGGAGGCAATCCCGGCCCAGGGGGGCCATGCCCTTCCGGCTCCATGGCGATCAGGGCAATGGTGAGGGGGCATCCCGTGAGCAGCTGCAGGTGGCGGGTGGGGCTGCCATCGCCGAGGAGCATGAGCTTCCAGGCGCCGCTGAGATTGGCCCCCGCCCGGCCGTCCACCACCTCCGTCAGGGGCGCCTGCCAGATGGGATGGGGAGAGGGGAGAAGGCTCTGCAGACCGGTGGTTGCGCTGGTGATTCGGGTCGGCATCGCTCAACCTCCCGCCACGATGGCGATTCGGCGCACGTCAGCGCCCCGCTCGATCAGGGCGCTTTCCCCATCCGCCGCCCGCAGCCTCCAGCCGCTGCTGCCGATGGGCTCGCCCACGTTGACGTTGGTGGAGGTGTCGCCCACCTGGAAAATCGCTGAGCCCGCCTGGCCCGGCGCGCCCACCAGGCCCACCAGCTGGGGCAGGGGGCCGCTGAACCGCTCCAGGGGTTTGGGAGGCTTTCCGGGGGCGCGGGCTGCAGCTGCGGGGGCTTCGCCCCCGAACCCTCGAGACACGGGCAGGTGGGGCAGCTGTTCCATCCAGGCCTCCTCCGGTGGCGGCGGCGGCAGCTCGGCACCCACGGAGAGGGGGGGAACCAGAACCGGGGCGGGGGGTGTGGCGGGGGCCGCGGTGGGGGCGTTGGCGCTGGTGGCTGGCCCCAGGGCCCGCAGGCGCTCCACCAGCAGGAGGCTCCGCTCCTGGCTGAGCGACTTCTGCAGACCGGCCCACTGCTGCACCAGCAGCACCGCGCTGAGGGATCCCACCAGCCCCAGTCCTCCGAGGGCGGCGAGCAGGAGAACGGTGACCGAGGAGGGGTCCTGGCCCTTCTGTCCCGGCGCCGGGGGGGTGGGTTGTCCGCTATGCGGCACCCGGGGCCCCTGGGGCGACACCGGCCGGTGGGGGGCGAGGGGCTCCAGATCGATGGGAGTCTCCGGGGAGAAGACCCGGTTCATCATCTGATCCGCCTTCAGCTCCCAATAGGCGCGGGAGGTGGGCAGACCTCTCGTCGGGCGCGATGGGCGCAAGGGACGCTCAGCCTTGAAGAGCCGATACCTTACCCGGGTTTTCCGGCTGCCGGGGGGACGGCCCCTCGGCGCGGCGCCTTTGCAGTTCCAGCCACAGCAGCAGGGCCGTGATGTCCGCTGGGCTCACCCCGGGCACCCGGCTGGCCTGGCCCAGGGTGCCCGGGCGGATCAGGGCCAGTTTCTCCCGGGCTTCCGCCGACAGGGTGGTGATCGTGTCGTAGTTGATCTCCGCTGGCAGGGCCCGGTTGGCCTGGCGTTGCACCTGGGTGATCTGCTGCTGCTGGCGGGCCAGGTAGCCGCTGTATTTCAGGTCGATCTCCGCCCCCTCATGCACCTCCCGGGGCAGGGAAGGATCGGCCAGGCCATGGCGCAGGAGATCCCGGCTGTGGAATCCCGGGCGCCGCAGCAACTCCGCCAGGGTGATCGAGCCTTTGATCGGTGCTCCCGTCTCCTGCGCCACCCCATCCGCGAGGGGATCGCTGGCCTTGAGGCGCACGGTCTGCAACCGGCGCTTCTCCGCCGCGATCGCCTCCTGCTTGGCGCTGTAGATCTGCCAGCGCCGGTCATCGATCAGGCCCAGCTCCCGTCCGAGGGGCGTCAGGCGGCGGTCCGCATTGTCGCCCCGGAGCACCAGCCGGTATTCGCTCCGACTGGTGAGCACCCGGTAGGGCTCCTTCAGGTCCTTGCTCACCAGGTCGTCCACCAAGGTGCCGATGTAGCTCCCCTCCCGTGGAAACACCACCGGATCCTGCCCCCGCAGGCGTCGGGCCGCGTTGACCCCCGCCACCATCCCCTGGGCCGCGGCCTCCTCGTAGCCCGTGGTGCCATTCAGCTGGCCGGCGCTGAAGAGGCCCGCCACCCGTTTGGTTTCCAGGGTGGGGAGCAGCTGGGTGGCGGGCAGCACGTCGTAGTCGACGGCGTAGGCGGGCCGCAGCATCACGCACTGCTCCAGCCCCGGCAGGGTGCGCAGCAGCTCCAGCTGCAGGGCCTCCGGCAGCCCCGTGGAGAAGCCCTGCACATAAAGCTCGGGGGTGTCGCGGCCTTCGGGCTCCAAGAAGATCTGGTGGCTGTCCTTGTCGGCGAAGCGCACGATCTTGTCTTCAATCGAGGGGCAGTAGCGGGGGCCCTTGCTGTCGATCACCCCGCCGTAGATCGGCGTGAGGTGGAGATGGTCGCGGATGAGCTGGTGGGTGGCGGCGGTGGTGCGGGTGATGTGGCAGCTCATGGGCTCCCCGCTCACCCAGGCGGCCGGATCGAAGGAGAAGAAGCGGTCGTGGGCATCGCTGGGCTGCTCCTCGAGCCGGTCGAGGGCCACGCTGCGCCGATCCACCCGGGCCGGGGTGCCCGTCTTGAGGCGGTCGGTGGCAAAGCCGAGGGCCTGCAGGGCCTCGGTGAGCCCCTCCGCGGCCTGTTCGCCGGCCCGCCCCGCCGCCATCGATTGGTGGCCCACCCAGATCCGGCCCCCGAGGAAGGTGCCGGTGGTGAGGATCACGGCCTGGGCTTGATACACACTTCCGAAGTAGGTGCGCACCCCGGTGATCCGGGCCGCCGGGCCGTGGGCGGGCTGCCAATGGTCGCCTCCGCCGTCGGCTTCCCCATCGATCACCAGGCCGGTCACCATGGCCTCCCGCAGGGCCAGGTTGGGGGTGTGCTGCAGCAGCTGCAGCATCTGGCGGGCATAGAGCCGTTTGTCGGTCTGGGCGCGCAGGGCCCACACCGCCGGCCCCCGGCTGGCGTTGAGCACCCGCTTCTGCAGGGCCGTGGCATCGGCGAGCCTGCCGATCACCCCTCCGAGGGCATCCACCTCATGCACCAGCTGGCTCTTGGCTGGCCCCCCCACCGCCGGATTGCAGGGCTGCCAGGCGATCCGATCCAGGTTGAGGGTGAACAGGGCCGTCTGGATCCCCAGGCGGGCGGCCGCCAGGGCGGCTTCGCAGCCCGCATGGCCTCCGCCCACCACGATCAGCTCGAAGGTTTCGGTGGCGGTGGCGGCAGCGGGGGGGATGGCGGAACCCATGGCCTGAGGCTAGGCGGATGGTCAGTCGGTGCTCGGTCTCAGTTTGCTCGCATAGCGGGGGTCTTCGGTCGCCAGCCACCGATCCCAGAAGGTGAAGTAGAGGCCGAAGTGGCGATCGCTGCGGCGGTGGTGAATGGAGTGGTGGGCCGGCCCGATCAGCCAGTGGCCCAGCCAGTGATGGGGAAAACACCCCGGCAGATGGTCCAGCCCCAGGTGATTCACGATCGCCCAGACCGTCATCGTGCTGAACACGGCCAGCAGGGTGATCGGGTGCATCGGCAGCACCATCACCACCAGCAAGAGGAACAGCGCCTGCAGGAGGGCTTCGGGCGAATCGAAGGCAAAGGAGGTCCAGGGGGTGGGCTGGCGCGAGCGGTGGTGCCCCCTGTGCATCCAGGAAAACAACGCCGGGTGATGGCTGAGGCGATGGCAGCCGTAGAAGAAGGCGTCCTGCAGGATCAGCACCAACAGATAACTGGCCCCCAGATACCACCAGCCGAACGTCTCAGGCCGGGTGTACAGCCGGGTGAGGCCCAGGTTGTGGAGGTGCACACCTGCGGCTCCCGCCAGGGCGAACACCACGGCGGAGTGGACCGAGAGGCGAATGTCGCTCCACATGGAGCGCGCCGATGGCTGCTCGGGCCCCTGCCGATAGAGCCACCAGTGGGCCAGCCCCGCGAGCACAACGTAGCGGGCCAGGATGATGGCGAAAAAACTCAGCCCCCAGAAGCCCAGGGAATGCTGCTGAAGGTGTTGCACGGAATCCCCACCTCCTTCACCACAGCCAGCAGTATCCCGTGGTTTTCCGATGCCTGCTCCAATCAGGGACCCAGCACAGGCTGGCGCCTGGCTCCGGACGATCTTGCTCTTCCAGGGGATGATGGGTCCCCCCGTTGGCCCCGGCCCCCTGGAGTGAAGCGATGGTGAGTGTGCCCCTGACCCCTGCGCCCGCGCCTGGAGAGGGGGGGCCGCGGCGGAGTGGCGCCCCCCGGGAGCCTGGGGGCGCCAGAAGCGGCGACTTCGAGGCCCTGCCGGAATCCGTTCCGCCCCAGAACCTGGAGGCGGAGGAAGCGGTGCTGGGGGGCATCCTGCTGGATCCGGATGCCATCGGCCGGGTGGCGGATGTGCTGCAACCCGAAGCGTTCTATCTGGGTGCGCATCGGGAGATCTACCGCACGGCCCTGATGCTCCACAGCCAGGGCAAGCCCACGGATCTCACCGCCATGGCCGCCTGGCTGGCGGACACGGGCCAGCTGGAGAAGGTGGGTGGCTCGGCCCGGCTGATGGAGCTGGTGGATCGCACCCTCTCCACCGCCTCGATCGATCAGGTGGCCCGCCTGGTGATGGACAAATACCTGCGCCGTCGGTTGATCCGCTCGGGCAACGAGGTGATCCAGCTGGGCTTCGATCAGAGCAAGCCCATGGAGCAGGTGCTCGATGAAGCGGAACAGAAGATCTTTGCCATCAGCCAGGAAAAACCGAGCCAGGGCCTGACACCCACCGCCGAGATCCTCACCCGCACCTTTGAGGAGATTGAAACCCGCTCCCTGGGAACGGCCCTGGCGGGCCTGCCGGTGAATTTCTACGACCTGGACGCCATGACCCAGG
>JAYKJF010000128.1:0-12861 GCA_035285785.1 Cyanobacteriota bacterium
CTGCGACTGTCCTGGGTGCGATCGTGACGGCGACCCTCTCCCGCTCCACCGCCGGGCCCACCTTCACGGGTCTGCGCTGCAAGGAGTGCGGCCAGCCCTACGAAGCCGGTGCCCGCCACGTCTGCGAGGACGTCTGCTTCGGCCCCCTGGAGGTGGTCTACGACTACGAGGCCATCAAGAGCCGCGTCAGCCGCGCCACCATTGAGGCCGGCCCCGCCTCGATTTGGCGCTACCGGGAGTTTCTGCCCATCGCCGGCGATCCCATTGATGTGGGCACCGGCTTCACCCCGTTGCTGAAGGCCGACAACCTGGCCAAGCGCCTCGGGCTCAAGAGCCTTTACATCAAGAATGACGGCGTCAACATGCCCACCCTGTCCTTCAAGGACCGGGTGGTGTCCGTCGCCCTCAGCCGTGCGAAGGAGCTGGGTTTCACCACCGTGAGTTGTGCCAGCACGGGCAATCTCGCCAACTCCACGGCAGCCATTGCTGCCCACGCCGGCCTGGAGTGCTGCGTGTTCATTCCCTCGGATCTGGAATCCGGCAAGATCCTCGGCACCCTGGTGTACAACCCCACCCTGATGGCGGTGAAGGGGAATTACGACCAGGTGAATCGCCTCTGCTCTGAGGTCGCAAACACCTACGGCTGGGGATTTGTCAACATCAACCTTCGTCCCTACTACTCCGAAGGGTCGAAAACCCTGGCCTATGAGGTGATTGAGCAGCTGGGTTGGCAGCTCCCCGATCACATCGTTGCCCCCTTGGCTTCCGGTTCTCTCTTCACCAAGATCTGCAAAGGCTTCCAGGAATTCGTTCAGGTGGGCCTGGTGGACGAGAAGCGCGTGCGTTTCAGCGGGGCCCAGGCGGAAGGGTGTTCGCCCATCGCCCAGGCCTTCCAGGAGGGGCGGGATTTCATCAAGCCCGTCAAACCCCACACCATCGCCAAATCGATCGCCATCGGCAATCCGGCGGATGGCCCCTACGCCATCGATATCGCGAATCGCACCGGTGGGAGCATCGCTGCCGTCTCCGATGAGGAGATCATCGAGGGCATCAAGTTGCTGGCGGAAACGGAGGGGGTGTTCACGGAAACGGCGGGTGGAACCACCATTGCCGTGTTGAAAAAATTGGTGGAGCAGGGTCGCATTGATCCTTCCGAAACCACCGTGGCCTACATCACGGGTAACGGTCTCAAAACCACGGAGGCCATTGCCTCCTCCATCGGTGAGCCCTTCACCATTGAGCCCCAACTCGCCAGTTTCCGCACCGCCTGGGACCAGGCCCAGGCCCATCGGACCCCCTCCTCCCTTCGCTGATCTTCCAACTCCAATGGCTGTTCAAGTTCTGATTCCCACCCCTCTGCAGAAATACACCGCGGATCAGGCCAGCGTGAGCCTGGAGGCCAACAGTGTGGCCGAATTGATCGAGGCGATGGACACCACCTTCCCAGGGATTCGCACCCGGTTGTGTGATGAGAACGGCAAGATCCGCCGCTTCCTGAATTTCTATGTGAACAGCGAGGACATTCGCTTTCTGGAGAATGAAACCACCAGCCTCAACCCAGGCGATGAAGTGAGCATCGTTCCCGCCGTGGCCGGCGGCTGATCCAGGGGCCTCCTAGCGTCGATTCACGTCCGATCAGGGCCCGTGACCCTTTCTTCCTCCGTGCCCCAGAGCTGGGAAGCCCCAGCACGGATCTACGACTACCGGCAGGCAGCCAATCCGATCCGTCCCGGTCTCACCGAGCCCATCCCCCTGCATCAGTGGCGTCCGCCGGCCCTGGAGTCCGGCCTCTCCTCCATCCAGCCCCTGGATCTGAGCGGCCCTCTCGGTTGTGAAGGCCCGGCCACCAGCCCGGCCCTCGCCGCCCACTACGTTCTCCTCCATCCCGGCCACCCCCTCTCCCCCCAGGCGGCGGCCACCAGCTCCCTCTTCTATGTGTTGCAGGGGGCCGGTGAGCTTTCCCTCCCGGGGGCTTCGGAGCCATGGGCCCACCCCCTGGAGTGGTCGCAAGGGGATCTGTTCGTGCTTCCCCATGGCGTTGCACCTGAGTTGTGCGCCCGGGAGGCCAGCCTGCTCTACTGGGTGCACGATGCCCCCTTGCTCCGCTATCTGGGGGTTGGCCCCGCGGCCGCTCGCTTCTCCCCGTGCTTCTTCAGCCGGGAGCGCCTGGATGCGGAGCTGAACCGCCTGATGGCTGACCCCACCGCTGCGCGCAGCAATCGCCTGAGCGTGTTGCTGGCCCACGAGGCCATGCCGGCCACCCGAACCGTGAGCCACACCCTCTGGGCCATGGTGGGAGTGGTGCCCGGGGGGGCGGTTCAGGCGCCCCATCGCCACCAATCGGTGGCCATCGATCTCATCTTGGAAGCCGCCCCCGGGTGCCACACCCTGGTGGGGACGGAGCTGGATGGGGAGGGCAGGATCCTGCGGCCGAAGCGCATCGACTGGGAATCCGGAGGCGTGTTCCTCACGCCTCCGGGCTACTGGCATTCCCATGTGAACCCCAGCGGTCAGCCCGCACGCCTGCTGCCCATTCAGGATGCGGGGCTTCACACCTATCTGCGCAGCCTGGATATCCGCTTTGCCGGTGGATTAGCGGGTCAGGATGGAAGCCTCGCCGGTTGAGCTCCGGAGAAGCGGACCACTCGGGGAGGGCACGTCGGGGTGTTGCGTCTGCCAGGCCTCCACCTCCTGGCGGAAGCTGTCGCCATCAATGGTTTCCTCGTTGATCAGGCGCTCCACGAGCCGATCCATCAACTCCCGGCGGGGCTCCAGAAGGGAGACGGCCGTATCGAGGGATTGTTTGGCCAGGGTTCTCACCAGCCTGTCGATGCGATTGCCCGTGTCCTGGGAGTAGTGCGGTTCCGCCCGGATCCAGTCCCGACCCAGAAAAACCTCGGCCCCATCTCCCTCCAGCGCAACGGGGCCCAGGCTGGAGAAGCCGTAACGGGTGACCATCTCGCGGCAGATCCGGCTCACCATCTGCAGATCGCTGGACGCCCCCTGGGTGACCTCACTGGGGCCGAACACCACCAACTCTGCGGCCCGGCCTCCCAGCACCACCACCAAGCGGGCCAGAAGGTAGGCCCGGCTGATCAGCCCGGAATCCAGAATGTCCTCATCTGGAACGGTGCGGGCAAAGCCGCCCACACCCCCTGCCCTGGGCAGGAGGGTCACCTTGTCCAGCCGGTCCGCATGGGGCACCAGGCAGGTGAGAAGGGCATGGCCCACCTCGTGGTAAGCGATCAGCCGCTTTTTGGCGCTGTCCTGGAGCGGGGCCGCGGTGAGGCCCATGGTGATGCGCTCCAGGGCATCACTGATGGCCCGATCATCAATCTGGGTGGCCTCCCGGCGGGCGGTGAGGATGGCCGCCTCATTGAGCAGGTTGGAGAGGTCGGCGCCGGAGAAGCCGGGGGTGCGGGCCGCCCAATCGGAGAGCGACACCGTTTCATCGAGGGGGCGGGTTCGGGCGTGCACCGCCAGGATCGCCTCCCGACCCTTGCGATCGGGGAGATCCACCGTGATGCGGCGGTCGAACCGTCCGGGACGCATCAGGGCCGTATCCAATACATCAGGGCGATTGGTGGCCGCCAGCAGAATCACTCCGGAATTGTCTTCAAAGCCATCCATCTCCGTCAGGAGCTGGTTGAGGGTCTGCTCCCGCTCATCGTTGCCGCCTCCGATTCCCGCCCCCCGCTGACGCCCCACCGCATCGATCTCGTCGATGAAAATGATGCAGGGCGCCTTGGTCTTGGCCTGGCGGAAGAGATCGCGCACCCTGCTGGCCCCCACCCCCACGAACAACTCCACGAATTCCGATGCGGCCATGGAGAAGAAGGGCACCCCCGCTTCACCGGCGATGGCACGGGCCAGAAGGGTTTTGCCCGTTCCTGGCGGCCCTACCAGCAACACCCCTTTGGGAATCTTGGCGCCGATGGAGGTGAACCGTTCAGGGGATTTCAGGAAGGTGACCACCTCCTGCAGTTCCTCCTTGGCCTCCGCAATCCCCGCCACATCCTCAAAACGCACCGGCACGGCCCCTTCCGGCTGAACCCGGGGCTGGCTGCGACCAAAACCGAGGGTTTTGTTGGCCACCTGGCTGGAGCGCCGGATCAGCAGGGCCAGGGCACCAAGGAGCAGGGCGGCCAGAAGCAGGTTTCCCAGAAGGCCGGCCATGGCTTCTTCCTGACGTTCATCCCTGACGGACAAGGGGATGCGGCTCTGCTCGGCCACCCGCAGCAGCACCTGGTTGTCGTTGAACAGGGCCACATTGGCCGTGCGGCCGTCGCCGTAGGTGACCGTGGCGACCCGTTGGCGGGGGGAGAGGAGGATCTCCTTGACGGCACCCCCCTTCATGTCATTGAGGAGCTGGCTGTAGGAGGGCGGCGCCTGCCGAGAACCGCCCAGGGAAAAGCCCTGGGGGGAGCCGGGGGTGTCGAGTTTATTGGGGGTGGCCGTCCCGCTGGCCCCAGCGGGTTCTTTCCCTGGCCGTGATGCTCCTGGAGCGGCAGTCGCGTCCGGTGAGCCAGCTGGCGCAGAGGCTGGATTGGCAGCAGCGCTCGCCAGGAGCCACGGCGCGGGGAGGAGGGCTCGGAGGGGGGGTGGCGAACGATCCACTGCGGAATTCCTGTCGATGGATGCTAGCGATTTGACGGAAGGTCGCCTGACCAAGGAAGATCAACCTTTGGCAAAGCAGGTAGGGTCATGGCCGTTCCCAAGAAGAAAACCTCCAAGGGCAAGCGCAATCAGCGCCATGCCCGCTGGAAGGCCAAGGCGGGAGACGCGGCCCTGAAAGCTCTCTCCATCGGCAAGGCTGTGCTCAGCGGCCGCGCACGGGGGTTTGAATATCCCGTTGACGCCTCCGAGGACGACGAGGCCTGATCCGCCCCCGGGCTTGACCCCTAGCTTCCCAGCTTGAAGGCTTCCAGCACCAGAGCGAACACCAGCCCGATTCTCAGGTTGTCGATCACCACCCAGCCGAGGGGGGGCACATCCTTCACGGCACGGGTGCGAAGCCTCACCAGCACCTCATAGAGCACCACCATCCCCAACACCAGGATCGGCCGGCCTCCCGTGAGTTTCCACAGGAGAAGGGCCGAGAGGTTTTCGCCCAGGAAGATGCCACCGAGAAGGGCCAACAAGGCCGTGCTGGCTGTGGCCCAACGGCTGCCGATCTGGGCGCGAACACTCCGTCCCGCTTGATCAAACACCTGTTGCAGCCGCGTCTGGTGCCTGGGTCGGCCGTCGAGCGCCGAAGGGCGGGTCAGCGGAGATCGGCCCATTCCCCCTCCACCAAACGCTGCAACCAGGAGAGCGTGATCCGCCCCTTCTGACAAGAGGGACCCCGCAGCACCGTGGTGGGTTTGTGCTCCTCACCCAGGTGGTCCACGACCGCCCTGGCCTCCTGCCACCAGGGTGAGGCCTGAGACCCGCCCCCATGCCCGGCGGCCATCGCCCCATCGCCCAGGGTGAGCAGGCAGGGCAGGGCCGCCCCCTGGGCCGCGGCCAGGCCCTGGGGGGAATCCTCCAGGGCCAGCACCTCCCCGCTGGCGAGCTTGAGGGTGTGCAAGGCCCGTTGATAGCCCTCCGGGCTTGGTTTTTTGGCCTGCACATCTTCGCCGCAGATCCAGAAGGCAAAGGCCTCCGCCAGCTCCGGCCCGTGCCCTTCCAGCAGGGCCGCCACGGCGGAGCGGGAACTGGTGGTGACCAGGGCCTGGGGAAGGCCTTGCCGGGCCACTTCGCCCACCAGGCGCTTCACCCCGGGACACAGGGGCAGTTGGCCGCTGCGGGCCAGGGAGGCATAGGCCCCCTGCTTGGCCTCCATCAGCGACTCCACCAGGCGGGCCGAGACGGGGCTCTCCTGCTGCTGTTGGAGAAAGTGGCGGATGCGCTCCCGTCCCCCGCTGATCGCCAACAGCCCCCGATAGGTGGCTTCATCCCAGTGCCAGGGCAGGCCTGCGGCCTGGAAGGCCTGGTTGAAGGCCCGGCGGTGGCCATGGAGCTCCGTGTCCGCAAGGGTGCCATCCACATCCCAGAGCAGTGCCTTCCATCCCACGGGTGTTGCTCCAGGGGTCTCAACAGCGTCCCCCAGTCTCCCGTCCCGTGGGGGATGCGCACGGGTCCAGGCCCCTTCACAATGCGCTGATCTGTTGAACCTCGCGCCCCTGTGCCGGTCTCTGCCTGGAGGTTGCCCTCCCCTCTTCCGATCCCTGAGGACGGGGCCGACAGCCATGGCCTGCCGGTGGAATTGTGGGCCGTGCTGGCCCGACGGGGCCTGGGGGATGGGCCAACCATCGCTGCCCTGCTCGATCCGCCGGAACCCCCCGAAGCGGCGCTTCACTTTCCTGATCTCGAGAAGGCGGTGACCCGCCTGGCTGCCGCGGCCAAGCAGGGGGAAGCCGTGGCGATCTGTGGGGATTACGACGCGGATGGCATGACCAGCACCGCCCTGCTCACCGGCCTGCTCCAGCGCCTGGGGGGCTGTCCCCAGCCCGCGATCCCCAGCCGCCAGGAGGAGGGCTATGGGTTGAATCGGGCGATGGTGGAGCGCCTGGCGGCCGAGGGCGTCAGCCTCCTGATCACGGTGGATAACGGGGTGAGCGCACGGGAGGCCCTGGAGCGGGCTGCAGCCCTGGGCCTGGATGTGATCCTCACGGATCACCACACCCTCCCGGAGGTGTTGCCCCCCTGCCTGGCCCTGCTCCATCCAGCCGTCACCCCGCCCAACTCCCCCTACAGGGGATTGGCTGGGGTGGGTTTGGCCTATGTCCTGGCCCGAGCGCTGGCCCAACGGTTGGGCAGTCGGGAGGGCCTGGAGATGGCGATGGAGCTGTTCTGCATCGGCACCATCGCCGATATGGCGCCCCTCCAGGGGGTCAACCGCCGCTGGCTGCGCCAGGGGTTGCCGCGGCTGGCTGCAACCCGATTGGCGGGTCTGCGGGCCCTGATGCAGCTTTCGGGGCTCCAGGACACCCCCATCGACGCGGAAGCGGTGGGGTTTCAGCTGGCTCCCCGGATCAACGCGGTGGGACGGCTTGGCGATCCCCTGCTGGTGGTGGAGCTGCTCACCACCATGGATCGGGACCGGGCCATGGAGCTGGCTCGGCGCTGTGATGCCCTCAATCGGGAGCGGCGGGAGCTCTGTCAGGCGCTGGAAGCCGAGGCGTTGGCCCTGCTGGAAGCCGATGGCCCCCGTTGCCCCTCCTTTGTGCTGCTGGCCCAACCCCACTGGCACCATGGCGTGATCGGGATCGTGGCGGCGCGGCTGGTGGAGCGTTTAGGCCGGCCGGTGGCCCTGCTGGGGGGGGAGGGGAACGGACGGCTGCGGGCTTCGGTGCGGGCCCCGCGGGGATTTGCGGTGGACCAGGCCCTCAGCGCCTGCGCGCCGTTGTTGGAGCGCTTTGGGGGCCACGCGGCCGCTGGCGGATTCACCGTGGAGGCGGCCCAGCTGGGTCGGTTGCAGGAACGTCTGGAAGACCTGGCGGACGCCTGGCTGCAGAACGATCCGAACGGATTGATGGTGGAGCCCGAAGCCCATCTCCGGCTGGAGCGGATCGATCGGGAGCTCTGGCAATCGCTGCAGCGCATGGGACCGTTTGGCGTGGCCCATCCCATCCCCCTCTTCTGGAGTGTGGGGTGTCGGGTGGAGCAGCAGAAGATCCTCCGGGGGGGCCATCTCCAGCTCAGCCTCAGCCAGGGAGGCGCCCGGCTGCAGGCCATGGCCTGGCGCTGGGAGGGAACGGATCCCCTCCCCCCCCTGGTGGATGTGGCCTATCGCCTGCGCCAGGATTCCTGGCAGGGTCAGCAGCGCCTCAAGGCCGATCTGGTGGCCGTCCGCCCGAGTCACCAGAGTGACGATGGGGTGGTGCTCCTGAGAGGAGACCGCCACTACAGCTGCGCCCTGCGTGACCGGGAGCTGGTGATTCGCAATGCGGCCGGTCAGGAAGTGTGTTCATCCCTCCATTGGGAAGGGTCCCAGGCCCGCCCCCAGTGCCATGGGGAGCATCCCTATGTGCGATCCCTCTTCCAGGATGCGGTCATGGCTCTCGGCCTGGCGGGCTGAGGGCCAACCAGGGTGGGTTGATCAAGGCAGGGCACCAGGGCACCGTGCCGATCGACCTCAGAGGGCACCGCGCCGATAGAACAGGATGAAGATCACCGCCGGGCCCGCCAAGGTGATGAGCGCCAGCGCCATGAAGTTGGCAATCAGGTGAAAATCAATGCCCATGCTGAAGTTCTCGCAGGCGGATGGCGTGCGGCGACAGCCTAGGGCCTGGGCAGCCGGTGGTGGTTCAGAATTGCTTTCAATGTGATGCCTTGTCACAGCTCTATCCATTCGAGGACCCCGTGATGGGCCGGTCGGCTCCGCGATGGCAGTGCATTTCCGGCTGCGGAGCCTGTTGCCGGCTCGACCCCGACCTGCGGCCGGAAGCTCTGGAGATGCTCGATGCGGAGCAGCGCCAGACCTATCTCGGGATGGTGGGAGACGATGGTTGGTGTGTGCACTACGACACAGGCGGCCGTCGCTGCCGGATTTACGACAACCGCCCCGACTTCTGCCGGGTGAGCACCATTCTCTCGCTCCTGGATGTGCGGGAGCAGGCGGCCGATGCCCTGGCGATCTCCTTCTGTCGCCAACAGATTCGCAGTGAGAGTGGTGGCCGTGGCAGGGTGATGCGGCGCTTCCTTCGAGCGCTTCGCCAGCCATGACGCTTCCAGAGCCCCCTCCCGATCCCCTTCCCCCCTCCGCTGAGGCCAGCGACGGGACCGCCGCGGGGGCGGCCACCTGGCTGACGGTGTTTCTGAGCACGGCGGGCACGGTGTTTCTGGCCGAACTGGGGGACAAGACCCAGCTCGCGGCCCTCCTGCTGGCGGCGGAGTCCGGCCGGCCCGTGGTGGTGGCCATCGGGGCCTCCCTGGCCCTGATCTGCTCCAGCCTGGTGGGGGTGCTGCTGGGCCGCTGGTTGTCGTCCGTGATGGCCCCCCAGCAACTGGAGCGGGCCGCGGGCGCCCTGATGGTGGGCCTGGGCCTCTGGCTCGGTCGCCAGGCGGTGCTCCACCTGGCACCTCCGCCCATCACACCGGTGTCCTAGGCCATGTTTGCCCTGCTTGCCTCCACCTTTGCCACCGTTTTCCTGGCGGAGCTGGGCGACAAAACCCAGCTGGCCATCGTCAGCATCAGCGGCACCTCCAGCCGCCCTGGCGCCGTCTTTGCCGGCAGTGCCACGGCCCTGGTGCTGGCCAGTCTGTTGGGTTCGGCGGCGGGAGGAACCCTCACGGCCGTGATTCCCACCGACTGGTTGCAGCTCGCTGCCGCCGGAGGGTTTCTCATCCTCGGCCTGCGGCTGATCCTCCGCTCTGGTGCCTCCCCCGAGTCCCCCGTCTCGGTGGAGGAGGGGGATCCGGTGCCCCCGGGTTCCTAAAGTCTGTCTGAACTGTCCCGGCTGGTCGCGCCGCACCACCGCCGGACAGCCCCCTGTGGTTGGCGCGTTCTGCTCTCTCCACGCCCAGCTCCCATCTGTTCTCTTCGACGATGAAGTTCACGGTCGCTGACCTGCTTGACCAGCTATCCACGGATGACAGCCTGCCCCCGGCCCACCTGGAGAAGGCCCTTGGACTGACGGCCGCAGACGAGCAGGAGAAACTGCGCATCGGCCTGGAAGCCCTGGAGCGTCTCGCCCTGGTGGAGAGCGGGGAGGAGGGGGTGCGTCGACTGGAGTGTCCCGATCTGATCCCGGCCCGCCTGCGCTGCTCAAGCAAAGGCTTCTGTTTTGCCCTGCGGGATGACGCGGGCGAAGATATCTACATCCGGGATCACCAGCTCAACCACGCCTGGAACGGGGATCGGGTGCTGGTGCGCATCACCCGGGAAGGGGGGAGGCGCCGCTCGCCGGAGGGCAGCGTGCAGTGCATTCTTCAGCGCCACACCACCCGCATGCTGGGCCATGTGGAGCGCCAGGGCGAGCGACTGGTGGCCGTGCCCCTGGATGATCGGCTGCTCACCACCGTGGCGCTTCCGGAGGCTGACGCCACCCATCTGGAGCAGCGCGACACCCACGTGGTGGAGGTGATGATCGATCGCTTCCCCGTGGCCCAGCTGGCTCCCCAGGGCCATGTGGCCCGCAGTCTGCCCGTGGAAGGGGGCGACGACACCGACCTGGAACTGCTGCTGGTGAAGCATCAGCTGCTGCAGGATGCCGGCTCCACGCCCCGGCTCACGGTCAAGGCTCCCGCCGAGAAGGGACGCCAGGATCTCACCGATCTCCCCACCCTGCTGGTGCAGCCCTGGCGGGCCAGCGATGCGCCCATGCTTCCGGCCCTCTCCCTGGAGGCCAGGGAAGGGGGCTGGCGCCTGTGGGTCCATGCCCCGGCGATTGCGGAACGGCTCGGCATGGCCACCACGGTGGATACCTGGATCCGGGATCAGGGAGAAGCGGTTCCCCTGGGTCGGCAATGGCGGCCGCTCCTTCCACCCAGCCTGGCGAAAGCCTCCGCTTTTTCCGCGGGTGTGGAACAGGCGGCCCTGTCCGTGGCCCTCGATCTGGGGCCCGAAGGGGAACTGGAGCACTACCGCTTTCAACTGAGCCGGATCTGCCCTCTCGCCACGGTGGATGGGGCGGCCCTCGAAGCTCTGGCGGAGCGCAAGCCCAAGGCCCGCACCCTGCCTGCCCCACTCAAGGCCCACAAGGCCCACCTGGAGCTTCTCGAGCAGATGGTGAGCGTGGTGGGGCTGCTGCGGCAACGGCGCCTGGCGGCCGGCTCGATCGAACTGGATGTGCCCATCCCACCCCTGGACGCGCTCGGTGATGGGGGGCGGCCCGGCCCGGATGCCGGGCGGGCCGGGTGGTTGGTGACGCTGCCCGATGCCCACCCTGCTTCCCTGCTGCGGGAGAGCCTGCTGGTGGCGCACCGGGCCCTGGGTCACCACATGGCGGCCTTTGGGCTTCCTGCCATCTATGCGGTGAACCCGGCTCCGGATCCCTCCGCCATCAACGAGGTGGCCAAGGCGGCCCTGGCCCTGGAGATTCCCCTGGAGCTCAGCAGCGAGGGCAATGCCAGCGCCGCGGAGTTGGCCGCGGCCTTCGCCCGCACCGACCGCAGCCGGGTGTGGCAGCAGCAGATTCGCGACAGCCTGGAGATCAGCCAGCTCAGCGACCAGCCCGGGGCGAATGCCCTGGCGGGCGACCCGATTGCCGTGGCCCCCTGGACCTGCCCCAGCCTGCACTACGGGGATCTGTTCAATCAGCATCTGCTCGTCACCCTCCTGCTCGAGGGCAAGGACCGACCGACGGTGCGCCACAAAACAAGTGTGGATCTGGCCTCCGACGTCTCCCATGGCGCCATCGACTGGCCCCTGCTCACCCCTGCCCAGCTGGCTCCGTTTGAGGAGGGCCTGCGCCATGGACTGGTGCTGCGTCTCAATGGGCGCCGGCAGGCCCTGGCCGAGTTTCAATCGGATCGGCTGGCCATGGCCCAGGCCCGCTTTGCCCAGCCCCTGGTGGGCCAGACCCTCCAAGGGGTGATCAGCGGCGTGCAGAGCTATGGCTTCTTTGTTGAAGTGCCCCCCTCGATGGTGGAAGGGCTCGTGCATGTGAGCTCCCTTAAGGACGACTGGTATGAATACCGATCGCGCCAGAATCAGTTGGTGGGCCGCAAGGGGCGGCGCACGTTCATGGTGGGAGATCTGGTGCAGGTGTTGATCGAGAAGGTGGATGTGTTGCGCCACCAGATCGATCTCTCCGTGGTGCTGTCCGAGGACGACCCGACGGCGGAGACGGGCGGAGAGGATCAGGGCGATGGGGAGGAGGGGCAGGACACCCTCTGACCGGCATGACCTCCCCCCTCCCATCGCTTCCCATCGTGCTGGCGATGTCCGGAGCCTCCGCCCAGCCCCTGGCCCAGCGGGCCCTGGAGCTCCTGCTCCAGGCCGACCTGACCGTGGATGTGGTGACCAGCCGGGGCGCCATGGCCGTCTGGCGGGCGGAGCTGGGGGTGTTGGTTCCGTACGACCCCACGGCCCAGGAAGCGTTCTGGCGGGAGCGGACCGGATCGGATCGCGGCGTGTTGCGCTGCCATCGTTGGAATGATCAGGCGGCCCCCATCGCCAGTGGCAGCTACCGCACCGCCGGCATGGTGATCCTGCCCGCCAGCATGGGCACGGTGGGTCGCATCGCCTCCGGGGTGGCTCTGGATCTGATTGAGCGGGCTGCCGATGTGCACCTCAAGGAGGGCTGGCCCCTGGTGATCGCCCCCAGGGAATTGCCCTGGAATCTCATCCACCTGCGCAATCTCACCACCCTGGCGGAGGCGGGAGCCCGCATTGCCCCCCCCGTGCCGGCCTGGTATCACCAGCCTGCCTCCATTGAGGACATGGTGGATTTCCTGGTGATCCGCATGTTGGACAGCCTCGGACTGGAGCTGGGATCCCTGCACCGCTGGCAGGGCCCGGTGTCGTTGCGGCCATGACACTCCGTCGCCTGCTGGTGGTCCCCCTCCTGTCCCCCCTGCTGGCGGTGCTGCTCCTGGCCGCCCTGAATCCACGCCCCCAGCTGGCTTTTCGCCTGCTGACCTGGACCACGCCCCAGGCCCCCCTGGGACTTTGGCTGGGGGGAGCGGCCCTGGGCGGCGCCGCCCTCAGCGGGGCGGGCACCGCCCTGGCCCTCGGGCGGGCGGCAGGAGCGGGCTCCCGCGGGCGCCAACGGGTCACCAGCCCCCGGTTCTCTCGCTCCTGGGCCGAGGTCGACGGGGAAGACCGGCCGGACGAGCGCTTTCGACGGGAGGAGGAACCCCGGGAGCCCTGGGACGACGGGAGAACTGGGGCGACCCGTGTTGTGGCCCCGCCCCGGGCTCCCGGGGAGCCTG
>JAYKJF010000129.1:0-4070 GCA_035285785.1 Cyanobacteriota bacterium
AGGTCATCGTTGGCCAGATAGTCGGCGATCCCCAGGGCCTCGGGCCGCCAGAGCCAGGCCGCCATCGTCGCGTCGGCCCACACCCGCTGGGGCCCGAGCCGCCGGGCCAGGCGCACCACCTGGCGCAGCAGCCAGGTGCTCACCACATTCAGGCGGTGGTTGTACACCGTGCGATACATCAGCTGCCGCACCACCAGATAGTGCTCAACCGCCATCAATCCCTTGGGATGCAGGGCCAGGGAGCCATCCGGCGCCAGGGTGAGGGCGGCCAGGATCCGTTCCAGATCAAGCTGGCCGTAGCGGGTGCCCGTGCTGTGGCTGTCGCGCATGAGGTAATCGAGCCGGTCGCAGTCCAGCTGGCTGCTCACCAGGGCCTTCACCGCTCCCAGCGGATGGCGGCCGTGCTCGAGCAGGTCGGCCACCTCATCCGCCAGGCCCGGGCGCTGGGCCTCCAGGGGGCCGCGCAGCTCGGCATGCTCCCGGATCAGCCGCCCCGACCAGGTTTCATGACGCAGGCCATACATCTCCTCACCGGAATGGCTGAAGGGGGCGTGGCCCACGTCGTGGAGGAGGGCCGCGGCGTAAAGGGCCGGCCGCTGTGCCGCCAGGGCGGGATCGAGCCGCTCCAGTTGCTGCAGGGCCCCCCGGGCCAGGTGCAACACGCCGAGGGAATGGGTGAAGCGGCTCGATTCCGCGCCCTGGAAGGTGAGAAAGGCCGTTCCCAGCTGGCGGATGCGGCGCAGGCGCTGGAAGGGGGCCGTATCAATCAGGACAACCGCCAACGCCTCGGCCGGATCGTCCCGATCGAGGCGAATCGCCCCATGCAGGGGGTCGTGGTAGGTGCGCTGGCTCATGACCCCGCGTCGGCGCCGATCAACCCCGCCAGTTCCCGTTCGGCCTGCTCCAGCCAGCCATCGCCGACGCCACCGGGATTGAGCGGCTCCTCACCCACCAGGCCGTGGTCGGGCTCGATCCCCACCGCCTGGATGTCGCGGCCGCTGGGGGTGAGGTAGCGGGCCACGGTCACCGCCAGCCCACTGCCGTCCCCCAGCGGAATCAGGGTCTGGATCAGCCCCTTGCCGAAGGTGCGGCTGCCCACCAGCTCGCAGCGGCCGGCATCCTGCAGGGCTCCAGCCAGGATCTCGCTGGCGCTGGCGGTGCCGCCGTTCACCAGGGTGAGCAGCGGCCCATCCCAGAGGGTGCCCGGGCCCGCCTGGGGACGGGCGGCGATGCCGCCCCGGTCCCGCGTTTCCACGATCGGTTGCCCATCCAGCAGGCCGTTGGCCACCGCCAGGCCCGCACTCACCAGACCGCCGGAGTTGTTACGAAGATCGAGCACCACCCCCTCCACCCCCTGCTGGTGGAACGCCTCCAGGGCGTCCCGCACCTCCCCCGGCACCGGCTCGCTGAACTGGGTGATGCGCAGCACGCCGAGGCGATGACCCTGCACCAGCGGCGTGTCGGTGCGCACGGGCCGCAGATCCACATCCCCCCGCTGCAGAAGCACCTCCCGCTCGCGCCCGGCGGGGGTGCGCAGGCGCAGCAGAACATCGCTGCCCGCCGCTCCCCGCAGGCGGGCGGCGGTGCCCTCGAGGCCGAGATCCGCCACCGGCGTGCCCTCCACCGCCAGCAGTTCACTGCCCGAAGCGATGCCGGCCGCGGCTCCCGGCGAGCCATCGAGAGGGGCGATCACCACGATGCGCTGACGCCCCCCCGGCTCCCCCTCCCGCAGGGCGAGCTGAAGGCCAACGCCGCTCACGCGCCCGCGGGTGTTCGACTGCAGGGTGGCGAAGTCCGGCGGGCGCAGCATGCGGGTGTAGGGGTCGCCGATTGGGGCCAGCATCGCCTCAATCGCCTCCCAGGCCTGCACGGAGCTGACGATCGGGCGCTCCAGGGTCTTCTGCCGCAGGCGCTTCCAGCCGATCGTCTCGAGCTGGGCCGGATCCACGTAGCTCTGGTTCACCAGCCGCCAGGCCTCCACCACCAGCTGCTGGGCGTCGCTGAGGGCCAGGGCGGGGGGGGCCGCCAGCACGGTCACGAGCAGGGCCACCAGCAGCAACCGGCGCAGGAGGGGGGGGCCCAGGCGGCGAAGCGGGGCTGTTTCAAAGGGTTGAGGGTCTCTGGCGCCGACGGGCGTTTGGCTCACAGGGGGGCGGGGACGGTGGGTAGACTCTCGCAACCCAATCCGCCCGCTGCATGGCGAACTCTTCACCGGCCGCTCCCGACGCCAAGTCGAACCCGGTCTACGACTGGTTCAATGAGCGTCTCGAGATCCAGGCAATCGCCGATGACATCTCGGCAAAGTACGTGCCCCCGCACGTCAACATTTTTTATTGCCTTGGTGGCATCACCCTGGTGTGCTTTCTGATCCAGTTCGCCACCGGGTTCGCCATGACCTTCTATTACAAACCCACGGTGGTGGAGGCCTACGCCTCTGTGCAATATCTGATGACCGATGTGAGCTTCGGCTGGCTGATCCGTTCGGTGCATCGCTGGAGCGCGAGCATGATGGTGCTGATGCTCATCCTGCACGTATTTCGCGTCTACCTCACCGGCGGTTTCAAGCGCCCCCGGGAGCTCACCTGGGTGGTGGGTGTTGTGATGGCGGTGATCACCGTTTCCTTCGGGGTCACTGGTTATTCCCTTCCCTGGGATCAGGTTGGCTACTGGGCCGTGAAGATCGTGAGCGGCGTGCCCGCTGCCGTTCCCGTCGTGGGCAACTTCATGGTGGAGCTTCTGCGTGGCGGTGAAAGTGTTGGCCAGGCCACCCTCACCCGTTTCTACAGCCTGCACACCTTTGTGCTCCCTTGGCTGCTGGCCGTTTTCATGCTCATGCATTTCCTGATGATCCGCAAGCAGGGCATCAGCGGTCCCCTCTGAAAAATTCCCCCATCGTTTCCCTCCGAGTTCCCCTTTCGGCACACCACCATGCACATCCTCAAGAAGCCCGATCTCTCTGATCCCAAGCTGCGGGCCAAGCTGGCCAAAGGCATGGGGCATAACTACTACGGCGAGCCGGCCTGGCCGAACGATCTGCTCTACATCTTCCCCGTGGTCATTCTGGGCACCATTGCCTGCATTGTTGGACTGGCCGTGATGGATCCGGCGATGCTTCTCGACAAGGCCGATCCCTTCGCCACGCCACTGGAAATTTTGCCGGAGTGGTATCTGTATCCGGTGTTTCAGATCCTGCGTGTGGTTCCCAATAAACTTCTCGGGATCGCCATGCAGACTATGATTCCCCTGGGGCTGATGTTGATTCCCTTCATTGAGAGCTTCAACAAATTTCAGAACCCCTTCCGTCGTCCCGTGGCGATGGCGGCCTTCCTGTTCGGCACTGCCTTCACCATTTATCTGGGAATCGGTGCTGCCCTCCCCATCGACAAATCCCTCACCCTGGGCTTGTTCTGAGGTTTTGCCTGCGAGTGCTCAGCCGCACTCCTCATCAACCGTGGCCCTTCGGGTCACGGTTTTTTTGTGCCCACCCGCTCTGGCCGCTCTGGAAGCGTTCTCCAACGGGGCTGGCCGGTGCCCCGGCCAGCCAAGTCCCAGTCGCCAGGGGAGGCCTTTCGAGAGTGCAGCACAGGCAACAACAGGCTTGGGCCACAGATGGCAAGGGTGCTATGATTTTGGACTGCGCAACCGAAGGGTTGGGCAGTCCACCTCCGACGCCACACCCATGCGTTGCCCGGCAACGGACACGCCAACGGGGAAGCTAGGCCGAGAAGCTGGCGAACCGATCACCTGCTAGGTTGATCGGACCTGCAACGGGAGCCCTGAGGGCTCATGGAGCGGGTGCCTGCAAACGGAAGGACCTCCGGGTCCGTGATGTTGTAGGTTTCAGAGGTCGCCGCAAGGCGACAGCCGATCCCACCCCGCGAGGGGGAGTCGGCAGCACCTGGACAATCCAAGAAGTTTAGGAACTGACGCTTTCACTGCGTTGGTCCTGGCGTGATCCGCTTTCTGCTGGAGCAACCGTTTACATCTTGAATGTAACGGGACCTTACGGCAGGATTTGGTCCGCTGGAGTGCCAACCGATACAGCAGTGAAGGTGTGAGGTCCCGTCAAA
>JAYKJF010000130.1:0-3392 GCA_035285785.1 Cyanobacteriota bacterium
ATGATCGAGTTGGAGACGATGCTCATGCAGTTCTGCCTCGAAACAAGCGGTCACCGTTAAGGAGACCGGTATCCGGTGGGTAAGGGTGTGATCGGTTTGTGCCGATCGCCGAATCATTCTGCGCTAGAGGCCCGCTCCGCCCGGAGGCTCGGTAACAGATCTTCATGGCGATCGTTGCTTGAGATCCCTTGGCTTGCAATGAGTTTGGTCATGCATAGATGGCGCGGAAAGGGTGCTTTCCTCATCATCTGTTGCAGGGGATTCCGATCCCTCTTGTCCAGCAAAAAAGCCCCCGTCATCCGGAGGCTTCCCAAGGGTTGGGGTGGAAACCAGCTGTCAGATGGCTGATCGGGGGCTCGGGGTCAGACCCCCATTGCCGCCGTAGAGCTCGGCGGAACGGTTCACCGTGGCGAGAGGGATGCCATCAGTGGTGTTCAGTCCACGCAGGAAGGGCACGGTGTTTTGACCAAACGCGTTGGCGTAAGCCTCGCTGGAGAGCACTTGCGCCACAGCTGCTGTCAATCCTTGCGTGGTGCGGGTGGCCAGAAAACGACTGGCCTCTGAGGGCTGGGCGGCCCGTCCGAGCAGGGCCAGGTGGGCCGCCGCAGCCGTCCGTAGCGGGGCGAGCTTGTTGAGCCGTTGCAAAAAGAGCTCACTAGTGGCGATCAGCCCTACGAATTCAGCCACGGAGATCTGGCCGTCCCGCAGCTGGGATTCCGCATCCCGCAGCCGCTCTGCCGCAAAAGGAACGCGGTTGAGCAGCTGGCGGTAGGTGGCATTGACCACTTCCTTGAGCTGGCTTTCGCTGGGGGAATTGGGCAGCTGCACAGGCCGCCCCAGGCTCTGGCGGCGCCGGAAGCCCTGGGGATTGGTGCTGCGCAGGGCCTTCTCCATGGCTTGGGTGGGGCCCGCAGCAGATCCTGCACCCAGGCTGAGCCCAGCTGCTGCCACTGGGGCTTGCCAGGACCCCAGGGTTGGACTGCTGGCAGGAGCCTTGGGGCTGGCCGGTGCGGTCGTGACGGGCTGGCTCGCAGCCCATGCGGGGGCAGCGGATGGCTGGGGCCGCCAGGTGCGGGAGGGGGCAGGGGCCTGACGAAGGCTGCTGGGACCCCCGGCATCGCTTCGGGTGGGGGGGGCCATCACCTCCCCACCGGTGATCTGGGCCGACCAGCCGCCGCGGGCGGCCTGGGGGCGGGGGGGCAGGTTGCGCGGGGTGAGAGAGCCTGGTGTGCGGATCTGCTGGGGGGCAGGCACGTCCGGGCGGGCCGTGGGGGTGAGATCCGGAATCGCCGTCGCATCGATGGGGCGACGGAGGGCGGGCACCCGACGGGTGTTGAGGTCTGTCGGGGTGATGAACCGCTCGTAGGGAACGGTGTCTTCCCCAAAGGTGCTGGTGTATTCGGGGCAGTTGATCATGGCGTCGACGACGCCGTAAAAACCCTTGCGGGCGGCGGTGTCGAAATAGCCATCGATTTCCCAACGCCCGAAGGTGGGTCGGCCCAGCAGGCGGCGGTGCATCACCTCAATGGCCTTACAGATGTAAAGCCCACTCCAGTAGCGGCGGCGGAAGGCATCCGACCGGGCCACCTGCCTGACAAATTCACGCAGGCTGATGTCGCCATTCTCCAGCTTGATCTCTTCCACCGTGTTGCGCTCACCGGCATAGCCGCTGTTGCCCAGCACCTGGGCATAGACCGCGCGGATCACCCCTTGGGTGGAGGATTCGCTGCCGCGCACGCTCGGCTGACCGCCCCGGCTGGGAACGCTATTTCCCCCCGTAGCGATCTGCTGAAGGCGCACCACTCTTGGGCCGACCCTGCGGGGGGTGGCCTTGCGGAACTGGGGGCTATCCATCTGGCCCGGCTGCTTCAGGCCGTTGCTGATCAGGATGCGGCGGCTGTCGTAGCTGAAAGGCACGGCACGGGTGGCCACCGACGCCGTGCCGGAGGGGAAGATGGCGCCGTAGGTGAGGGCCAGGGGGTCATTGCCGCCGCCATAAGCATGCTGATCGGGCAGGGGCTGGCGATAAGAGGCGTAGAGGGTGATGTATTGGGGGGCACCCTCGAAGGGTGCGCTGAAGCGGAAAAGCTTGCGGTTGGAGCCCCAGCCCGCGCTCTCCTGGGCCTCTTCCCCGAGGTCGCGCAAGTAGGGCACCGTTTCTTCGCCGAACACCCGGGCGTATTCCATGCTGTTCACCAGCGCGTCCACCAGCCCCTTCAGCCCCTGGTCGCTGACGATGGCGAAGTGGTAGCGGAATTCTTCGATCGAGCTCAGCCCGCGGCCGAGGAAATGGCGGAAGGCCAGCTCCACCACCCGGCTGTTGGAGAAGCGGCCATAGAACTGCTGGCGGTATTCCTTGCTGCGGCCAAGGGCCCGCACGAATTCCCGCATGGAGATCTGGCCCTGCCGACACTGGGTGGCTTCAACGGGGCACACCTCCTGGGAATACCCCTTGAGGATGTCGCGCTCGAACACCTGGCGATAGGCGGCCCGAATGATCTCGGCCTTCTCCCGGCCGGAGAGGCCAGGCTTCATCACAAACCGTTGACGGCCCTCAGCGGCCAGAGCGTAGATCGCCGGTAGCTGGAGCCCCTGGTTGACCGGGCTGCCCAGCCGCTGTCGGGTGGAGGGCGTCGGCACCTCCAGCTCCTTGAGGAGCACGTTGAAGCACTCGATCACCAGGGAACGGGCTTCCGGTTTCTCTTTGAAAAGTTCGGCCGCAGCTGCTCGCATCTCTTGGAGGGCCACATTGGTGGCCGCCAGGGAGCAGGCCTTCTCCAGCACATCCTTCAGCCCCCGGGTGTTGACGGCCAGGATGCTGGGATCGCCGGCCACCAGGGCGTAGCCCACGTAGCGCAGGAACCAGGCCAGGTCGCGGATCGACTTCTTCATCCGCTCGGTGCCGTAAACACCGACGGAGATGGGGTTGAAGCCACTGGGCAGAACCACCCGCACGTCCGCGTCGCCGCTGGCCCCGTCGAGGAGGCGGCTGATCACGTTGCCGCTCTTCTTGGCAGTGGCGGTACCGCCCACGAAGGTTTGCACCGACCGCTGGAAGGCGGCCTGGTCGGCGGCCAGGGGAGTGCCCTCCCCCATGGCCGACGTGCCCAGGGGGGCATCGAGGTAGGAGAGGGGCGTGCCGCCCACAAAGATGCGGTTGGCGGCCCTGGCCACGATGGTGGAGGCATTGGCCGTGATCCTCTGGGCTGCCTCTACGCGGGTTTGGCCGCTCTGGAAGAAGTTGATGAGGGTCTGCAGTTCCCCTCCGTCGGGGAAACGGTCCTGCTGCTCCGCCTGACGGACGCTGGAGAGGGGCAGGGTGTCGTAGAGCTGGGGATTGACCCTCGTGCTGCCGCTGCTGGCGGTCACAGTCATGAACGGGAGCGTGCCGG
>JAYKJF010000131.1:0-22204 GCA_035285785.1 Cyanobacteriota bacterium
GGATGCGCCGTTTGGCTTCCCCGTCGTCGATGCCGTAGACGGCGGCGTTGAGATAGAGGCTGTCGAGGGGGGGGAGATCCCAGAGCAGCTGTTGCTTCTGACCCATCACCAGGGTGATGGTTTCCAGAAAGCGCCGCTGGCGCCGGCGCGGCTCCAACCCCGCCACTTCGGCCACCCCGCCGCTGGGGTGGATCAGGCCGCTGAGCATCTTGAGGGTGGTGGTTTTGCCGGCCCCGTTGGGCCCAAGAAAGCCCACCATCTCTCCCGGTTCAATGGTGAAGCTCACCTCCCGCACCGCATCCACCGAGCGCCAGCGGCGTCGCACCAGATGGCGCAGGGTGCCGCCCAGTCCGGGTTGCTTGTCCGCCACCTGGAAGCGCTTGCTGAGTTGTTCGGCCCGCACAATCGCCATGCCTAGTTCAACCTCTCCAGCAGGGCCAACAGATCGGTGCCGTAGCGCTCCAGTTTGGCCTGGCCCACCCCGCTCACCTCAGCCAGCTCTGCTGCGCTGGCGGGCCGTCGCCTGGCGATCTCCATCAGGGTGCGGTCGTGGAACACCACATAGGGGGGAACGCCCTGCTGGCGGGCCTGCTCCAGCCGCCAGCTCTTGAGTGCCTGAAACGCCACCGCCGCGCTGCCCGAGAGGTCGTCGGGGCTGGGCCGCGGAGCTCCGCCATCCCTGGCGGTGGCGGTCCGGCGTTCCCGGCTCGGGGCGGGCAGGGGCACCGCCAGGGCGATCTCCCCCCGCAGCAGGGGTCGCACCCGCTCCTGGGGGCCGAAACGCAGGCCCCCGCGCGCTTCCGGATCGGCCTCCAGATAGCCGAGGTTCACCAGCTGGCGAAAGAGGCTCCGCCACTGCCCCCGATCCAGCTCCTTTCCCAGCCCGTAGACGCTCAGCTCCTGATGGCCCAATTGGCGGATCCGGGCGGTGTCGGCCCCCAGCAGCACATCCACCAGGTGGGAGGCGCCGAAGCGATAGCCGGTGCGGTGCACGGCCGAGAGGGCCTTTCGTGCCGGCTCCGTCACCTCCACGGGAGGTTGGGGATCCAGGCAGACGTCGCAGTTGCCGCAGGGTTTGGCCAGGGTTTCCCCCAGGTGGGCCAGGAGCAGCTGGCGCCGGCAGCTGCCCGCTTCAGCGAAGCCGATCAGCGCCTCCAGTTTGGAGCGCTCGATGCGCTTCTGTTCCTCGCTGGCCGCCGAATCTTCGATCCACTGGCGCAGCTGCTGCCCATCGCCCCCGCCGTGCGCCATCCAGGCGATGGCGGGGAGGCCGTCCCGTCCGGCCCGGCCCGTCTCCTGGTAGTAGGCCTCCAGGCTCTTGGGCAGATCGATGTGGGCCACAAACCGCACATCGGGCCTGTTGATGCCCATGCCGAAGGCGATCGTGGCCACCACCACCACGGGCCCTCCCCCGCGGAACCGCTGCAACACGGCCGAGCGGCGCTCCGCCTCCAGGCCCGCGTGATAAGCGAGGGCTTCGATGCCGGCCCCCTGGAGCAGGCTGGCCACCTGTTCCACCCGCTTGCGGGAGCGGGCGTAGACAATGCCCGCTTCGCCCTGATGCTCCTCCAGGAAGGAGAGCAATTGGCGTTGCAGATTGTCCTGCTGCCGGATCCAGTAGCGGATGTTGTCCCGGTTGAAGCTGGCGATGAACACCGCCTCCGGGCCCAGCTGCAGGTGCTGGATGATGTCGTCCCGGGTGCGCGGATCGGCGGTGGCGGTGAGCGCCAGGCGGGGCACCCCAGGCCAGCGCTCGGCGAGTTGCGCCAGCTGGCGATACTCCGGTCGAAAGTCGTGGCCCCATTGCGACAGGCAGTGGGCTTCGTCGATGGCGAACAGGGAGACGGGACCCAGGCGCTGGAGCCCTTCCCCGGCAAACAGGCGCTCCGGGGAGACGTAGAGCAGCTTGAGGCGGCCCTGGGCCAGCGCGCTCCAGGTGGCCGCCGCTTCCTCCGGCGGCAGGGCGGAGTGCAGGGCCGCGGCGGCCACCCCCTGCTGGCGCAGGCTCTCCACCTGGTCGTCCATCAGGGCGATCAGGGGGGAGATCACCACGGTGAGGCCCGGCAGGCAGAGGGCGGGCACCTGATAGCAGAGGGATTTGCCTCCCCCTGTGGGCATCAGCACCAGGGCGGATCCCCCCGCCAGCACATGCTCCACCACGGCCTGCTGGGGACCGCGGAAGGCAGGGTAGCCAAACACCTGCTGGAGGATCTGCTGGGGATCGGCGGGGATGGTGGGGGATGCCATGGGCGCCGATCCGGAGGTGGGGTGGGTCAGGGCGCCGATCGTTCCAGCACCCCAACGCAGCGGCCACAGAGGGTGGGGTGGGAGAGGTGGGTGCCGATGTCGGTGCTGTAGTGCCAGCAGCGCTCGCATTTGCTGCCTGCGGCACGGGCGATGCGAAGGGTGAGCCCATCGTCGCGAACCTCACTGAGCACGGAACCCAGCGGTGCCCCTCCCACCTCCACGGCAGATACGAGCAGCCAGTCGGCCAGGTTGTCGACCGTGGGCTGCCCACTGGTGCTCAGGGTCTGCAGGCCGCGGCGGAGGGCGTCCGCCGTCTCACCGTCCTCCAACAGCACCTGCACCTGGGCTTCCAGGGAGGCGCCCAGCTCCCCCCGGCTGCGGCACCCTTCCAGCTGGCGGTTCACCAGGTTGCGGAGGTCGAGCACCTGCAGCACGGCGGCCTGGTCGTCGCCGCTCATCAACCCCTGCCATTCGGCCGGCACACCGGGCCATCCCCGCTCGAACACGGAGCGTTCCGCCACGGGATAGGGGAGGTTCTGCCAGATGTCCTCCGCCATGTGGCAGAGCACCGGAGCGATCAGTCCCGCCAACCGTTCCACCACCAGCTGGAGCACGGTCTGGCAGCTGCGGCGCCGGAGATCGGCAGGGGCGCTCACGTAGAGCCTGTCCTTGGCGATGTCCAGATAGACGTTGGACAGATCCACCACGCAGAAGTTCTGCAGGGCCTGGAAGAAGCGGTAGAACTCAAAGCGCTCGAAATCCGCGCTCACCGTCTCGATCAGACTGGCTGTGCGCCCCAGCATCCACCGGTCGAGCAGGGGCAGGTCGGCCAGGGGCACGGCATCGCGCTCGGGCACGAAATCGTGCAGGTTGCCCAGCAGGTAGCGGGCCGTGTTGCGCACCTTGCGGTAGACGTCCGCCAGCTGTTTCACGATGCCCGGGCCAAGGGGCACATCGGCGGAGTAATCCACCGAACTCACCCAGAGCCGCAGCACATCGGCGCCGTAGGCCGGCTCCTGCTTCTCATTCTTGCCGCCCTCCACAAGCACGGTGGGATCCACCACGTTGCCCAGGGATTTGCTCATCTTCCGCCCCTTCTCATCGAGGGTGAACCCGTGGGTGAGCACCCGCCTGTAGGGCGGCTGGCCCGTGGCGGCCACGGCCGTGAGCAGGCTCGATTGAAACCAGCCCCGGTGCTGATCCGAGCCTTCCAGATAGAGATCAGCCGGATAGTTCAGTCCCTCCGTCGGGGTGTCCGCCAAGCCGCCGAGCACCCCCGCCCAGGACGATCCCGAATCGAACCACACGTCCATGGTGTCGGTGCCCTTGCGCCAGTGCTCCGCTTCCGCGGCGTGGGAGGGGGGCAGCAGCTCCGCTTCCGATCGCTCCCACCACACATCGGAGCCATGGGCGGCGATCAGGGCTTGCACATGGGCCAGGCTCTCGCCGTTGAGGAGCACGTCGCCGCTCTCCCGGTGGTAAAACACCGGGATCGGCACCCCCCAGGTGCGCTGGCGGGAGATGCACCAGTCGCTGCGCTCCCGCACCATGGCCTCGATCCGGTTGCGGCCGCTGGCCGGCAGCCACTCCACCGCGGCGATGGCCTCCAGCGCCATCTGGCGGAAGCCTTCCACCGAGGCGAACCACTGCTCGGTGGCGCGGAAAATGGTGGGTTTCTTGGTGCGCCAGTCGTAGGGGTAGCGGTGGGCATAGGCCTGTTCCGCCAGCAGGGCGCCGGAATCCCGCAGGGCCTGAATGATGGCGGGGTTCGCATCTTTGAGCACATTGAGCCCGGCAAAGGGCCCGGCCTCATCGGTGAGGGTGCCCGCCTCATCCACGGGGCAGAGCACGGGCAGGCCATGGGTGCGGCCCGTGTGGAAGTCGTCCACCCCGTGGCCCGGCGCCGTGTGTACCAGTCCCGTGCCCGAATCGGTGGTGATGTAATCGCCGCCCACCACAACGGGGCTGGTGCGATCCAGCAGGGGATGGCGATAGAGCATCCCCGCCAGTTCTGCGCCCTTCACCATCACCAGGGGTTCCAGGGGCCGCTCCAGGGTCTGACTGAGCGGCTCCACCAGGGCTGCGGCCACCACCAGGTAGCGGGGGGCTCCGGAGGACCCATCCCGGCAGATGGCGTAGTCGAGCCCCCCATTCACCGACACCGCCAGGTTGGCCGGAAGGGTCCAGGGGGTGGTGGTCCAGATGGCCACAAAGAGCTGTTCCCGGTGGTCGTGGTCCGTCGGACCTTCGATGCCCGCCAGCCGCAGGGGGGTCTGGAGGCTGGGGGGCACCTGCACCACGGGGAACGTCACATAGACGCTTGGGGAGGTGTGGCCATCGGGATATTCGAGTTCGGCCTCCGCCAGGGCCGTGCGGGAGCTGGGGCTCCAGTGAACGGGTTTGAGGCCCCGGTAGATGTGGCCCGCCAGGGCCATGCGGCCAAACACGCCGATCTGGGCGGCTTCATAGGCCTTGTCGAGGGTGAGGTAGGGGCGGTCCCAGTCGCCCCAGATGCCCCAGCGTTGGAAGCCCTGGCGCTGGAGGGCCACCTGTTCCAGGGCGTAGGCGTGGGCGCGGCGCCGCAGTTCGAGGGGGGTGAGGGCCTGCCGTTGCTCCGGGCTCAGGGTTTGCAGCACCTTCAGCTCAATCGGCAGGCCGTGGCAGTCCCACCCCGGCACGAACCGGGCCCGGCGGCCCTGGAGCAGGGCATGCTTGTTGATGATGTCTTTAAGAATCTTGTTGAGGGCGTGGCCCACGTGCAGGGCGCCGTTGGCGTAGGGCGGTCCGTCGTGGAGGGTGAACACCGCTCCGGGGTTGTGCCGGCTCAAGCGGTCGTAGAGGCCCAGTTCGCTCCAGAAGGCCTGCAGCTCGGGCTCCCGCTGGCGGGCATTGGCCCGCATGGCGAAGGGGGTGTCCAGCAGGTTGAGGGTGTCCTTGTAGGACGGGGCAGCGGAAGCCGGTGGGGTGGACACAACGCCTGAAGCGGCAGGTGGGGATTATCCCGCCTCGCCTGCGGGGGGCTCTGGCTGATCCTGGGCAGTTCCGTCGTGGGGCCCGTCTGGAGCAGCCTGCAGCAGGGCATCCACCTCCGTGAAATCCGTCACCACCACCTCCTCCTGCTCCGGTACGGGGCTGGCCTCCTCCTGGCGGACCCAGCGTTTGCCCGTGGTTTTGGGTTGGCGTCGCTCCTGCCACCAGGCCAGCAGCGCCGAGGCCTTGGCGCTGCTGGCTTCCACCACGCCCTGGAAGGCGGTGCCCGACTGGCTGAGGCTGGTGCGCCATCGGTCCCATGAGCCCAGGCGCCCCTGCTCCTCGGTGCTGAGCTGGCGCCAGCGGCCGTTGCCCACCTCCACTGTGAGACGGCCGATGAGCAGACCACCGCTGATCACGGCCAGCATCGGGGAGCCCGTCAGTCTGTCGGCGCAGGTGACCAGCACCAGGCCCAGCACCAACACCAGGGCTCCCCAGGCGGAATCCCCTGGCCGGCTGAGCTCGGTGGCCAACAGGGGGAGCATCAGCAGGCCCAGACCCAGCAACAGGGCCCCGAGGCCCGCAAGGGTTGCAACCATCGACGACCAGGAAGACAGATCTTCATTGTGCGGGTGCGCGGTGGCTAGGGTGAGGGTTGGTGGCCCATCTGGCGGAATTGGTAGACGCGCTGGATTTAGGTTCCAGTGGCTTCGGTCGTGGGGGTTCAAGTCCCCCGGTGGGCATCAATGGAATAAACGCGCAACGTCCATCCCTTTAACAGCGCCCAACCTTGGGAAAATGGCGCGCTGAAAGCATTGCGCTCGATGAATTCCTATATTAAGATTTGCATGTTTAGTTGATTCATGTAAGGCACGTAACACCCCGGGCCGATGGTTACGAAAGAGGATCTGGAAGGTCTCGATCACATGCTCTGGCATGGCAATGGCCCGAAGGCCGCCGCCGCTCTCCAGTGCAATCAGAGCACCATTTCCCGCCGGGTGCAGCGCTGTCTTGGCACATTCGGTTTGCGCCTCCGCCGCCGTTCCGGTGGGTGGATCGTCCAGGGACCCTCTCTTCTGCTGCAGATGGAGCGGGAGATCCACCAGTTGGCCCGTGTGCTGGGTCAACAGCCCCTGCGCCTGGAAGGGTTCCCCGTCGGTTGTGGCCCCCTGCTCCAGCCCCCTCCTCCTGGTTGGGCCATGGGCCCCCACAACACGGTTGGGATCCGGGCCCCCCTGGGGCTGCTCAAGGAGCGGATCATCGATGCCTGGCTGACGGATTCGGCCGACGACCTGTCTGAAACTCCAGAGTTCCCGATCGTGGTGTGGCCCCTGGCCCAGCAACCCATCACTCTGCTCGCCAGCCCTCGCCATCCCCTGGTGGGCAACACCAATCTGCTGATTTCGGATCTGGCACGCTTCCCCATCCCCGTTGTGCCGAAGGAGGCCTATCCCCGGTGCCACGCCCTCTGCGCCGAGCTGGGACTTGGAACGATCCCTTCAGAGCTGCGTCGGTACGACTCGCAGGATTGGGAAGGGTTGACGGCGGATGACCTCACCCTCGTTCACACCAGCCCCCTCAATGCCCGCGCCCATCCCCAGCTGGTGGAGCTGGATTCCGTGCCCCTGTTCACCAGTCGCCTGGCCCTGGTCTGCCGGGAGGATGTGGCCACCTACGAGCGGGTGCAGGATCTCCATTGCCTGTTGAAAATCCGCCTTCAGTACATCCAGAAGTCCCACGCCCATCTCGAGAGGCTCCGCCTGCTGCCATGAGCCCCCTGTCCCCTGCCTCTCAGGAGCTCCCCCTGGCCTTCGGCAATCGCCGCGCCAGGGTGGAGCACGATCCGGATCAGCTGGCTCAACAGGTGGGTCGGGCCGTACCGCTTCGCGATCTTTCTCCCTGTCGCTCGGCCGAGCTCTTTGTTCATCGTTCGGCCCACGTGCAGGCTTCGGGGCTGGGCATCACGGCCGCTGCCCATTCCCCCCTCCATGGAGCCAACCACGCCCACAACCGGGCCGTGTTCACCCTGCCCACCCTGGGGGAAAAACGGTTTCACGTGGCGGGTCGCACCTATCGGGCCCGGGCGGGCCACGGGGCCCTCTTCCTGCCGGGAGAGGCCTACACCCTGCAAACCACCACCTGCAGCGGGGTGATGTTCACCCTCTGCCCCGGCCAGCTCGCGACGGTGGCCTCCGCCATGGCCGGTCCCGATGCCCTGCCCTTCCAGCCCACCGACCGTCCACTCCAGTTCCTGGAGAGCCATCCCCAGCAGGGCAAGCTCCTTTCACTCATGCGGCGCAGCCTGCAGCTGATCGACCTGGCCACCGTCCATGGGCCCACCGTGTCCGCCCAGCTGGGTTTGGAGGACAAGCTGCAGCGGTTGATGGCCCTGCTGATCTATCCCCACCTCGCCTCCCATCCCACCCCGCCCAGGCCAGGCCTGGGGAAGCGGGAGCAGGTGTCGTTCGCCGCCCTGCTGGAGGCCATTCAGCACGACCCCATGGAGACTTGGACCCTCACCCGTATGGAACGGCAGGCCTGCCTGAGCCGCCTCCAGTTGCTGCATCAGTTCCGGGTGCTGTTCGATCTTCAGCCCCTGGAGTGGCTCCGCCACCAGCGCCTCTGCTGGGCCCGCCAACACCTCGACACGGCCGAACAACCCATGGCGCTGGAGGTGCTCGCCCTGCGCTGTGGCTTTAAAACGCTCGCCAGCTTCCGCCACCATTTTGAAGGCCAATTTCAGGTGGCTCCTGAAGCCCTCGGCCGCCGCTGGAGCGTCAGTCCTGGGTGACGGCCAGCAGATCGATCTCCAGACCGAAGTCGGGGTGGGAGAGCCGGGTCACCCCGATCAGGGTGCTGGGGGGGGGCAGATTCGGCGGCCACGGCTGGGGCAGGGAGGGGTCGCGCTGCATGGCCAGGAAGCCATCCATATCCAACACGTAGATGCGGCGGAACACCACATCCGCCCAGGTGGCTCCGGCCGCCTCCAGCTGCAGGCTGAGGGCGTCCATCACATGCAGATACTGGGCCCGCAGGTCGCCCACCGCCACGGGCTCATACTGGGCATCGGAGGGGGTCTGGCCGGCGATGAACACCAGACGGCCTGGGGCGGCCACGCTGATCACCCGGGTGTAGGCCGGATGGCGGAACAGGTCCGGAGGATTGATGTGCGTGCGCTCGAACGTCACGGTGTCGCTTCCAGTCCCTTGGAGTGCATGAACATTAGGCTTCTCTCACTCGTTGGCGCTCGTGATTAAGGTATGGCCGCCACCGACATCCCAGATGGCTCCCCCTGAGGGCAGACCCTATCCCGCAGCCGTGTCCGTGCCGGTTCGGTCCGTGCCCAAGGAGTTTCTGGATCCCCCCGCGGCCTGGAATCCCACGGTGGCCCTGTTCCTGAGCGGCTATGCCCTGGCCGGCCTCTCCATCTGGGGTTGGTTTGTGGCGGGCTGGCCCCTGCCCGTGCTTCTGGCCCTGGGGTTCCTCGCTCTCCATCTGGAGGGCACCGTGATCCACGATGCCTGCCATAACGCCGCCCATCCCAATCCTCGCTGGAACAGGGCCATGGGCCATGGGGCGGCCCTGTTGCTGGGCTTCAGTTTTCCCGTGTTCACCAGGGTGCATCTGCAGCACCACGCCCACGTGAACGATCCCAAAAACGATCCCGATCACATCGTGAGCACGTTTGGGCCCCTCTGGCTGATTGCTCCGCGGTTTTTCTATCACGAGGTTTTTTTCTTCAAACGCGCCCTCTGGCGAGGCAATGAATTGATCGCTTGGGGGCTGGAGCGTGCGGTTTTTGTGCTCATCATTCTGGCCGCCCTGAAGTTTGATTTTCTTCCCTTCATCTTCAACTGCTGGTTTGCCCCCGCCCTGATGGTGGGAGTCACCCTCGGCTTGTTCTTCGACTACCTGCCCCACCGCCCGTTCCAATCCAGAAATCGCTGGCACAACGCCCGCGTTTATCCCAGTCGTCTGATGAATTGGCTGATCATGGGCCAGAACTATCACCTGGTGCACCACCTCTGGCCATCGATTCCCTGGTTTGAATATCGGCCCGCCTATCTGGCCACCCGCCATCTTCTTGATGCGAAGGGCTCCCCCCAGCGCCTCGGCCTCTTCGAAACCCGGAGCGATGCCCTCAATTTCCTCTACGACATCCTGCTGGGGGTGCGCAGCCACAAGCGCCGCCGGAGTCGGCTCCGCCCCCTGGCGGGCCTGATGCCCACCCGCCACGCCCGCCGAAGGGTGCTGGAACTCCTGCACCGCACGGCGGTTTCCCCAACCCGTTAGGTCCCGTCCCCAAGGATGCGGGGAACCCGATAGAAATCCCCTTCCCGTTGCGGACCCAGTTCCAGCAGATCCTCCCGGATGGGGGTGCTCTCCACCGCATCCGGCCGGGTCACGTTGGGCACCTCCACCGCTCGGGTGGTTTCCGGCACCCCTTCCGTGTCCACCTGTTGCAGATGGGCCACGTAATCGAGGATCCGCTCCAGCTGGGCGGTGTAGGTGGCGATCTTGCTCTCGGGGATCTCCAGCCTGGCCAGGTCGGCCACCTTGCGCACATCGTCGGGGCTGATCCTGCCCATGCCCGGGTTCACACTGTTGAACGTGACAATACGCTGCTCTCCAGCGGGGATGGCGGCGCTCAGTCGTTCAGAAATCGCTCCAGATCGGCCGCCAGCGCCTCGGCGGCCAGGCTGAGAAACCGCTCTCCGTGGTCGGCCCTGGCCAGGAAAGGATCGGATCCCATCCGGCCATCGGGATGGCGCTCCCGAAAATCCGCCGGTCCATGGATCGGGCCTGCGGGGGCCGGATCCGGCAGGGGACGCTGTTTGGCCTCGAGACTGGGTTCCAGAGCCAGGGTGAGGGCGATTTCGCTGGGGGTGGCGTGGTGGCCTTCCCGATCTCCGTAGAGCTTGCGGGCTTCCTGCATCACCGGCCCCGCCATGAACCAATTGGCCAGTTGGCAGCGCAGCCGAGGGGCCACGGGCAGGCCCTGGGCCGCCGCCGTGCCGTAGGCCTGGGCGAAGGCGCTTCGGGCGGTGGCGATGTTGCCCCCGTGGCCATTGATCACGAAGATCCGCTCGAAGCCATGGCGGGCCAACGACAGCACCACATCGTGGAGGACGGCCAGCAGGGTGGTGGGTCGGAGGCTCACGGTGCCGGGAAAACCGAGATGGTGCTCCGCCATTCCGTAGGCCTGGGTTGGGGCCACGAGCACACCGGTGCGCCGTCCCACCTCCAGGGCCACGGCGGCGGCGGTGAGCGCATCGGTGCCGATGGCACCGGTGGGCCCATGCTGCTCGGTGGACCCCAGGGGCAGGATGATGCCCTTGCAATGCCCCAGGTAGGCCTCCACTTCCGGCCAGCTGCGCAGGTCGAGCCGGATGCTCTCCGTTTCAGGGGCGGGGGAGGCGGGGAGGGTTGTCATCACGGACACGGATTGGGTGGTGAATCTGCCTAAACTCTCTTCAGTCGCGGCAGCGGCATGTTGCATCGAAAGCTTGCTCAATACTGTGCCGAGCAGCGGTCCGTTTGGGTGTTTCTCAAAGACCAGCAATGTTGGCTGGAAGATGCCACGGTGGTGGATGTGGAGGTCGACCTGGTGACCTTTCGCTACGAGGAGGAAGACGATGAAGGCGACGAGCGCCTGAGCTGGGAGGTGTGTGTGCCAATGGAGTCGATCGGGGCAGTAAGCACCAGGCTCGCCTCCGTCAGCCGCATGACAGGGGTGGAAGATCTGGCCACTACGGGCGATTGTCCAGAAGCGGAGCGACTAGGCCTGCCCTGAAGGCCCATCAGTGGGCGGTGCCGTTGCCGTCGTAGGCATCGGTGTCGTAGTAGCCGCCCTTGGTGCCGAAGAACAGGGTGGTGAGGCAGAACAGCCCACTGCCCAGAAGGAGCACGGAGGCGAGGGTCAGTCCGTCGTTCATGCCGGATCGCAACGCTGAATGGCTTCATTGTGGGGGGCTCTTGCCTCTGGTGCAGCACCCTGTCTGGCTTGCCGCACAACCCCATGGATCCACGAGCGGTATGGTCCTTTGATCGCTGAACCCCACCTCCCCCAATCCTTCTTCGCCCGCCCCGCCGAGCAGGTTGCCCCCGAGCTGATCGGCTGCCTGCTGGTGAAGCGCCAAGCCGATGGCGAGCTGCTGTGGGGGGTGATTGTGGAAACGGAGGCGTATGCCCAGGACGATCCCGCCTGCCACGGCTATCGCCGCCGCTCCCCCAGCAACGACACGCTGTTTGGTGAGCCGGGGCGTTTCTATGTGTATCTGAGCTACGGCATTCACCACTGCGTGAACGTGGTGACGGATCGGGCCGATTGGGCCAATGGAGTGCTCCTGCGGGCTGTGGCCCTGCCTCGGGAGCCGGAGCGGGTGGCAGCTGGACCAGGGCTTCTGGCCCGGCGGTTCGGGATGGAGCGCCGCCACGATGGCCTTCTGGCCCACCCTGATCAGGGGCTTTGGCTGGCGCCCAGGCCCGCCAGGCTTCAGGATCGAATGGAGCAGTGGAACGGGGAGGACAACCCGCTGATGACCGTCACCACCCGGATTGGCGTTCGCGAGGAGCATCCGCTCCCCTGGCGCTGGTATCTCCGGCCCAGCCGCAGCGTGAGCCGCCGGGCTCCAGGGGATCGGACACCAGTGCAGACCCTGGCCTGGCCCGTGGACGAGGACTGGCGCCCATGACCGCCTGGAGCCATCCCCACGTTCTGGATCTCGCCTCCTTCTCGCTGGAGGATTACGCCACCGTGCTCGAGCTGGCCCAGCGCTTTCGCACCCTGCCGGTGGCGGGGGCCCGCAAGCTGCCGGCCCTGCAGGGCCGTCTGGTTACCACCCTTTTCTTTGAACCGAGCACCCGCACCCGCAGCAGCTTTGAACTGGCGGCCCGCAGGCTTTCGGCTGATGTGCAGACCTTTTCCCCCTCCTCCAGTTCCCTCAGCAAGGGGGAGAGCCTGCTGGACACGGCCCGCACCTATGTGGCCATGGGGAGCAACGTGCTGGTGGTGCGCCATGGCTGTACGGGCGTGCCCCAGAAGCTCGCGCGGGATCTGGAAGCCCTGGGCTCCGGGGTGGCCGTGCTGAATGCGGGGGATGGCCTCCACAGTCATCCCAGCCAGGCCCTGTTGGATCTGTTCACCCTGGCCCGCCATTTCGCCCCGGAGAAGCCCACACCTGGGGCCCTGCAAGGCAAACGCATCGTGATCGTGGGAGATGTGCTCCATTCCCGGGTGGCTCGCTCCAACCTCTGGGCTCTCACCGCCTGTGGAGCCTCGGTTGTGCTGTGTGGCCCGCCCACCTTGCTGCCTGAAACCTTTGCCGCCTTCACCGCCTCCCCACCACCTGGGCAGGCGCGGGATCCGGTGGCGGCCCGGGGCCGGGTGGAGGTGGTACGCGATCTGGAGGAGGCGCTGCCCGGGGCTGACGCGGTGATGACCCTGAGGATTCAGAAGGAGCGGATGCACCAGAACCTCCTCACCAGCCTCGACAGCTATCACCGCCGCTATGGCCTCAGCCATCGTGTGATGGCCCTTTGCGGTCGGCCCGTGCCCGTGCTCCATCCCGGTCCCGTGAACAGGGGCGTGGAGATGGCCGGCGACCTGCTGGACGATCCCTCCATCAGCCTGGTGGATGAACAGGTGCGCAATGGCGTGCCGATCCGGATGGCCCTGCTCTATCTTCTGGCGGCCGTCCTGCCCGGGGAGGGCGCTCCCCGGGAGCCAGCCCTCAGAGAAGCTTGAAGCCCTCCAACAGGAGGCCATAGAGCAGGCCGATCCTGGCCATGTCCACCAGCTGCACCAGCAACCGATCGCCCGCACCTTGCTGGAGGGCCCTCCGGGTTCGAACGCTCACTTCCAGCACCAAGACGCAGATCATGGCTGCGATGACGTCCATCTGATTCAGCGCCCCGGTGATCGTGCCAAGTCCCACGCCGATCACAAAACTGATCAGCAGCACCACCAGGAGCAGCGACAGGCGGCGCCATGGATTGCTCGACCAGCGTTGGAGGCGGGACCCAGCCTCCGCAATGGTGGTCTGAAAGCGGGTCTGCTGGTAGCGCAACGACGTTCAAGCGCTGTGAGAAAGGCTGAACCAGGAAGAACTCTGGTGGATGGTCAAGAGGGGCAGGGTTGCCTTTGGCCGGTTTCCCAGGGGTTCTCCAGAGATGGGGAACCCCTGAGGGGGGCCGGCGGTGATCCCCATCACCCGACCCGGAACCCTGCTCCCCCATATCTACACCATTTCTGGGGGTGTGGGAGCATTTTGACGCCACCCATAGGGGATGCCAATAAAAAAGCCCGTGGCCGACGCCCGGGCGGGTGATGGGGACGAGGCCAGGTAACCAGTCGGCACAATCCTAGGCAAGCCGGTCCAGCCGCCAGAGCGACCGTCCTTCATTCTTTGTTGACAAAAGCATCGCTTTGGTGTGGTAATTCACACGTTGGCAGCGCAGGCTCAGGCGTCCCCTTCTTTCTTGCGCGGGGTTTTTCCTTCCAGAAGCTCCATGAGGGCTTCCATCTGCGCCATCACCCCTCTCAGCTCACCGGCTTCCGGTAGCAGCCCATCTTCGATCACCCCTTGGTGCATCTCGCGAAGCTCCTGGCGGATATAGCGGAGGTGGCTCACCACCTGCTCACGCTTGGACTGCGACATCGTTTGTGTCGGGCTACAGCCTCCCTATTTACCCCATCACCGCCCCACAACGGGTGGGTTTCCCCCCTGAGGCCGCAGCAGGAGGAGGCTGAGGCGTTGATCTGATGGAGAATAGGGGACTCGAACCCCTGACCTCTGCGGTGCGATCGCAGCGCTCTACCAGCTGAGCTAATTCCCCTTTCACCCAATTATCCCCCCTGTGACCCACCCCATCAGCGCCTCCCCCCATTCCATCTCCCAGGAGAGGCTGGAGGCTTTTGATGAAGCCGCCACCGCCGAGCTGGCGCGGCGGCTGGAGGAGGACGATTACCCCAGTGCCTTCGCCAGCCTGGAGGATTGGCATCTGCTGCGGGCCCTCGCCATTCACCGCCCCGATCTCGCCGCTCCCTACGTGCACCTGGTGGATCAGGAACCGTTCGATGAAGACTGATCTGTGCGTTAAGCCGCCTGGGCCAGGTCGTCAGCGTCGGGGGGCTGCTCGGTTTCTGGCTCGTCCTGCTGCAGCAGATCCAGGAATGTGCGCAGCTGCAGCCTCGGGATGTAGGGCCAGCCCCCGCTCAGCTCCATGTCCTGAAGCAATTTGAACAGGGAGCTTCTCTCAGAGGGAAGACTGGATCGGAAGGGCCCGTCCTGGATGGAGCGATGCAGATGCTCAAGATGGCGGAGAAGGGCCAGCAGCACCTGGGGATCCTCCCCGTGGGCAGCCGCAAGGCCACTGATCTGGGCGAGGAGGGGTTGGAGCTCCTGCTCCAGAGCCGCCAACTCGGGGGAGATTCCTGACTGGGGACCTGAAGACCCGGAAGGTGCTGGTGAGTTCGGGTCGGGCCTGGCAATCATTCTGAGGGTGTGATGTAGGGCCCTGGCCGGCTCCTACAGGTTGTTGAGACAGATCATCAATCTACCAGGGACGGGGGGGTGAAGACCGGTAGGATCCGCCAGAAGCCCAGTTCCGAACCGTTCCTGCGGCCACTCTCCATGCGTTTTCGTCCCCTGCTGGCCATTGTGCTGGCGTTCTGCCTCACTCTGGTGACCGCCTGCAGCGGCGGGGCCAGGGCTGTTGATCGGAGCAGCCTCACCTACGACCAGATCGTCAACACCGGGCGGGCCAACGATTGCCCCACCCTTCCTGATTCGGCTCGAGGCACCATTCCCCTCGATCCCTCCTCCACCTATCAACTGAAGGAGATCTGCCTCCATCCTTCCGAAGTGTTCGTGAAGGGCGAACCCGCCAACAAGCGGCAGGAGGCCCAGTTCGTGGCAGGCAAGATCCTGACCCGTTACACCTCCAGCCTCGATCAGGTGTTTGGCAGCCTGAAGCTGGATGGCAACACCCTCACCTTCACCGAACTGGGGGGGATCGACTTCCAGCCGATCACCGTTCTGCTCCCGGGTGGTGAGGAGGTGCCTTTCACCTTCTCCAGCAAGGAGCTGGTGGCCACCGGCACGGGCGACACCCTCTCCACCAGCACGGATCTCACGGGGCCCTACCGGGCGCCCAGCTACCGCACCAGCAATTTCCTCGATCCCAAGGGTCGGGGCCTCACAACCGGTTACAGCAGCGCGGTGGGGCTGGTGCCCGCCGGTGATGAGTTCAGCAGTGAAACCATCAAGCGCTACGTGGATGGCACCGGCACCATGAACTTCTCCATCACCAAGGTGGATGCCGACACCGGTGAATTCGCCGGGGTGTTCACGGCCATCCAGCCCTCCGACACCGACATGGGCACCAAGGCGGCGGTTGATGTGAAGATCACCGGCGAGCTCTACGGCCGCCTGGAGAAGGCCTGAAGATCGGCTCCTGAGGGGCTCCTTCTTTCTTGAGCATGGGGGGTCGCACGACCCCCTTTTTTCATGCCGGACGGGGGGCTGAAACGCTGGCAGTTTCTGGCCATCTGGGAGAATCCCCCTCTCTCCTGTTGGGTTCGATGTCCGTTGCCTCCACCCGCTCCGCCCTCATCCCCCCCCATGGGGGCTCCCTGGTGAATCTGATGCTGGGTTCCGAGGAGCAGGGGGCCGCCAAGGCTTCGGTGCACCGGCGCCTGGAGTGCAGCGATCGCAACGCCTGCGATGTGGAGCTGCTGGTGATCGGTGGGTTCTCCCCCCTGCGGGGCTTCATGCATCAGGAGGATTACGACGCGGTGGTGAGCGGCTACCGCACCACCAGCGGCCTTCTCTTCGGCTTGCCGATTGTTCTGGACACCGACGATCCATCCATCGCCATCGGCGACCGTCTGCTCCTCACCTATCGGGGCCAGGACCTGGCCATCTTCACCGTGGAGAGCCGCTGGGAGCCAGACAAGGTGAAGGAAGCCCAGGGCTGCTACGGCACCACCTCCCTGGAGCATCCGGCGGTGCGGATGATCGCCTGTGAGCGGGGGCGCTTCTATCTCGGTGGCAGTCTGCAGGGCCTGGAGCTCCCCAGGCGGGTGTTCCCCTGCCGCACCCCCGCCGAGGTGCGCGACACCCTCCCCCACGGGGAGGATGTGGTGGCGTTTCAGTGCCGCAATCCCATCCATCGGGCCCACTACGAGCTCTTCACCCGGGCGCTCCAGGCTCCCAACGTGAGCGCCGGGGGCGTGGTGCTGGTGCATCCCACCTGCGGTCCCACCCAGGAGGACGACATCGACGGTGAGGTGCGCTTCCGCACCTATGAGCGCTTGGCGGAAGAGGTGGCCAATCCCCGCATCCGCTGGGCCTATCTGCCCTATTCGATGCACATGGCGGGCCCCCGGGAAGCCCTGCAGCACATGATCATCCGCAAGAACTATGGCTGCACCCACTTCATCATTGGCCGCGACATGGCGGGCTGCAAATCCTCCCTGAGCGGAGAGGATTTCTATGGCCCCTACCAAGCCCAGGATTTCGCCCGGGATCAGGCCCCGGAACTGGGCATGGAAACCGTCCCCTCCCTCAATCTCGTCTACACGGAGGAGGAGGGCTATGTCACCGCCGAGCATGCCCAGGCCCGGGGCCTGCACGTGAAAAAGCTCAGCGGCACCCAGTTCCGCCGCATGCTCCGCGGTGGGGAGGACATCCCCGAGTGGTTCGCCTTCCGTAGCGTGGTGGAGGTGCTTCGCGCAGCGACCTGACCATCCACGGTTAACATTCCTTAACTCCATACCCATTCGTCCGGAGGCGATCCCTTGAAGAAACGGTGGCGGAACGCAGGGCTCTATGCCCTCCTGGTGATCGTGTTCATCGCTCTGGGAACGGCCTTCCTCGACCGGCCTGATCCGGCTAGAGCGCCACGCACGCTCCGCTACAGCGATTTCGTGGAGGCGGTTCAGGACAACGAGGTCTCCCGCGTGTTGATCTCCCCCGACCGCGGCACGGCCCAGGTGGTCCAGAACGATGGTCAGCGGGCGGTGGTCAACCTGGCCCCGGACAAGGATCTGCTCAAGCTGCTCACCGACCACAACGTGGATATCGCGGTTCAGCCCAGCTCCGAACCGGCCCCTTGGCAACAGGCGGTAGGCAGCCTGCTGTTCCCCCTGCTTCTGCTCGGCGGCTTGTTCTTTCTGCTCCGTCGGGCCCAGTCCGGCGGCGGCAACCCGGCCATGAACTTTGGCAAGAGCAAGGCCAGGGTTCAGATGGAACCCCAAACCCAGGTCACCTTCGGTGACGTGGCCGGAATCGAGGGAGCCAAGCTGGAGCTCACGGAGGTGGTGGATTTCCTCAAGAACCCCGATCGCTTCACGGCCGTTGGGGCCAAGATTCCCAAGGGTGTGCTCCTGGTGGGCCCTCCCGGCACCGGCAAGACCCTGCTGGCCAAAGCCGTGGCAGGAGAGGCCGGCGTGCCGTTCTTCTCCATTTCCGGCTCGGAGTTCGTGGAGATGTTCGTGGGTGTGGGCGCCAGCCGCGTGCGCGACCTCTTTGAACAGGCGAAGAAAAATGCCCCCTGCATCGTGTTCATCGATGAGATTGATGCCGTGGGCCGCCAGCGGGGCGCTGGCCTGGGCGGGGGCAACGATGAGCGGGAGCAGACCCTCAACCAGCTCCTCACGGAGATGGACGGCTTCGAGGGCAACACCGGCATCATCATCGTGGCGGCCACCAACCGCCCCGATGTGCTCGATGCGGCCTTGATGCGTCCGGGCCGATTCGATCGCCAGGTGGTGGTCGACCGTCCGGATTACGCGGGTCGGCTTCAGATCCTTGGGGTTCATGCCCGTGGCAAAACCCTGGCCAAGGATGTGGACCTCGACAAGGTGGCCCGTCGGACTCCGGGCTTCACCGGAGCCGATCTGGCCAATCTTCTCAATGAAGCCGCCATCCTGGCGGCCCGCCGCGAACTGAGCGAGATCTCGATGGACGAGGTGAACGATGCCATCGAACGGGTCATGGCCGGTCCCGAGAAGAAAGACCGGGTGATGAGCGAAAAACGCAAGCGCCTGGTGGCCTATCACGAAGCCGGTCATGCCCTTGTCGGTGCCCTCATGCCCGACTACGACCCGGTGCAGAAGATCTCCATCATTCCCCGCGGTCAGGCCGGTGGCCTCACCTTCTTCACCCCCAGCGAGGAGCGCATGGAATCGGGCCTGTATTCCCGCGCCTATCTGCAGAACCAGATGGCCGTTGCCCTGGGCGGTCGGGTGGCAGAGGAGATCGTCTATGGAGACGACGAGGTCACCACGGGTGCCTCCAACGATCTGCAGCAGGTGGCCCGGGTGGCCCGCCAGATGATCACCCGCTTCGGCATGAGCGATCGCCTCGGCCCCGTGGCCCTCGGCCGCTCCCAGGGGGGCATGTTCCTGGGCCGCGATATCGCCGCCGAGAGAGATTTCTCCGAGGACACCGCTGCAGCCATCGATGAGGAGGTGTCTCTCCTGGTGGACGAGGCTTACGGTCGGGCCAAGGATGTGCTCACCACCAATCGCCCTGTTCTCGACGAGCTTGCCGACATGCTTGTGGAGCGGGAGACCGTGGATGCAGAGGAGCTGCAGGACCTTCTGATCTCCCGTGACGTCAAAGTGGCTTCCTACCTCTGATGGTGCAGGGCTGATCGCCTCCCTGAGGCGTCAGCCCCTGCTCGTGGTGTTCAGGCCCAAGGCTCCTCTGCAACTCGCTCCTGTCCTGGAGGAGTTGCAGGCCTTGGGCCTTGTTCATGTGGAGATTGCCTGCCTTCCAGGTGGGGATTGGAGCCGGCAGTGCAGAGAGTTGATCCACATGTTTCCCATGATGTGCCTGGGGGCCGCCTCCATGGTGAGCAGAGACGCTCTCCACGCCGTGGTCGATGCGGGCTTTGCCTACGGGGTGTCGCCGATCCTGGATCCTGTCTTGCAGGCGGAAGCGGCGGCTGCCGGCTTCCTGCTTGTGCCCGGCGTGATGACTCCGACGGAAGTGCGGGCTGGCAGCCATTGCGGACCGGGCCTGGTGAAGCTGTTTCCGGCCTCCTCCCTCGGATCTGCCTACTGGAGCGGACTGCGCGATCCTCTGGGGGGTGCACTTCCCTTCTGCATCGCAGCCGGTGGCATCGCTCTCTCGGATGTGAGCCATTGGCTGGCATCGGGTGTGGATGCGGTGGCCGTGGGCTCCCGCTGGCTCGGCAATGGAGGTGTGCTCGGCACGCGCTCGTCAATTGATCTGGAGCCATTACGCACATTGCTCGCTGAATTTGCCTTGCGGCAATAGCTCTCCCAGTGCTACTGATGAAAGAGAGGATCAATCTCCATGTCTCAACTCACCATCACGATCAGCGATAAGGCTGACGCCCTGATTGCCCAACTCCAGAAGGAGATCTTCAACCGACGTCGCAAGAAAGTCACCGCCGAGGGTGTGGTGGCCACCCTTCTAGAGAGTGGAGCCAAGTCCCAGTCGGACAAGCGCTTCGCCACCTCCTGGAAAAATCTCATCGCGGATATCGAGAAAGCCGCGAAGGTGGCCCAGGCCCATGGCTCCAAGCCGTCCAACCTGAGCGATGAGGAGTGGGCTCTGGTGTTGAGCCATCGCACCCGTACTCCCAAGGCAACGGCCGCCGCCCCCGCCCGCAAGGCCCGTCCCGCTGCAAAGGCCAAAGCCGCCGCCCCAGCCCGGTCGCGCCGTCGCTCCGCCGCCGCAACGGATCCAGCGTCCACCGCTGAGCTGCCGGATGCATCCGAAGCTCCGGTGAAGGCCCGTGCCACCCGTGCCGCCACCAAAGCCAAGCCCGCCGCCAAGGCAGCGGTGAAGGCCAAACCCGCCCCCAAGGCGAAAGCCGCTCCCGCTGCCCGCAGTGCAGCAGCCGGTCGCCGTCGCTCCACCGCTGCCGCCAAGCCCGCTGCCAAAGCCACCACCCGCAAGGCCGCAACTGCCACCGCCAAGCCCGCCCGCTCCTCGGTGGCCCGTCGCATGGCGAAGGCAGCCAGCCGCCTGAGCACCACGGCTGCACCAGCGGGTTCCGCTCCTGTCGTCCTGGCTCCCTCCACCCCCGCCGTAGGGAGCAATGGCATGGAGGCCCCCCTCCTGCGTTAGTGGCGCCGCCCCAGGGTTGGTGCCCTCACCAGAGGCTGCACTGACCCTGCTGACGCAGAAGATGGTCGGCCAGAACCAGGGCCACCATGGCCTCCACCATCGGCACGGCCCTTGGAAGCACGCAGGGATCATGGCGCCCTTTCGCCTCCAGGATGGTCGCCTCCCCCTGGGCATTGATGGTCTGCTGGGGTTTGCGGATCGTGGCTGTGGGCTTGAACGCCACCCGGATCACGATGTCTTCCCCGTTGCTGATCCCACCCTGAATTCCCCCGGAATTGTTGGTGGCCGTCCGCAGCTGGCCTGCTTCGGAGGGCAGGAAGGCATCGTTGTGTTCGCTGCCCTTCAGCAGGGTGCCGCCAAAGCCGGAGCCGATTTCAAACCCCTTTGTAGCCGGCAGTGACATCACGGCCTTGGCCAGGTCGGCTTCCAGTTTGTCGAACACCGGCATGCCCAGCCCGATGGGAGGACGCCGCACCACGCAGGTGATCAATCCTCCGCAGGAGTCGCCTTCGCGTCCGATGGCCTCGATGCGCTCCACCATCTGCTCCGCTGCCGCGCTGTCGGGGCAACGCACGATATTGCTTTCCACCTGCTCGAGGCACACCTCCTGGGGGTTGATCTGGGCTTCGATGGTGTGGATCCGTTGCACCCAGGCCAACACCTCCGTGCCCTTGGCCTGGGCGAGGAGTTGCTTGGCGATGGACCCTGCCGCCACCCGGCCGATGGTTTCGCGGGCGGAGGCTCGCCCCCCACCACTGCGGGCCTGGATGCCGTATTTCGCCTGGTAGGTGGCATCGGCATGGGAGGGCCGAAAGGCCACGGCCATGTCCTGGTAGTCCTGGGGGCGCTGGTCTTTGTTGCGCACCACCATGGCAATCGGTGTGCCCAGGGTGAGCCCATCGAGCAGGCCGCTGAGGATGTCCACCCGATCCTCTTCCTGGCGCGGGGTGGTGATCCGGCTCTGTCCGGGACGCCTGCGGTCGAGCTCGGCCTGGATGGCTGCCAGGTCGACTGCCAGGCGGGGGGGACAGCCATCCACAATCACGCCAACGCCGCCCCCATGGGATTCGCCGAAGGTGCTGATGCGGAAGAGGGTCCCGAAGCTGCTGCCCATGGGAAGTGATCGCTACAGGGAGCCTAGGGAGGCGACTCAGCCAGGGGAAGAGCCCCCGAGGGGGGGTTGGAGCTTGCAGCCTGAGAACTCCTGCGCTTTTGTTGAGGCCCCTTCCACCCGTGAGAATGGCTGAGGGTTCATCCCAGGAGGCATCGGAGTATGTGCTGCTCCACAGGGATACGGGACTGATGCTTTACAGCACCCGGGCCACGGAGCAGGAAATCCTCAGGGTGAACCAACAATTCAGACAGGTGGGACATCGAGGTCGATTTGTGGCGGCCCGCTTTCTGATGCACCCATGAACCGGTGCTGAGGGTGCGGCAGCTCAAGCGCCAGCGCCGACCGGCTGCATGATCCCCCCATCACCGGGACCATCATCATCACTGCTCTTGCCCGATTGGATCACGGCGATGATCACGACTGCCAGTGAGCAGCCCATGGAAATGACGGTGGTGAAAGGGAAGGGGCTGGATGTGGCAAAGGCGAAGTCGGACATCAAGCTTTGTATCTCTGTTCTCTCATCTTACGGGATTTTCCTGCAAATGGGGCGGCCCATTTGTCCGTGGGCTTGTCTGGTTTTGCTCGCACAGTTTTGGGCGGTTGGCTGATGGCCTGCCTTCCCCTTTTGCTCCATGGAGCCAACAAAAAACCCCCACCATTCGGCGGGGGTTGATGGTTGTTCCAGCCGGAGCTGGATCGTTAACTTCAGCCGATGGAAGGAGCCACCAGAGCCACAGGGGTGGCTTCTGCAGACGCCAGGTCC
>JAYKJF010000132.1:0-93433 GCA_035285785.1 Cyanobacteriota bacterium
CCGACGAATTCACGACCGATGAGGCGCACTTCGGCGGCTTTGGTCATGGCGTCTGCCGCTTCGATGGCAGGCACCAGGCCCCGGGTCTCAATCATGCCGAGGGCGATGCCCATGGTTTCGTTTGCCATTACCTGCTCCTGGAGGAGGGGGTGGAATGTTCGCTAGCAACCCTGCTCCTGCGCCCATCCTTCCGTCAACCCATCGGGCCACGAATCGCCATCACCGTTTCCAGCCGCAGCAATAAGGGGCGCTTATCGAGGGGCAACAAATCTTTAGAAACCCTTGAGGGCGGTGCCTTCGCGCCAGGCCTCGCCGATCTGTTCAGAAGATCTCCGCATCGGAGACGAATCCCACGCCGCCGAACCGCTTCAACAGTGGATTCACCTGGTTGCGCAGGGAGTCGAGGAGGGCGTCCTCGCAGAACACCACCACGTGAGCATTGGCTCCGAGGCCGCTGAAATCCATGGCTTCGGAAATCTCCCCGGCCAGGCCCCAGCCGGTGACATGTTTCATCACGGAATAGCCAGGTGCCCCGGCCTTGCGAATGGCTTTACAGACCCGGTCGGTCTCGCGCTCGCTGACAAAGAGATCGATGCGCTTCATGGGGATCAGGTGGCAGGAATGAAGCGCTGGACCAGCGCCATGTAGAGCGGGATCCCCACCACCACATTGAAGGGAAAGGTGAGGCCAAGGGCCGAGGTGATGTAGAAGCTTGGATTGGCCTGGGGGACGGTCATTCGCATGGCGGCAGGTACGGCGATGTAGGACGCGCTGGCGCTCAGCACCATGAACAGAAGGGCATCCCCCTGGGGCAGTCCAAGCAGCCTGGCAACCACCAAACCGATGCAGGCGTGAACCAGCGGCGCCGCAATGGCGAAGGTGACCAGAAACGCCCCTGTCTGCCGCAAATCCCGTAAGCGCTGTGCAGCCACCAGCCCCATATCCAGCAGAAAGAAACAGAGCACGCCATAGAACAGCTTCTCTGTAAAAGGCTCCATCCGCTCGATCCCAGAGGGGCTGAATTGTGCGACCAGGGCTCCAATCACCAGACTCCCGATCAGAAGAAAGACGGAGCCGTTCAAAAAGGCCTCCTGGAGAACTTCCTTCCATGCAATGGACTCAGTGCCCCGTACTCCGGGCTCTTTGTCCGGCGTTGTGGCGGCCAGCTTGGCCATCACAACCCCTACCACAATGGCGGGTGATTCCATCAGGGCCAGTGCCGCCACCATGAACCCGTCGAAAGGAATGTTCAACACACTCAGAAAACTCTGGGCCGTGATGAAGGTGACGGCGCTGATGGACCCATAGGCAGCGGCTACCGCGGCGGCGTTATCCGCTCCCAACCGGGGGCGGAGGATCAGAAAGCTCCCAAGGGGCACGAGCAACGACATCAGGACAGCCGCCGCGATCGTGGCCAGCACCATCGGCCCCAGCCCACTGTGGTTGAGCTCAACCCCACCCTTGAACCCGATGGCCAGCAGCAGGTACAGGGAGAAGAGCTTGGGAAGGGGGGAGGGAATCTCCAGATCCGACCCCAGAACGACGGCCAGAATCCCCAGAACGAAAAACAGCACAGGTGCTGACAGAAGGTTCTGCAACACCAGAGTTGTCTGCATGGGCACCTCCGCAGCGACCCGTTCCCCATCAGCAACCTAGGGGAGCCTTTGTCGATGGCGTCAGCATCAGCTGATTCTTGATGCTGCCGGAGCCCAGATCAGGGTTTTTTCCCTAAGGTTTGAGTGGTGGCAGGAACCCTGGAGCTTTCCGGGGGTGGAATGTTCAACCCATCCTGCCCCCACCCATTCCACCGCGTTTGTTGCCCCCAGACCCAGTTCTTCCCCTCCCCCCGGACCTGGATAATGCCAGCGGCATCTTTGCTTCTGGCCCGATTCATGACCGCTCCCCTCCGGCTCGTGATTGCCAGCGGCAACCCCCACAAGGTGGCTGAAATCCGCTCCATGCTGGCTTTGGTGGATGTGGAGGTGGTGTCCCAACCCAGGGATCTGGAGGTGGAGGAGACGGGGCTCACCTACGCTGAAAATGCTCGTCTCAAGGCGGAAACCGTGGCCCGACTCTGCAGGTCCTGGGCCCTGGCCGACGACTCCGGTCTGGAAGTGGAGGCTCTCGGGGGCAGGCCTGGCCTCTATTCCGCAAGGTATGCCCCGACCGATGCAGAGAAAATCCATCGCCTGCTCCAGGAGCTTGGGGATGGCCTCTACCGCGGCGGACGGTTCGTGAGTGCCATGGCCCTGGCCGATCCGCAGGGGATCACCCGACTGGAGGGGTGCGGGGTTTGTTACGGGCAGATTCTCCGTGAACCGGATGGCGCTGGGGCTGGCTACGACCCTGTCTTCTACGTCAGGGAAGCGGGGTGCACTTACGCACGCATGTCCGACCATCTCAAGACCCGTCTGGGGAGCCGAGGCAAAGCGGCCCGTGCCATGGGCCCTGGGCTGCGCCTGCTGCTTGGGATTGGATCAGACTGAGCGGGCTAGGCGTTGATGTGCTGCACGGCGCGCATGGCCGCTGCTGCGGCTTCGTTCACGTCCCCTTCTTTTCCCGCCAGGGTCAGGCGGCCATAGGCTCCCACCGCCTTCACATCCACCACGGTGATGTTTGAAGCCTTTTCCGCCTCGTTGGCTGCAATCAACACATAGCCGGCGGGCTCGGTTTCCAGGATGAACATGCTCATGCCGGCCTGGATCATGGAACCCCGTCTGTTCTGCCGGTTGATCAGAACGGCGTGGTCCGGGGTGATCGCGTAGATGATCTCGGTCCAGGTGACATCGCAGCGGCTGCGTTGATCCACGCTGCTGCCGATGGCCTCCAGCACCACTTCGCCGGAGTGGAGCACGTTGCTCTGATCCCGGTGATACATGGCGATCGAGCCGAAGGCCCGCTCCACCACCATCTGGCCCAGTCGCACGGTGCTGGCCTTGAGGGCAATGTCTGTGACCCGGTGCACAGCCATGCCCGGCGACACTTCGAGCCACAGACAGGCATCCCCGGGGATGGGGAGGAATCCCTGGCTCACCGTGCCCATGTAGGCCGCCAGCTGGGGTTGAAGGGAATCGAGGTAGACGTAGGTGCGCAGCTCAATCGACTGCACATGACTGTTCTGCCTCAGCCGCTGCCCCTCACTGTCCGTGGTGATCACACAGCTCGCGCCGCTGTCTTCTCCAGTGATGTCGGTGCCCGTGATGGGGGTGCGTCCCAGCTGAAACGCCTCCCGGCGGCGCCGCAGGGCCCTTTCCTCCGCACTCGGAGGGAGTGCGGGGCGGAACGCACGGTTCTGGCGGGAGGGAGGTCCGTTCACGCGGGATGGATCACAGGGCAATCATCGGCACGCACACCGGCGCTGAGGCACCGGATCCTAGGTCGCCAAGGGTGCGGAGCTGCTGACAGGACGGCAGGTTTTGTGCTCTCTGCCACAGGCTCCCCATCAGGCCTCGCTATCAAAGAAATCAGCAACATCAATGTGGTCCATGCTGACCCCGAGCACACGCCTCCGGCTTCAGGCCATTCTTGAACGGATTGGATCCGATCAGCCGGTCACCCTCCAGGAGAGGATCTATGTGCAGAAATTTGCCGATCGGGATCAGGGGGTGGCGGCCTGGCTCCTTCAGGCCCGCAGACGTCAGCAGCAGCAATCGCCCATGGATGCGAGGCCGAAGGATGGAATCGACCATCTGTTGGACCAGATGAATCTTGGCCCTGCCGATCCGAATTCCACCTATCGGCCTGGGGAAGATGACATTGAAGGCTGGTTCGGTGGGGCTCCTGGCTGGGTTCGTCGAAGCTAAGACGCACACCTTTTTCAGCATCAGCCGCGTAATTGGTCGTTGAGGACTTGCGGTGGAGATTTCCATCGTTACCTTCGCATCAACGACCCCTTTCGAGGAGCCTTTCGCCCATGGCCCGCTCCCCTTCCGCCCAACAGTCCGATCACACCGCCGGCACCCTTCCTGAACAGGATCAGGCTGTCATGGAGGGCCTCAAACCTGACCAGGCCCTGGCTTTGATCGGCATGGGCCTGATGCGGAAACTATCGCAGGATGGTGATTCTCTTCCCTGGCTCTGGGCTGGAGACGACGACTCGACCACCACCGACCTCCCCTCCCTGCGCCAGAGATTGGAGCTGGTGGATCTGGCCCTGCGCACCAGTGCACCCCTCACCACCGCAGAGGTGGCCCACCTGATGGGAGCTCGTCCCGGTGCTCCGGTGGTGGAACGGGGCGGCCTGGTGGCGCGTCGTCAGTCGCGCAATGTGTGGATTCTTTCCCGGTCTTCTTCCGAGACAGAGAGCGGTGCACGGCATTTCCAGGAAACTCCGCGTCGTCGTTTTTGATCACCCATTGATTGCCCCTTCCCAACAAACGAACGATGAGCTGGAGTGAACTTGAGCGCCTGGTCAATGATGCCGATGGGGATGACGACCTCTGTCGAATCATGGACTCCTGCAAGAGTCAGGATGAGCTGATTGTGGTGGCCACAACCCTGGGTTATCAGATCAATCATTGGGATGTGCTGCAGGCCTGGCTCAATCCCCGACCTGATGATCTCCCTGTTGTTTCAGGTGGCTGAGGTTTCCTCAATCACCACTGAAACGGGGAAGTGGTCGCTGTATCCATTTGGATTCACATTCACAGCCACATTCCCCTTGGCCAGGCCAAAACGAATGGGGCCTTCACCGGCTCTGGAATCCACCATTTCGGGAAAGATTTCCACTTTTGCGGTTTCTTCCCTCACCTTTAACCCGCTGGATGGGAGCAGCAATCCCTGGGACACCAGGAGCTGATCAAAAATGGCCCCATTGCCTTCAAAATAGATTGTTCCGTAGATCAGTCGTTTTTTGCCTTTACAATCCTTTGTTTCGATCGGGCGAAACCACCAGGAGAGGTTGTAAAAACGTGGCGCGGTTCGCGACCGCTCCACATCCCCGCGCTCCCGGGTGGCTTCCGCATATTTTTGCAGCGACTCATCAAAGGGTTCGTCGTTAAAATCCCCCATCGCCAGGATGGGTGTATCCACACCCACCACCTCCCGAATGCGCTGGTGGAAATAGGCGAGGGATTCCCCTGCCGTGAAGCGGTACCCCCTGCTCTCGTAGTTGCCGCCCGAGCGGGAGGGCCAATGGTTGCAGAGCAACACGATCTCTTGTCCTGCCTTGGTTTTGAAGGTGGCCTGGCTGATATCGCGCGTGCCGGTGCGTCGCATCACAAAGTGGGAAAAGAGGGTATCGGGCACCAGGGATAGCCGCTTGCTGTCCACCACAAAGGCCGTGTCGATTCCCCTGCCGTCCTTGCTGCTATCCGCATGCACGGGGATGTAGCGGCGCGCCGGCAGGGCGCTATTCAGGCGTTGGCAGAGCTGTTCGAGAACGTAGCGATTTTCCACCTCACAGACGCCGAGGGCATCAGGGCCCTTGCCGCTGTTGATCTGTTGGAGGATGCGGGTGAGCTGATCGAGCTTGCGGGAGAACAGCTCCGGCGTCCACCCCTTCAGGTCGTCGGCCATCCGTTCAGCCAACCAGGCAATCCGTTCCGGGAAGGTTTCCGGGGCAAACAGATTTTCCAGATTCCAGAACGCAAAGGTATAAAGTTTCGTCATCGTTAAGGGTTTGGAAGCGAAGGGGAGTGGGCCTGGGGTTGGAGCCTGGGATCAAGGGGCGCCTGACGACACGCCCGTCGGCCCACAGCTGAGGCATAGCCCCGTTCCACAGGACCGAGCATGGGACTGATGGAGCCGTCGCGGCAATCCACCACGAGCCGTTCCCGGTGCCCCCAGGGATCCTGCACGCGCATCCGCATCTGCCAGGGATAGGGACCGGATCGGTCGAACCCCTCCCCGCAGACCGGACCCACGCAAAGACCCGGTGCCGCGCCTGCAGATGGGGCACCGCCAAGCAGGAGGATCCCCGCCATCAGGCAGGTTCCCCACTGGAGAAAGGCGCCAATCCAGCGACTCCAGGCCTGCGGCGGTGTCATTGGGCCAGTTCCATGGACGGCTCCCAGGGCTCTTCGTTGGTGTCCTGCTGGGGATGAAAGTAATCCCAGATCTGAAGGGCCAGGGCGGGCCCGATTCCAGGGGCGCTCGCAATCTGCTCCTGGCTCGCCAGTTGGATGGCGTCCACAGAGTGGAAATGCGCCAATAGATCCTTCACCCGCCTCGGCCCCACCCCAGGGATATCCCCGAGCCGCGACCGCCTTTGCCGCTCCCCCCGCTGTTGTCGGTGGTAGCTGACCGCAAATCGGTGGGCTTCATCGCGAAGGCGGCGGAGCAGCATCACCCCCAGCTGGTCGGCTTCGCTGTCCAAAGGGTTGCTGGCTCCCGGGAGAAACACCTCCTCCTTGGCCTTCGCCAGCGAACACACCACGAGATCCTCCTGCAGATTCATTTCGCGCAGCGCTTCCATCACGGCGGAGAGCTGCCCTTTCCCCCCATCAATCATCACCACATCGGGCCAGTCGTTGAGCCCATCCCCGTGGAGGATCGATCCCGCTTCCCGACGCAGCTGGGCCAGATCGGCTCCTGAGGCCTTGGCCTGGGCCCAGCGTCGAAAGCGGCGCCGCATGATTTCGGCCATGGCCATGAAGTCGTCGGAGTGGCCGCTGCGGATGCTGCTGCTCTGCAGCTTGTAGCGGCGGTAGTGCTGCTTGGCGGGGAGGCCATCCACAAACACCACCTGGGACGCCACCGCGTCGCTTCCCTGGAGATGGCTGATGTCGAATCCCTCGATCCTCCTCGGGGGGATCGGCAGCTCCAGCAACTGGGCCAGATCCTCCAGCGCCAGCTGGTGCTGCTCCGCATGGCGTTGGGCCCGTTCCAATTCGTAGGTGGCATTCCGCACCACCAGCTCAATCAGCTCCGCCTTCTGTTGCCTCTGGGGCACGCTCAGTTTCACCTTCCGCCCTCTCCGCTCGCTCAGCCACTCCTGGATCAGCGTGTGCTGGGGCAGCGCATGTTGGAGAAGCAGATCGGGGGGGATTTCCACGGGCTCCACCTGGCTGTAGTGCTCTTCGAGGATGCGCTGAAGAATCCAGCTCGGCTCCTGCCCCTGCACCTCAGCCAGGTAGCCGAGCCGCCCCACCAGCTTTCCGGCCCGCATCTGGAACAGCTGCACGGCCGCCACCCGCTCATCGGCCGCCAGGGCCACCACATCCCTGGAGATGGAGGCATCGCCCACACTCATCTTCTGATCCGCTGTCAGGGTTTCCAGGCCCTGCAGCTGATCCCTTACCTTGGCGGCGGCCTCGAAATCCAGGCGCTCGGCGTAGCGGTCCATCTGGGCCCGCAGCAGCTCAAGGAGCTCCTCGTTGCGGCCCTGAAACACCATGGCCACCTTCTGCAGGGTCCGGTGGTAGTCCTCTGAGCTGATGCGCTCCTGACACACCCCAGGGCAGCGACCGATGGCGTAGTTCAGACAGGTGCGGTCCTTGTAGAGCGGTTGGGGCCGCTGGCGTAGGGGAAACACCCGCTTCACCATGAACAACGTGCGCCGCAGCAGGCCCACATCCACATAGGGGCCATAGAACCGGTCGAGAGGACTGCGAAACCGTCGGCGCCTGGTGATGAAAATCCTGGGATAGGCCTCACTCCAGGTGATGCAGAGATAGGGATATTTCTTGTCGTCTTTCAGCAACACATTGAAGTGGGGCTGGTTCTGCTTGATCAGATTGGATTCCAACGCCAGCGCTTCTGCATCGCTGTCGGTGACGATCACTTCGATCTCGCAGACCTGCCGCACCATCAGCTGGATGCGAGGACTATGACCCTGAGAGCTCTGAAAATAACTGCGTACCCGATTGCGCAGAATCTTTGCCTTGCCGATGTAGAGAATGCGATCCTCTCCATCGCGCATCAGGTAGCAGCCCGGCTCCGTGGGAATCTCCCGCAGCCGTTGGGCCAGCTGCTCCGGTCGTTGCAGGAGAGGCGGCGTCCCGCCGCGGGACGCCGCGCCTCCCCCTAACCCCCGTACTGCCATCCCGTGCCAGCCAGTTCCAGGGCATCGCCCTCCCGTTGCAGCACCGCGCTCTTCACTTCACCCACAAACACGGTGTGATCGCCATGGCTCACCTGGCCCACCACCTCGCACTCCACCGCCCCCAGAGCGGCCTCCAGAATCGGCAGTCCCAGCGGTCCGAGCTGGAAGGGGGCGGCGTCGAAGCGGCCACCGATGGCCTTCTGGGGCTTGAAGAACACCGCCGCCAGATCCTTCTGATCTGCCGGCAACACATTCAAGGAAAAGCGCTCCGTGCGTTGGATCATGCCGTTGCTGGCGGAATCGGCCCGCACCGCCATCACCACCAGGGGAGGCTCAAAGGATCCCTGGGTCACCCAGCTGGCGGTGAAGCCGTTCACCTCCTCCCCCTCCCGCACGCCGCAGATGAACACCCCATGGGGAATTTTCCGCAGCAGGCTCTTCTTGGCGGCTGTGTCGAGGGGGGGAAGGGCGGGGGTTGGGGTCATGTTGCACAGGTGGGAGCTTCCGACTCTAGAAAGGTTCCATCCGCCCAGTTCCATGCGGGCCCTTTACCCCGGCAGTTTTGATCCGCTCACCTTGGGCCACCTCGACCTGATTGAACGCAGCATCGCCCTGTTTGACGGCCTCGTGGTGGCGGTGTTGCAGAACCCCAGCAAGGTTCCCACGTTCCCCCTGGAGCAGCGCCTGCATCAGATCCGGGAGGCGACGAGCCACCTCCAGGGCGTGGAGGTGCGCAGTTTCGACGGCCTCACCGTCGACGTGGCGAGGGATGCCGGAGCGGGCGTGATTCTGCGGGGCCTGAGGGCCCTGAGTGATTTTGAATTCGAACTCCAGCTGGCCCACACCAACAAGACCCTGGCTCCCCATCTGGAAACCCTGTTTTTGGCCACCGCTGCCCATCACAGCTTCCTGAGCAGTTCCGTTGTCAAGGAGGTGGCCCGATTCGGTGGGGATGTGAGCCACATGGTGCCCCGGGGAGTGGCAGAAGATCTCGTGACGTTCTTTAATCGGGCCACACCTACTCGTTGACATGTCCGAGACGCGCATCACGGTTCTCGACCAACTCGATCAGCTTGAGGAGATCGTTCTCGACGGCAGCCGGATTCCCTTCAGTGGAGGGCGCCTGGTGAACGAGCAGGACGCCATCGAGGCGATGGATGCCCTGAGAGAAGCCCTGCCTCTCCAGATCTCCCAGGCCGACGAACTCCTGCGTCAGCGGGAGGGCTTCATCGAGAAGGCCAAGCAGCAGGCCGAGGAGATCCTGGTGCAGGCCCGGCGGGAACGGGAACAGCTCATCGCCACCTCCTCCGTTCGCCAGGAGGCCGAGCGTCAGGCCGCCGACGTGCGCGAGCAATCCCGTCTCCATGGGGAGCAGCTACAGGCCCAGGCCCGTGCTCAGGCCGCCCAGGCCGAGCAGGAGCATCAGGGGCGGATCGCCCAGATGGAGCAGGCCTTTGCCGCCCGTCGTCAGCAGTTGGAGCAGGAGGCTCAGCAACGCCGCACCCAACTGGAATCTGAGGCGGTAGAGCGGTCCCGCCAGCTGATGGATCAGCATGAACGGGTTCGGCAACAGGCGCTGCAGGAGCTGGAAGCGATCCGTCAAGAGAGCCTGCGGGTTCAACGGGAGAGTCAGGCTGAATCCGAGCGGCTCCATCAGGAGGCCATCCAATTCCGCCAGCAAACCCAACAGCAGTGCGATGTGCTCGTGGCCCGCACCCGTCAGGATGCTGGTGCCATTCAGGATGGGGCCAATCGATACGCCGAACAGGTGCTCGGCGAGCTGGAAACCCGTCTTCAGGATCTCAGCCAGGTTGTCCTTGGCGGCCGCAGGGAGTTGATGCGTCTGCAAGGAAAGGATGGTGCCTCCCAGCCGTCTTCCGCCGGTTCGTCCCAAGGGGACCCATCCCAGGGCATGGATGCCAGTGCTGCCGTTCGGGCCCGAGCCCAACAGGCCGCCAACCGTCTGCGCCGTGCGGCGGGTGGCCGTCTGGCCAGCTGAGATCTGGCTGCAACACTGGCATCCTTTCATCAGCCCCCGGTTCAGTTGTCTGAGCCGGGGGCTTTGGTCAGGATCCGCTTAGAGGCACAAACTCACGTTCTGGGCATCCCTCAGGATGCGGCCAATGGTGGCGTTCGGTGCACTTGCCCCGTTGGAAATCGCACTGAAGTAGCGCGGGCCCGCTTCGGTAACCAACAGGCCGCTGATCGAGCGGACTCCCGTGAGGGTGCCGGTCTTGGCATAGACCCTGCCATCCAGGCTGGTGCCGTTGTAGAGGTTGCGTAGGGTTCCCCGCTTGCCTGCAATGGCCATGGAGCTCACATAGCTGCGTCCGTAGGGGTGGTGATCCATGCGCAGGAGCAGGGCGGTGAGGAAGCGGCTGGTAAGGCGGTTGGTTCGATCCAGACCACTGCCATCGGCGACGCGCACGCCCTGCATCGGTAAGCCCTGTTGACTGAGCCAAACGGTCTGACGCCGCACGGCCTCCGGCAGATCCCAGGTGCCGGCCCCAGAACGGAGCAGCACCTCGGCAGTGAAGTTGTGGCTCTCCGTATTGGCCAGGCTCAGCAGGCCCTCCATGGAGGTGGAGGGCTCCTCGTGAAGCAACACGGCATCGGATGGCAGAGGTTGCTCCGCCGGCACCAGCGACATCTGAATGTCCCCACCCTGTTGGGCTGCCGTGCGCTTCAGCAGGGTTTGAAGGCGGGAGACGGGATTGGTGACGGCGTCATCAATCGCATTGCTGGTGATGGCCAAACGGGTGATCGGTGCCCCGTAGGCGTAGGCCCGATCGGCATAGTTCCAACCCTGGGGCCACCAGGCCTGTTTGGGCTCCTCGGCCACCTGGAGACGCACCACTGTTCCAGAGGGCCCCGCACTCCCACCGGAGCGAAGGGCCAACTGGGCGAAGCGCTGCAGATGGGGCAGGGCCAGATCAGGATCGCCCTGGCCCGTGAGACGGAGGGTTCCATCCCCCAGCTTCCAGAGCTGGGTGTTCAGCCTGAATTCCGGTCCGAGCCGGTCGAGGGCGAACGCCGTACTCACCAGTTTTTGGTTGGAGGCCGGCACCCTGGAGCGGGTGCCATTCACGTCTGCCAGAAGCCGCCCGGAGGCATCGGCGATGGTGACACTCCAGGCCTCACTCTGCCCCGCCAACTGGGCCGCCAGGCGTTGTTGCAGGGCCGGGCAGCTCGGAGATGGTCCCAGCTGGGGGCTTGCCAGGGCTGGGGTGAGGGGTGGGAGGGGCATCACCGGCACAACCCGGGGCCACCCCTGACGCGGGGGCAGAGCTGGATTGGCCAGTGCTCCTGAACCGGCCGTTAACGGACCGAGAACGGTGAGGCCCAGGGCCATCCACCGACCTGCTGGAGAAAGGAGATCGCGCATGTCAGGAGTCACCAATCACAAGATTGGTGACATTGCCGCTGAAGCGGTAATTGGATCCTTCCAGTTCCACAGGTGCTCCAATCTTCAAGGTCTGGTTGCCGAACACCACTCCACCTCCCCCTTTCCGACCCCGACCCTCAAGGGTGAACCGGGCATCAAAGGTGCCGAAGGTTTTCTGATTGGGATCGGGGGCGGAAACAAACTTCCCCTCCGGGGTGAGAATCGTGAGCCGCCGCTGCAGGGGTTCGATCTTGGCCACCTTCACTGAGCCGTGGGGGGCGTTGCGGATCACGATCGACACCTTTCCCTCTTTGGCGATGTCGTTGATCAGGGCTGCGCTGTCGACGGCGGGCTGGCTCCGCACATCCACGGAAACGGTGACGGGCACCTCTTCCCCCGTGGCCCGGGCCACCGCACTCGACAATTTGGGGCTCCAGAGCAGCCCTCCAGCCGCAAGAAGCACGGCCAGTCCTGCCCCCAGGTCCACGAGGTTCCAGGGCCTGCTTGCGTTTGATCCGGCGTTGGGGAATCTGCTGGCCATGGCTCTCTGGAGGTCGGCGAAGTTTAGGGGCCTTGCCTGTCCCGCACCAGCTGTGATGCACACCGATCGGCTCAGCGCTGCAGATTGTCGATCAGATCACCCAAACCCCGCAGCTGCTGCTTGATTCCCCCCGGATTCTCACCGGCCAGGGTTTCGGCCTGTTCCTCGCTGCTGGGTTTCTGGGGAAATGCCCCCGCCAACCGGAACCCCTCGGGATCCAGGCGATACAGCTCCCAGTCACCCGGGAAGGCCCGCCGCAGGGCGCCATTGGCAAAGGGTTGGAGGGCATAGGCCGCCTGCCATTGGGCCAGAAACCCCTTCCGTCGCGATCGGGCCACACTGCCGATGCCCACGGCAGCATCCTCCAGCGTGGGATTGAGAAGCACGACGACCCCGGGGTGGGCGGTGCAGACCCCTTCCACCACGTCGTAATCCGATGGGCCCGGCCCTACCACCAGCAACAGGGGAGGGTCGGAGCTCTGATCGCCCGCGCCCGCATCCGTGTCTCCCTGCTGACGATGGTGGTCGCCAAGGCTGGAAATCAGGGGCGCCAGCCTTGGGTTGTCCCGTCGGGCCAAAGCCGTGGCTCCCGCGTCCGGACACAGCACGCGCAGCGCCCTCTCCTCTCCCGCCAGGGCTTCGGCCAACCGCATCGCCAGGGGAAGGAGTCGGAGGCCCTCAAACCGCAGCTCGATTGTCCATCGGCCCCGGCTGTCGCTGCTGAGGGCGGAGTCCAGGGCCTCCCTGAGCTGGGCTTCGGCCTGGCGCAGATCGGGGGGGAGCATGGGCCGGTGTCGGAGACAGGCCAGACCCTACCGGGCACGGCCGGCTCATGGCCCCAGGGAGGCCTCCACCTCAGCGATGGCCAGGGCGAGACGCTCCGGCACCGCTGTCAGATCCGTGGCCATGAGCCAGGGCCCAAGGCTGAGGCGCAACCCGGCGCTGGCCTCCTCGGGGTTGTAGCCCATGGCCAGCAACACCGGACTGGCGCCGGCTGGGATGGCTGTCTGCCCCGGTTGGGATGGGCTCCGGGCACTGCAGGCTGCGCCGCTGCTGCAGGCCACACCCCTCCGGTCCAGGGCGCGCACCAGGGCCCGGCCAGGGAGGGGCCGGCCCTGCCCTGAACGCACCAACAGGCTCAGATGGTGAGGCAGACGCCGTTCGGCATCCCCGGTTTGCGGGCCAAGCAGCTCCACTCCCGGCAGGGCCTGAAGGGCGTGCCAAAGGCCATCCCGCAGCGGGGTCAGGGGATCGATACCGCCATGGGCCTGGAGGCGCCTTTGACAGACCCCCAGCGCAGCGGCAAAGCCAGCGGCCAGGGCCACCGGTTCGGTACCACCGCGGCGACCTCTCTCCTGCACGCCACCTATCAGGGCATCGAGAGCCACACCCTTGCGCACAAGCAACACCCCGATGCCCCGAGGACCCTGCAGCTTGTGGGCGGCACCGCTGAGCAGATCCACCGGCAGGCTCCCCCAATCGATCGGGGCATGCCCCAGCACCTGCACCCCATCCACGTGGAAGCGGATGCCGCGCTGCCTGCAGTGCTGCCCCACGGCGTGGATCGGTTGCACACTGCCCACCTCACTCTGGCCCCAGATCAACGACACCAGCCGGGTCGGCGGCTCCAGGAGGGCCTCCAGAGGGTCCAGGCACAGCACACCCTCCCGGTTCACGGGCCAGCGCTCCACCTGCCAGCCCCGCCGGCTGAGCACGGCTGCGGCGGCCTCCGTGGCTGGATGTTCCACCGCGCTGATGATCAGCCGGCCCGGTTCGAGGGTGGCGGCAGTGCCCAGAAGGGCCGACTGGATGGCTTCACTGCCCCCGGAGCACCACACCACCTCCTCCGGGTCGGCCCCGAGATGCAGGGCCAGCTCCAAACGGCTGCGCTCCAGCTGCTCGGCTGCCGCCATCCCGAAGCTGTGCAGACTGGAGGGATTGCCCCAGGCGTTTCGCCAGGCCCGTTCCATGGCCTCGAGGGCTTCAGGGCCGAGAGGGGAGGTGGCGCAGGCATCGAGATACAGGCAGGTGGCCTGATCTGATTCAGGCACTGCCCCAGCCATCCTCCGCCCGGCGGCCGAGCAGGCGGCTTTCCAGGGAATCATTCGCCAACCGCACCAGATCGTCGAGGGAGCTGCCCTCCAACAGGGCGGCCACCTTCGCCCGTGCTTCTGCGCTGGGACAGGCCTGGGGCCGCTGGCAGCCCTGGGTGCAGACCGTGGCGCAGTCGATGGGGTCGGGGTCCACCTCTCCAGCGGGGGGGGGGGCAACGGCAGCCGAGGGGGTGGGGAAGGAGGCCCCGCTGCTGGGGCCGGTCTGCTCGCCGCCCAGACCGAGCACGGCGGCCAGCGTTTCGGACAGGGGCTCCGCCAGCTCGCCATCGAAGACCCGCTCCGCTGGCCCTGTCATGACGACATGGTTGCTGGATTCCTCCCAGGCAATGGCGAGGGGGCCGCCAGGGAGATCCAGCCGGGCCTCCCGTTCGCTCAACCCGAGCAGGTGGCAGGCCACCAGGGTGGCGCAGGCTCCGGTGCCGCAGGCCAGGGTGGGGCCGGCACCCCGTTCCCACACCCGCATCAGCAGATGGTTGGGGCTGAGCACCTGCACCAGATGCACATTGGTGCGTGCAGGAAACACCGGGTGCACCTCCAGGGCTGCGCCGATCGCCTCCAGATCCATCGCCATCACATCGGGCACGGGAACCACCACGTGGGGGTTCCCCATGCCGGCGGCGGCCACGGACCAGGAGGTGTCCTGCACGCTGAGCTGCCCCTGGGGCAGGCCCGCCGGGCCCAGGGGGAGAAGGGTGGGAACGCTGTCCGGCTCCAGAAACGGGGGGCCCATGTCCACCCGGACCTGTCCATCTGCCTGGAGTTCGGGAACGATCGGCCCCGCGGCCGTTTCCACCTCCCAGCGGCGGCCAGCCCCATCGCCATCCCGATCGGCCAGGAAGCGGGCGAGGCAGCGAATGCCATTGCCGCACATCTCAGCTTCCGAACCATCCGCATTGAAGATGCGCATTCTCAGTTCCGCCCCTGAAGCTGCGGGGAGGGCCAGGATCACCCCATCGGCCCCCACGCCGAAACGGCGATCGCACAGCTGCTGCACCAGCTCCGGGTGAGACTGCAGACCCTCCCCATCCAGGGGAAAGTCCCGGAGGTCGAGCAGGAGAAAATCATTCCCCAGACCCTGATACTTGCTGAATTCCATCCCGCTTGCCGCCCGGAGCACTGATCATTGATCCTATGCAGAGCTTCTTTGAAAATCGCCCCACCCGGCTCGATACCTCCCTGCCCAGTGTGCGCCACATCCAGGAGCTCATCCGCACCCGCACGGTGGTGAGTCTGAGCCTGGTGGGTGGTCAGGAGGTGGAAGGGGTGATCAAGTGGCAGGACAACCATTTTCTGGCCCTGCGCCAGACGGCGAATCAGCCGCTGATGATGGTGAATCGGGAGGCGATCACGGTTCTTCGCGCCCTTCTCTGACCTGCCCACCCGCCAGCGCCCTGAGCGCGTGTGGCACCATCGGGAGGGCCGGCTTACGCGTCAGCCACTCCTGCCCTCCCAGCCTTTCAGCTCCTTGCCGTGACCGATCCCTCCCGCTACAGGCCCCAGGAGATCGAGACCCATTGGCAACAACGCTGGAGGGAGGAGCACCTCGATGACACGGATGGGGGTTCGGGCTCAGGAGAACCCTTCTACGCGCTGTCCATGTTCCCCTATCCCTCGGGAACCCTGCACATGGGCCATGTGCGCAACTATGTGATCACGGACGTGGTGGCCCGCCAGCAACGCATGCTCGGCCGGCGGGTTCTTCACCCGATGGGGTGGGATGCCTTCGGTCTGCCTGCGGAGAACGCCGCGATTGAACGGGGCGTGGATCCGGCGGAGTGGACCGAGCGCAACATCGCCCAGATGCGCGCCCAACTGGAACGCCTCGGGCTTTCCATCGACTGGTCACGGGAGGTGGCCACCTGCCAGCCGGACTACTACCGCTGGACCCAGTGGTTGTTTCTCCAGTTCTGGGAAGCGGGGTTGGCCTACCGCAAGGAGGCCACCGTGAACTGGGACCCCCTGGACCAAACCGTGCTGGCCAATGAGCAGGTGGATGGGGAGGGGCGCTCCTGGCGCTCCGGGGCTCTGGTGGAGAAACGGAAGCTACGGCAGTGGTTTCTCAACATCACGGCCTATGCCGACGCCTTGCTGGAGGATCTCCAGCAGCTTCAGCACTGGCCGGAGCGGGTGCGCACCATGCAGGCCAACTGGATCGGCCGCTCCACCGGGGCCGAACTGGATTTTCCTGTCTTGGGTCTGGATGGAGCGCCCACCGGCGCCACCATCACTGTGTTCACCACCCGCCCGGACACGCTCTACGGGGTGACCTATCTGGTGCTGGCGCCGGACCATCCCCTGGTGCCCTCCCTGACGACGGCCGAGCATCAGTTGTCCGTGGAGGCCTTCTGCGATCTGGTGGCGGCCGAGAGTGAGCAGGAGCGCACGGACGACGCCCGTCCCAAGCGCGGCGTTCCCATCGGAGCCCATGTGCGCCATCCGGCCACCGGGGAGTCGATCCCCCTCTGGATCGCGGATTACGTGCTGGCCGATTACGGCTCAGGGGCGGTGATGGGGGTGCCAGCCCACGATCAGCGGGATTTTCTCTTTGCCCGCCAGCATGAACTTCCCATCCGCCAGGTGATCATTCCCGAGGGTGCCGATCCGAGCGCCTTCGCCGGTGGTGCCTGGACCGAAGCGGGTGTGTTGATCCATTCCGGTCCCTACGAGGGACTCCACTCGGAGCAGGCGAAGGAACGGATCGTGGCGGCGGCGGAAGCGCAGGGCTGGGGGCGCTCCAGGGTGCAATACCGCCTGCGGGATTGGTTGATCTCCCGCCAGCGCTACTGGGGCTGCCCCATCCCCATGGTGCATTGCCCCGATTGCGGGGATGTGCCCGTGCCGCCTGAGCATTTGCCTGTGGTTCTGCCCACGGGGATCGCCCTGGAGGGACGGGGCGGATCTCCCCTGGGAAAACTGGAAGAGTGGTTGCAGGTGCCCTGCCCGCGCTGCGGCAAGCCAGCGCGGCGTGAAACAGACACCATGGATACGTTCATGTGTTCCAGCTGGTATTACCTGCGCTATGCGGATCCCTCCAATCAGCAGGTGCCGTTCAGCAAGGAGGCTGTGAACAGGTGGCTTCCCGTGGATCAGTATGTGGGTGGAATTGAACACGCCATTCTCCACCTTCTCTATTCGCGCTTCTTCACCAAGGTGCTGCGCGATCGGGGCTTGCTTGATTTTGATGAACCCTTCACTCGCCTCTTGACCCAGGGGATGGTGCAGGGGCTCACCTACCGCAATCCGCATAACGGCAAATACATTGCCCCGGAGGACGTGGCTGATGTCAATGATCCTCGGGATCCGAACAGTGGAGAGCCGTTGACTGTGAGCTTCGACAAAATGTCCAAGTCGAAATACAACGGCGTCGATCCATCCTCCGTGATTGATCGCTATGGGGCCGACACGGCGCGCATGTTCATCCTCTTCAAAGCCCCCCCGGAAAAGGATCTGGAATGGGACGACGCCGATGTGGAAGGGCAGTTTCGCTTTCTGCAGCGCCTGTGGCGTCTGGTGGAAACGGCCCGGGAGGCTGGGCTCACCCTCGCCGCCGGTCCCGGGCAGAACCGGGCTGAGGAGGGGGCCCTGTTTGCCGATCTTCAGCCGCCGGAGCGAAACCTGCGCCGGGCCGTCCACACGGCCATTCAGGAGGTGAGCGATGATCTGAGCGGGGAGCTGCAGCTCAATACGGCCGTGTCCGAATTGATGAAGCTTTCCAATGCCATGGCCTCACTCCTCACCGATGTGCGGCCCGCCGTGGCCCAGGAGGCCCTGCGGACGCTGGTGCTGCTCCTGGCCCCTCTGGCCCCCCATCTGGCGGAGGAGCTCTGGCATCGGCTTGTGGATCCCGACCCTTGCGACAGTGTTCATCGCCAGAGCTGGCCGTTGTTGGATCCGGCAGCCCTCACCCGGGACACGGTTCCCCTTGTGATCCAGGTGAAGGGCAAGGTGCGGGGAAGCCTGGAGGTGCCCGCGGATGCGGATGCGGCCACCCTGGAGCGCCTGGCGCTGGAGAGCGATGTGGCCGCCAAGTGGCTGGAGGGTCTCCCCCCCCGCCGGGTGATTGTGGTGCCCGGCAAATTGGTCAACCTGGTGCCCTGAGGCCTCAGGTTTTCCGGAAGCGGAGGCTTTGGGGATCCCCCCAGTGGCCGCTGGCCTGGTAGCCACGGCCATTGAAACAAAGATGGCGCAGGATCCAGAACAGGGGTTCGGGGCTCTCCAATTGCAGGGCCTGCTGGAGATCCTGCAGACCAAGGCTCTGGCCGCCCTGCAGGGTTTGTTCCAGCCTCTCCTGCAAGGAGAGAATCTCCGCGGCTGCCTTTTTGCCGGCCTCCACCCCGGGCTGGTGGTAGGCATTGACGTTGATCAGTTCCCCATACAACCCCACCGCTCGCTCAAACAGGGCGATCAGGGCCCCAAGGGAGCGCTCATCAAAGCGCTCCAGAGTGATGGTGAGAGATTGGCGGCCGCCCTCGCAGAGGGCCGCACGGGTTCCCTGCAGGAAGCCGGCCAGGAAATCGGCGGGATGCTCCCCGCCAATCGCCGGGATATCCGTGGGTTCGTCGAGTGCCTCGATGAACACCACGAAAAAATTATCCAGTCCATCGCGGAGCTGCTGCACATAGGCGTGCTGATCGGTGGAGCCCTTGTTGCCGTACACCGCCAGCCCCTGATGGACCTCCCTCCCCTCCCGATCAAACTTCTTGCCCAACGATTCCATCACCAGCTGCTGGAGATAGCGGCTGAACACCTCCAGACGATCGCGGTAGGGAAGCAGCACCATGTCGCGTCGACCTTGGCCCCCTCCTGCCACAAACCAGGAGGCCGCCAGAAGGGCCGCTGGATTCTTCTGCAGGGAATGCTGCCGGGTGAGGCGATCCATGGCCGCTGCCCCCTCCAGGAAGGCCCTTAGATCCGCTCCGATGAGCGCGGCAGGCAGGAGCCCCACCGCACTGGTGATGCTGGTCCGTCCGCCCACCCAATCCGGCATGTCGAAACGGGCCAACCAGCCTTCGCCGCTGGCGATCTGGTCGAGATGGCTCCCCTGCATTGTGATCGCCACCGCCTGCTCCGCCCATCGGCCCCCGGCCGATTCCAGCCGCGCCCGGGCCTGTTGCATGCCCAGCCGGGGCTCAGGCGTTCCGCCGGATTTGCTCACGACGATCACCAGCGTGGTGCGCAACCGATCACCCAGGGAGGCCAGGGTGGCACTCATCCCCTGGGGATCCACATTGTCGAAGAAGTGGAAGGGAAGGCCACGGCCCTCCCGTTGCAGCGCCTCCACGATCAGCAGGGGGCCCAGGCCGGAACCACCAATGCCGATCCACAGCACGTCGGTGAAAGGGGTGCCGGTTGGGGCGGTGCGCTGGCCCTCCCTCACCTCTCTGGCAAAAGTGTCCAGTCCATCCACCTCCCGGCGAATGAGCTGCTGCACCTCGGGGCTGGGGGCGCGTTCGGGATCGCGCAGCCAGTAATGCCCCACCTGCCGCTCCTCATCCCGATTGGCCACGGCCCCGGCCTCCAGGGCATCCATGGCCTGAAAAGCAGAGCTGAACCGGGGCTCCAAAGCCTGGAGATCGTCGCCGTTGAGGGCCATTCGGCTTGGATCAAGCCAGATGCCGAGGGCGCTGTCGAACCAGAGCAGGGCCTGGAAGCGCTGCCAGAGGGGATCCGGTTCTGAAGCCCTGAGCGGCGGAAACGTGGACATGGCCGCAGGGGTACCGCGCATGCCCATGCACCGTACTGAACCGCCTGTTTCGACCGCTGGAGGGTGGGCCAGCGAGAGGACCGAACGGCTTGACCCTGGACAGTCCAAAAAGAAACCAAATAATGGACGGAGACAAACCCATGGGGATCCTTTTTGGGATCTTCACGCCGCCTCCTTCCGTTGCCGATTTCCAACCCTTTTCGCTGCCTTCCAGGGTTTTCCCTCACCGCCTCTCTGGTGGTGGGATCGATCGGCCTCGGTTTTGCGATCCACAGCGGTGTCCCCAGCGTTCCTCCAAAGGCCAAAGCCCTTCCCTCTTCAGCGGAACTCAAGAGCGTCCATCAGTCACCGCTCGAGGGTCAGCGCCCCGATCCCGCCGATTTCACTCCCGACGAGCTTCGGGAGCTCAACCGTCGTTTCGGGGTCCACGGTCCCCAGCCCGCCATTGCCCAGCTGTTTACGGAAGGGTTGGACCAGCTCCAGCCTCTGCGGAACCACACGCTGTCGAGGCTGGAGGAGCTCCGCCCCCTCATCCTTCGCCACAGTGCCCGCCAGCGGATCAATCCCATGCTGGTGGCCGCTGTTCTCTTTGATGAAATGCACCACGCCAAACCTGGTGAAGACAGTGCCCTTGCCGTTCGCAGCGGGTTGTTCCAGACCCAGGGGCCTGCCCAGCTGAGTGTCGGTGAAATGGTGAAACAGGGCCTGCTGCCGGAGAACGCCACCCCTGAACAGATTCAGGAGGCCCGTTTCCAGTTGCTCGATCCCGACCACAACGTGGAACTGCTTGTCGGCAAGTTCGCCAGGTTGTCCACCAGCCTGAACCTGCCGCGGGAGCGGATGCTCACGGCCAGCGGGAATCCGAAAGATGCCAAGGGATTGGCCACCCTGGCCTATCTTCACAATGGAAAGCTGGACTACCCCACCCGAATCCTTCGCTACATGCAGGATCCGGCGCTGCATGAAATCCTCTACAGCGAAAAACGGCCCCGTCTCAGTCCGTTGATCTAGCCGGTCAACGCACCCCCCCCCAGAGCCGCTGCGTTCAGCTGATCAACAGATCATCCCGAGGGCTACGAGCCGCTTGCTCAGCTCCGGCCAGTTGAAGCTCCTTGGATCCGCTCGCTCTCCGGCCAGATCCACATGCCGATGGGTGGTGATGGCCTGGGCGGGAATGGGATAGCGCCGCATCCAATCCGCGAGCACCAGAGCCATCGCATCGTATTGGGCTGCTGTGTAACCGCTGTGGCCACTCTCCTGGTCTTCCCCGTCCAGGGGGGTTTCCAGGCTGAGGTGAAGGGCAAAGTTGTTGACCGACCCGCCCACCTTGGGGTTGGTGACGGCCCATTGGCGGCCAAAGGCTGAATTGCCTGCGCCAAACGCCCGCTTGGAGGGGTCCAGGACCTGAACCACATCTCCCTTCGCACCGATCAGCATGTGATAACTGACCTGATCCTCATCTCTGGGATGGGGGGTGAGAAAGGTGTTGATGGCGGAGTGCAGGCCGTAGACGGTTTCGTGCAGCACCACCAGCCTGGGCGTGGGGTCGAGAGGATTCCCCAGGGCATCGCGCGTCATCCGTTCCCCATAGTTCGTGGGATGGATGTTCAGCCGAACCATGCGGGTGGGCAGGGCCTGCAGATCGGCCTGCAACCGTCTGCGCAGGGCGACATCCGGCGGTTGGCAGGCCTTCTCCAGGGGGGAGGCCCATGCGGACCTTGCAGGGGCCTGGGGGGAAGGGCGGCGGGGGGGCTCGGAAGGCTTGCTTTGCCTCACCTCCTCCAGCAAATCAAGCAGGGAGGCTGGACTCTGGCTCTGGGGACTGCCGCCCGCACCGCGGATCAACCAGAGCAGCATGCCGGAGGCCACCAAGCCGGCTCCTGCCATCCCCATCAGAACCCCTCTGACCTGGGTGGGCAACGTCAAGGCACGAGCTCCAGCCATTGGCGCCGGCGTTCGAGAACCTCCGTGGTGGGCTCGGGATCCGGGCGGAGGGTCCAGCGGGTGATGGCCGGGGGGCCCGCAATGAGCTTGGTGTCGCGAACGCGGCCATCCCGGCAAAACAGAATGGTTCGTGGAGCACCGGCGCCTGGGGAAGCTGGAAGGATGGTCTCGAGATCCTTCACCTGCAACACCCGCTGGTGATCCACAGCCAGCAGCTCATCGCCCACCTCCAGCCCTGCCGCTTCCGCGGCGCCATGCCGCACCACTGATTTCAACAGAAGACGCCCTTCGGGGCGATGTTCCACCTGCCACCCTGCATCGGGTTGGGTAGCGGATTCAGGGCAGAGCTTCAGGCCCACATCCTGCAGATAGGACGCAACATCTGGATCTTCGTTACTGCAGAGCCAATGCGGCAAGAGAGTGGACAGATCCTGGGCGTGGTCGCCAAAGATGGTCAGCAGGTCGTCTTCCCGGTAGCCGGCTTCCCAGCGTCCAAAACGTGTCCAGAGGTCCCGCAGCACCTGGCTGAGGGAGGAGCCATGGCGGCGCAGGTGGAGATCCAGAACCAGGGCCAGCACCGCCCCCTTGAGGTAGTAGCTCACCTGGTTGTTGCTGGAGTAAGCGTCCTGCCGGTAGAGCTTCACCCAGGCTTCCAGGCTGCTGTCCCGCAGGGATTGCACGGTGCGGCCCACACAAAGGAAATACCGATTCAGATCGTCCCCCAGGTCCTGGAGGGTGTCTTCCTCCGTGGAGAGGCCACAGCTTCCTGGAAGGAGCACGTCGAAATAACTGGTGACCCCCTCCGCAAACCACAGGGTGGGCACGGGGATGGCCTGGCCGTAATCCACGGGGGAGAGTTCGGCGGGCTTGAGGCGGCGCACATTCCACTGATGGAGGTATTCATGCGCCACAAGCTGGAGCAGTTTGCGCCGGCCCTGGGCCGTGGCAAGGCGCCGGCGGCTGAACTGCAGCACCGAGCCGTGGTTGTGTTCCAGGCCCCCATACCCCTCCTCAAGAAGGTGAAGCACGAACAGGTAGGGGTTCCCTGGTGGCCGCTCCTCACCCATCAGGCGGCAGCAGGCCAGACAGACCCGCTCCACATCCCTGAGCCAGGAGGCATCGTCCATTGGATCCCCTCCCCAACTCACCCATCGATGGGGAACGGTCGCCACCGCAAAGGAATGCTCCAGATGGGGCCCCACTTCGATGGGACTGTCGATCAGGGCATCAAAGTTGGGCGCCCGCCAGAGCCGGTTCGCCACCTCGGGAAGGCTGAGAAAGGCTTCCCATCCCTCCGGCAGCACCAATTCCAGGTGATGGGGAACCCAGCGGGCCCCCTCGATCTCCAGGGCCACTCCTGCCAGGGCCAGAAAGCCATGATCACTGTTCAGATGGCAGGTGCGGACGGAGAGCTCCGTGGCCTGAATGGTGTAGCGCACCTGGATCGGCTCCAGCTCCTCCAGCTCCAGGAGCCAGCAGGAGGGCGTGAGTCGGCGGGCGGAGAGGGTCTGGGGGCCCTGCCAGACCTGGAGGCTCTCGACGGTACGGACGTAATCCCGGATCAGGTAGGACCCGGGCGTCCAGGAGGGGAGGCGCAGTTCCAGGCGCCTCTGGGTGGGGACAAAGCTGAGTTGAACGTGAACAAGATGGCGCTGGGGAGACCGCAGATCCAGGCGCAGATGGGGGGTCAACCGCGGTTCAGCAGAGAACGTTGATGGTGGCTCCAGACAAGCTGGTGGAGGCCTCCCTCAGGGCGTGGTGGGTGGCGTAGGTCCGGGTGATCCGGCTCAGCAGTCGGGGCACGGCAGTGCACTGGGCCAGCTTCTGGAGATCCGCCACCAGCTCGAGGGTGCCGTCGGGCTGGTGGCGCCAACCCAGGGACGGCCCTTTGGGGAGCTGAATGTGAACATCCACGGGCTCGTGTTCCCCCGCAAACCCCAGCACCGTTCCATTCCGTTGCGGGGCCAGATGGAGGGCCTCCAGGGCTGACACCATGATCTCGAGATCCCGCAGCACCGTGGGGAGGATAGTGAGATGGGACATAAGGACTGACGGCCCACTCCAGGATGGATCCCTCAAACCCTAGCGATTTTGCGCAAACGCTCCAGTGGCCAATGCCACAGCCCTGGCCCTCCCATCCCATTCCCCTGCGCCTGGGGGTGATGGCCTCCGGGTCGGGCAGCAATTTCGAGGCGTTGGTGGAGGCCACCCGCCAGCAGAGGCTGCAGGCCTCCGTGGAACTCCTGGTGGTGAACCATGAGCAGTGCGGGGCCAGGAGCCGCGCGGAACGGCTGGCCATCCCCTGGCGCTGGATCGACCATCGGGCTTTCCCCAGCCGGGAAGACCTGGACGACGCCCTGATCGGGGCCTTTCGCGACGCCGGGGTGGATCTGGTGGTGATGGCGGGTTGGATGCGGATTGTCACGCCCCGGTTGATTGAGGCCTTCCCCGACCGCCTGCTCAACATCCACCCCTCGCTCCTGCCGAGCTTCCGGGGGCTGGATGCGGTGGGCCAGGCCCTCGCCGCCGGAGTTTGCATCACCGGATGCACCGTGCATCTGGTGCGTCCGGAGGTGGATGCGGGCCCGATCCTGGCCCAGGCCGCCGTTCCCGTGCATTCCGGGGATGATGCCCCAACCCTGGCAGCCCGCATCCACACCCAGGAGCATCGGATTCTTCCCTTGGCCGTCGCCCTCGCGGCCCAACGGCTCGCCGGACTCCCGCCTCAGGGATAAAACGGCAGCAGGGGCAGGCCCATGTCCGGGGGCAGACCCGCCATCAGGTTGAGGCATTGCACCCCCTGGCCCGCCTGGCCCTTGATGAGATTGTCGATCGCGCTCATCACAATCAGCTGGCCGGTGCGGCGATCCACCTGCACCGACAGGAGGGCCCTGTTGGTGCCCTTCACCCACTTGGTGGCGGGGTAGGTGCCCACCGGCAGCACTTCCACACAGGACCTGTCGCGATAAGCCGCCTTCAGCAGGGTGGTGCAATCGTCCGCCGTGAGGCCTGGATCCCGCAGCCGGGCATAGACCGTGGCCAGCAGACCCCGCACCATGGGGATGAGGTGGGGGGTGAACTGCACCAGCAGGGGATGGCCACAGACCTGACTGCACTGCTGTTCGATCTCACTGGTGTGCCGGTGGCCGATCACCCCGTAGGGCGCCACGGATTCCCCCGCTTCCGCCAGCAAGAGATGCTCCTTGGCCGCCCGGCCCCCGCCGGATGTGCCGGTCTTGGCGTCGATCACGATGCCGTTGAGCTCGATCAGCCCCTGGCTCAGAAAGGGCATCAACGCCAGCAGGCTGGCCGTTGGGAAACATCCGGGAGCTGCCACCAAGCGGGCCTTGGCGATCCGCTCGGCCTCCCACTCGGCCAGGCCGTAGATGGCCTCCGCGCACAGATCCCCATCGTCTCGGGGGTGGCTGCGGGCTTCACTGCTGTACACCTCCTGCCAATGGCTCAGGGAGCGGTAGCGGTAGTCGGCGGAGAGATCCACCACCTTCACGCCCCTGGCCACAAGGGACGGTACGAGCTGGGACGCAAGGCCATTGGGAAGGCTCAGCACAGCCAGATCCGCGGCTGCGGCGATGGCCTCAGCATCACAGGCCTGCACCACCGGGTCGCCCGCGAGGGGAAGAAAGGGCACCAGATCGCTCCAGCGCTTGCCGCTGCTCCGCTCTCCCCCCAGGAACGTCACCTCCAACCGGGGGTGGCCCTGCAGCAGGCGAAGGGTCTGGAGGCCGCCGTATCCACTCGCCCCGATCACCGCCACGCGCCCTGCCGTCATCCCCTGGCTTCCAAACGGAGAATCCTAGTGGCCCCCTTGGGCCCCGATCCAGGTTTCAGGGGCCATCGATCCTCGCTGGTGCCAGCAAGGATCTATAAAGAAAGTCTGTTGAACTCCCGGGTTCCTTTCATCCTTGACTCTCACGCCTGAGCGCCAGACCAACGACGCCGAGCCCTCCATTCATTTCGACTGCATTGCCGATGCCTTGGCGGCCATCCGCAATGGGGAGGCGATCGTGGTGGTGGATGACGAAAACCGGGAGAATGAGGGCGACCTGATCTGCGCCGCCCAGTTCGCCACGCCCCAGCAGGTCAACTTCATGGCCACCCAGGCCCGGGGCCTGATCTGCCTGGCCATGGAGGGCGAACGCCTGGATTCCTTGGATCTGCCCCTCATGGTGGATCACAACACCGACAGCAACCAGACCGCCTTCACCGTGAGCGTGGATGCGGGCCCGGAGCACGGGGTGGGCACAGGCATTTCGGCGGAGGACCGGGCCCGCACAATCCAGGTGGCGATCCATCCCCAGACCCGGCCGGCCGACCTGAGGCGCCCTGGGCACGTGTTTCCCCTCCGCGCCCGCGCGGGTGGGGTGCTCAAGCGCGCAGGCCATACGGAGGCTGCCGTTGATCTGGCGCGCCTTGCCGGGCTCTATCCAGCCGGCGTGATCTGTGAAATCCAGAATGCCGATGGCTCGATGGCCCGGCTGTCCCAGCTTCTGCCCTACGCCCAGACCCATGGCCTGCGGTTGATTTCCATTGCCGATCTGATCCGTTATCGGCTGGCCACCGAGCGTTTCGTGCGCCGCCAGGCGGAAGCCCTGCTGCCCAGTGCCTTTGGCGATTTCCGCGCCATCGGCTACCGCAATGAGCTCGATGGCAGCGAACATGTGGCCCTCGTGAAGGGCCATCCCGAACAGGCCACGGCGCCGGTGCTCGTGCGTGTGCACAGCGAGTGCCTCACCGGCGATGCCTTCGGCTCCCTGCGCTGCGATTGCCGACCCCAGCTGGAGGCCGCCCTGCGGATGATCGAAGCGGCAGGAGAGGGGGTGGTGGTGTATCTCCGCCAGGAGGGGCGCGGGATCGGTCTGGTGAACAAGTTGCGGGCCTACAGCCTGCAGGATGGCGGGCTGGACACGGTGGAAGCCAACGAGCGCCTCGGCTTTCCCGCCGATCTGCGCAACTATGGGGTCGGGGCTCAGATCCTGAGTGATCTCGGCGTGCGGCACCTGCGGCTGATTACCAACAACCCCCGCAAGATTGCCGGGCTGGATGGTTACGGGCTCCAGGTGGTTGATCGGGTGCCCCTGGTGATTGATGCGGGCACCCACAATGCGGCCTACCTCACGGCCAAGCGCCTGAAGCTGGGCCATCTGATGGAGCCGCCCCGGGCAGAGTCGGCGGAAGCCGCTCTCTCGCCCCCCAGTGCAGGTCCCACCGCCGTGGTGGCCTGGCAGGCCGCTGGGGTGGATCCCCAGCGGGATCACCTGCTCCAGCAGCACCTACAGGGCTGGGCAGAGGAGCGCCACCTGCGGCTCCTGGTGGAAGACCATCCCCGCCTGTTGGCCCTTCTGGAGGGTCCATCCCTCGCCATCCTGCTGATGGCCCAGCCCGACCAGGAGTTGCAGCCCGCCGATCTGGCAGCCCTTCTCACCCTCCTCGGGGGATGGCCCCAGACCCGGGCCGTGGCCCTCCTGCTGGCGCCCGATGGCCCCCGCAGCAGCCATCCCTCGGCCCTGTTGGAGCCGGAGCGCAGGCCCCTGGCGGAATTGCACCAGGCCGCCACCCTGGCCTGTCCGTGGCTGAGCCTGGAACCAGGCGCCTTCTTGCGCTGGCAGGTCTGAAGGCCCCCCTCCGTCCTGTAGAACAGCGGCAGCATTGACCTTCGCCATGGCCCCATCCCCCGCCCTCGACCTCAGCAAGGCTCGGCTCGGGGTGCTTGGGGGTAGCGGTCTTTACGCCATGGAGGGTCTGGAGGACGTCAGGGAACTGACGATCAGCACCCCCTACGGCGATCCTTCCGATGCCCTGCGCCTCGGGCGGATCGGGGATCTGGATGTGGTGTTCCTCGCCCGCCATGGTCGCCACCACACCTATCTGCCCACGGAGGTGCCCTATCGGGCCAATCTCTGGGCCCTGCGCTCCCTGGGGGTGCGCTGGATCCTGTCGGTGTCAGCCGTCGGCTCCCTGCAGGAGCAATTCCGCCCTCTCGACATGCTGGTGCCGGATCAGTTCATTGATCGCACCCATCAACGTCCCCTGAGCTTCTTCGGCGAGGGCCTGGTGGCCCATGTCACCGCTGCGGATCCCTTCTGTCCAAGTCTGAGCACCATCCTGGCGGACGTGGCGGACAGCCTCATGCCCGAAGGGCGTGCCCTTCACCGGGGGGGCACCTATCTGTGCATGGAGGGACCGGCCTTCTCCACCCGCGCTGAATCCGAGCTGTACCGCTCCTGGGGCTGTGCCGTGATCGGAATGACCAACCACACGGAAGCCCGGCTGGCGCGGGAAGCGGAAATGGCTTATGCCACCCTGGCCATGGTGACCGACTACGACTGCTGGCACCAGGAGCACGACTCGGTGACCGTGGAGATGGTGATCGCCAATCTCCAGGCCAACGCAGCCCTGGCCCAGACCATCGTGCGGCTCGCCGCTGAGCGGATCGGCGCGCAACGCCCTTCCAGTTCTGCCCACAGGGCCCTGCGCCATGCCCTGATGACTCCGGCGAGCCACGTGCCCGCAGAGACCCGGTTGCGCACCGAGCTGTTCACTGCTCCCTATTGGGGGGATGCAGGGTCAAACCCATGACCTCCAGGGTGGCTCGCAGGGAGGGCCCATGACGGTTGAGCGCATCGGCCGCTGAGGCCCCGTCCAAACCACTGACGGCCATCAGCAGGGCCCGTTTGACGGACCCCTGACTCTCTGCCAGCAGGGCCCGGCCCTGCTGGCGATCCACCCCCGCCAGATCGGCCAGGATCCGCAGGGCCCGGTCCTCCAGCTTGGCGTTGCTGACGGACACGTCCACCATCCGGTTCCCATGCACTTTCCCCAGCCGCACCATCAGGCCGGTGGAGAGAATGTTGAGGGCCATCTTGGTGGCGGTGCCGGCCTTCAGCCGGGTGGAACCGGTGAGTAGCTCGGGGCCCGTGAGCAGGCGCAGATCGATGTCGCAGGGCATGGGAGCCTGCTCGCTGGGAACGCAGGCCATCGCAATCGTGAGGGCGCCGATGGCCTGGCCATGGCGGAGCCCGCCCAGCACGTAGGGGGTGGTGCCCCCTGCGGCGATGCCCACCAGGGCGTCCGCCGGCCCAAACCCCCGATCCTCCAGATCTTGCTTCCCCTGGGCTTCCAGGTCTTCCAGCCCCTCGGAGCTGCGCAGCAGGGCCGGTGCCCCTCCCGCCAGGATGCCCTGGACCAGTTCTGGGGGTGAGCAGAACGTGGGCGGACATTCCGCCGCATCCAGCACGCCCAGCCGGCCGGAGGTGCCTGCACCCTGATAAAAAAGGCGCCCGCCCTGGCGCACCCGAGCGGCAATGGCCTCGATGGCTTCCGCCAGCTGGGCGGCGGCTTGGTGCACGGCCCTCTGGGGCTCCAGATCGTTCTGGCAGAACAGCTCCACCAGGGCATCGGTGGAGAGTTGATCCAGGTTTTGGCTCAGGGGATTGGGCAACTCCGTGAGCAGGTGGCCCCGATTCAGCTCGGCAATCACAGCAGTCCCTCCAGACGGCGACGGAAGGCTTCGAGCTCCGGATCCTCCCCTGGTGCCGCATCGGCGGATGGGGAGGGTTCCCCCTCCTTCCAGTGGTTCACATCGAGATTCTGCGGGGGTGGAGCGATCAGCAGGCGATCCTCCTCGCTTTTGGGAAGAAAGCCCGCCGGCACAAAGCGGGCTTCGTAGCCCGCCTGTGCACAGAAGAGTTCCACATCCTCCCGCTGGATGCGCTCCACGGTGGGCAAGGGGAAATCCTGGGCTTCCAACAGGCCCGCATAGCGCTCCGCGTCGTCCACATCCTCGAAGAGCAGCACCACCGTGCGCCCTCCCAGCTCGATGGAGTGGATGCCCTCGTCGTCGCTGCCGGCATCGAAGAGGAGCACGTGCACGGGCATGGCCGTGGCATCACGAGGGGCCAAGGGCACGAGGGGCGGCGCATCGCCAGTGTGTCACCCAGGGTCGGCGTCGGCCAGTTCCTGAAGGCGGCGGTAGAGGGCTTCCTCCGCCTCACCCAACGCTGAAGGCACCACAATGCGGAGCTCCACGATCTGGTCGCCCACCTGCTCCTCCAGGCGAAGGCCCCGGCCCCGGAGCCGCAGCAGCCGCCCGCTGGATGATCCGGCGGGGATGCGAAGCCGCACGGGCCCATTGAGGGTGGGCACCTGCTGGTGGCACCCCAGCACCGCTTCAGCAGGGGTGAGATCCAGGGTGTACAGCACCCGCAAGCCATCGATCCGCAGTCCTTCCGGGGTGCGCACCCGGAGATGGAGAAAGTGATCGGCCCCCCCAGGGGCCAACCCTGGCAACCGCAGACGCCAGCCATCGCCTGCCAGGGGGGGCGTCCACACTTCCACCACCGTTCCATCGCGGAGCTCCAGCTCCACCCGATCACCGCTCAGCGCCTGATCAGGTAAGAGCTCCACCAGGGTTTCTTCCGCCGTGGTGGCACGGACAGGTGGCGGTGGGGGAGGGGAGGTGGTGACTCGGGCTTCTCCCCAGTCGTCGGGAGGTTCCGCAGGCTCGGGGGTGGGGGCCTCGGGCGAGCCGAACAGGGCGTCGAGGTAGCTCTCAAACGGGGGGAAGCCCTGGGCAAAAGGGTCGTTGGAGCGGCCCGATCCCCCGGCTCCGCTCTCTTCTCCAGCCTCCCAGGCCTGGCGCCGCCTCGGATCCGAGAGCACCGCATAGGCCTCGTTCACCCGCTTGAAACGCTCCTCGGCCACCGGATCGTTGCCGTTGAGATCGGGGTGCCAGCGGCGCGCCTGCTCCCGGAATGCCCGTTTCAGCCGGGCGGGATCGGCGCCTGGTTCAAGGCCCAGCACCTGCCAGTAATCCGTCGTGCCGAGAGGGCTCATACGCAGGGTGGTGTCACCGCGGACCCCATGGATCCTCGTCGTCCTGTTCCCAGCGAGGGGAACGGCCCCTGCTGGATTCGGTGGACCTCAGGGATGGGTCGCGATCCTCACGCCAGGGGGAAGGGGATGACTCTTGGAAGGGTGCGGGCTCCCGGAAGCGATCGAGCCGTTGGGGGCGGTCGTCCCAGGGATCGGGGCGATCCCACCGATCGCCCCGATCGCCCCTGTAGGGCGGTTCCCAGCTGTCCCAGTCATCCTCGGCAAAGAGTTCGTCCTTCAGCGACCCGAGGGTGTTCTTGAGGCCCTGAAGGGGCCCCCCCTCGTTGCGCTGCTCACTGAGGAGCCGGCGATTGAGCCCGAACAGGGCCTCCTGCAACTGGCTGACGGCCAATTCCAGCTCGGGATCTTCGGTGTTTTGATCCGCCAGCAGATCCTGAACCTGCCTGACGGCCAGCTCCACGCTCCGCTGCTGCCGTTCAGCCCCGTAGGGACCCAGTTCCAGGGCGGCATCCCGGAGGCGCCGCTCAGCCTGCGAGACCAGGGTGAGGGCCCGGTTGCGCCGATCGATCACCGCACGCTTGCGGCGATCTTCCCCCGCCTTTCGCTCCGCCTCCTCCAGCAGGGCCTGGATTTCTTCCTCACTGAGGTTGGAGCCCCCCTGGATCGACACGCTCTGTTGCCGTCCGGTGGTGCGGTCGGTGGCCGACACCTGCAGAAGGCCATTGGCATCGATGTCGAACGACACCTGCACCTGGGGGACGCCACGGGGCGCAGGCGGAATTCCCGACAGCCGGAATCGGCCGAGGGATTTGTTGTCGGCACCCATCTGCCGCTCCCCCTGCAGCACGTGGATGTCCACGGAGTTCTGATTGGGTTCAGAGGTGCTGAACACATCGCTCTTGCGCACGGGGATCGGGGTGTTGCGTGGGATCAGCACCTTCATCAACCCTCCGATGGTTTCCAGCCCCAACGAGAGGGGGGTGACATCGTTCAGCATCAAATCCCGCAGTTCACCGGTGAGGATCCCGGCCTGGACGGCGGCACCGATCGCCACCACCTCATCGGGGTTCACCGATTGGCACGGATCCCTGGGAATCAAGGTCCGCACCATGTCCTGAACCATCGGCATCCGGGTCCCCCCACCCACGAGCACCACATCGTCGATCGAATCGGCCGTGAGATTGGCATCCCGCAGGGCCCGTTGAACCGGACGGAGCAGCCGGTCCAGCAGTTCGGGACAGAGCCCCTCGAAGGTGCGACGCTCCAGGGTGGTTTCAATGTGGAGGGGACCATCCGGCCCCGTGGCAATGAAGGGAAGCGACAGGGGGGTGGACGCCACCCCCGAGAGTTCCTGCTTGGCTTTCTCCGCGGCTTCGCTCAAACGCTGCAGGGCCTGTCGATCCCGCCTCAGATCAAGGCCGTGCTCCTTCAGGAAGGCTTCAGCCACCCAGTCCACAATGGTCTGATCCCAGTCGTTTCCTCCCAGCTGGGTGTCACCACTGGTGGCTTTGACATCGAACACACCGTTGGCGATGCGGAGGAGGGAAACATCAAAGGTGCCGCCACCGAGATCAAAGACCAGGACGCGCTTGACCGCACTGCGATCAAATCCATAGGCCAGGGCCGCCGCGGTGGGTTCATTCAGAATCCGCTCCACGCTGATGCCGGCCAAACGTCCCGCATCCCGGGTCGCCTGGCGCTGGGCATCGTTGAAGTAGGCGGGCACGGTGATCACAGCGGCCTCCACCGGTTCCCCGAGATAGGTGGACGCATCGTCCACCAACTTCCTGAGGATGCAGGCCTGCAGCTCTTCCGGGGCATATTCCCGTTCCGTGGCGGGGCACACGACCCGCACCTGCCCCGCATCGTTCGCCCTCACCGTGTAAGGAACGGAGAGGGTGTTGTCGTCCAGTTCCTCCCAGCGGCGGCCGATGAAACGCTTCAGATTGGCAAACGTGTTGCGGGGGTTGAGCACAAGCTGGCGTCGGGCGGCCTGGCCCACCAGAAGTTCCTGTTCTCGGGTGAACCCCACCACGGAAGGGGTGGTGCGAGATCCCTCCGCATTGGCGATCACCTGGGGGCGGCCACCCTCGAGCACAGCCACCACGGAATTCGTGGTGCCCAGGTCGATGCCCACAATTCTCCCCATGTCCGAATTCAATCCGTCCGTCTGAGGGCCAAGCTACTTGCTACTGCTAGTGGGTTAAACCCCCCTTAAACCCCCCAGCTCCTGGGACTGTCAAGATCACAGGGTGATTCAGCGATCCTCGGCTGCTGCATGACAGGCGACTCCAGATCTGAAGAATTCACCTTAAGGCGACGGCCTGCCAGTGAAAAGTTGGTGGATCAGGGATTCCAGCAACTCACACTCCTGCTTGCCGCCGTGGTGGCGCTCCTCTTGCTGGCCATCTTCGCCACGGTGTTCACCGGCGCCTGGGAAGCGATCCAAACCTTCGGCACCCGCTTCCTCACCACATCGGCCTGGGACCCGGTGAGTGAAAAGTATGGTGCCTTCACGGCGATCTACGGCACGCTTGTGTCTTCCTTCCTCGCCCTGCTGTTTGCCGTTCCCCTGGGGGTAGGAACGGCCATTTTCATCACGGAGGATCTGCTTCCCACCCCCTTTCGCAACGTGATCGGCGGCATGGTGGAACTGCTGGCGGCCATCCCCTCGGTGGTGTTGGGTCTCTGGGCGATCTTTGTGATGGAGCCGGCCATCCGTCCCTTCCTTCAATTTCTGCACACCACCCTCGGCTGGTTGCCGCTGTTTGAAAGCGTTCCCCAGGGGCCAGGCATGGCACCGGCCGTTCTGATTCTTGTGGTGATGGTGCTGCCCATCATCACGGCCATTGCCAGGGATGCGCTGAATCAGGTGCCCGTGGAGCTCCGGCAGGGGGCCTATGGGGTGGGCACGACGCGCTGGGGTGCGATTTTTAACATCATCCTGCCGGCGGCCATCTCCGCCATCACCGGTGGCGTGATGCTGGCCCTGGGCAGAGCCATGGGGGAGACGATGGCCGTCACCATGATCATCGGCAATTCCATGAAGTTCAGCCCATCTCTGCTGGCGCCAGCCAACACGATCTCGTCCATGCTGGCCAATCAATTTGGGGAAGCTGATGGCATCCAGGTTTCTGCACTGATGTATGCGGCTCTCGTGTTGATGGTGCTCACCTTTGTGGTGAACATATTGGCACAGTTCATTGTCAAGAAATTAAGTCTTCGTTACTGAATCCACCATGACTTCCACCCCCGACATCCCGAGGGCCATCTCTTCTGGGTTCAGCAGGAATAGTCTGTTTTTCAATCCATCTCTTCGCCGCAACCGATTCAACGGATTTTTCACCGCCATCGCTGGCTTGTTTGCCTCCGCGTCGGTTCTCCCCCTGATTCTGGTGCTGGCTTATGTGCTGATCAAGGGTGGCAGCCTGATCAAGCCCAGTCTGTTCACTGAGCTTCCTCCCGCGCCAGGCAGTGAGGGGGGAGGGATCGGCAATGCCATTCTCGGCACGCTTCTGGTGACCCTTCTTGCTTCCCTGATCGCCATTCCGGTGGGTGTTGGCGGAGGGGTTTATCTGGCGGAATACTCACGCAAGGGGTGGTTTGCCCAGTTTGTTCGGTTTGGCAATGATGTGTTGGCGGGTGTGCCTTCCATCATCAGCGGGGTGTTCGTTTATGGGGCCATTGTGGCGACCCGCCTGTTCTTTGGCCAAAGCTACAGCGCGATGGCGGGTGCCATTGCACTCTCTGTGTTGATGTTGCCCACGGTGATCAAAACCACCGATGAAGGATTGAGGCTTGTTTCCAATGACCTGCGTCTCGGATCCTATGGGGTGGGGGCTTCTCGCTTCGTCACCATTACCCAGGTGACCCTCCCCGCGGCCTTCACCCCCATCGCGACGGGAACTGTGCTCGCCATTGCCAGGGCGGCAGGAGAAACGGCTCCCTTGATCTTCACCGCATTGTTTTCCCCTTTCTGGCCCGAAGGCATTTTCAATCCGATCGCAACGATGTCGGTGTTGATCTTTAACTTTGCGATCATGCCATACGATCCACAGAATCAACTCGCCTGGGCCGCATCATTTATTCTGGTGGTCATGATTCTTGTTGCCAATCTCTTCTCCCGTTGGTTGGCCACCCTCAAAAGACAGTGAACCCTTCAGCCCATTCCATCTCTGATCACCAGCCATGACCCTTTCTTCCATGCCAGCCAACCAGCCTGCCGCGAAACAGGACGACATTTGCATCTCTCTGCAGAACGTCTCGATCTCCTATGGAAGCTTTGAGGCGGTGCGCAATGTTTATCTGGATATCCCGCGAAAGGGTGTCACCGCGTTCATCGGACCTTCGGGTTGTGGAAAATCAACGGTTCTTCGTTCCCTGAACCGCATGAATGATCTCATCCCCGGGTGCACCCTCAAGGGGCGGGTGATGTTTGATGGTCTCGATCTCTATGACAAACGGGTGGATCCTGTTGAGGTGAGACGACGGATTGGCATGGTGTTTCAGAAGCCCAATCCTTTCCCCAAAAGCATTTATGAAAACATTGCTTTTGGGGCCCGCATCAATGGCTATCGCGGCAACATGGATGAGCTGGTTGAACGCTCTCTACGCAAAGCAGCCGTGTGGGAAGAGTGCAAAGACAAATTAAAAGAAAGTGGCCTCTCTCTCTCTGGGGGTCAACAGCAACGGCTCTGTATCGCCCGGGCCATCGCCACCGAGCCAGAGGTGATTCTGATGGATGAACCCTGCTCCGCTCTCGATCCCATCTCCACCCTGAAGATCGAGGAAACCATGCACGACCTCAAACGAAGCTACACCATCGTAATTGTCACCCACAACATGCAACAGGCCGTGCGTGTGGCAGATATGACCGCCTTTTACAACGCTGAGGCCGTGGAGGGGGGAACGGGAAAGATCGGCTATCTGGTGGAATTCAGCGCAACAGAGAAGATCTTCAATGCCCCCGCCCAACAGGCCACCCTGGATTACGTCAGTGGGCGTTTTGGATAACCGGATCGGTTCGAATCGTTGTCGGTGCGATCGATGCATAAAAAAACCGGCCTGGGGCCGGTGATAACGGAGAGGGAGGGATTCGAACCCTCGATAGAGTTGCCCCTATACAGCATTTCCAGTGCTGCGCCTTCGACCACTCGGCCACCTCTCCAGTGGACGTGTTCAATCAAGTGGCAATGTAGCAGCATGCCTTCGCAAAGCAAACGTTCATGACGCGCACCTTCCCGATCACGGTGGTCTGGCGTCAGGCGGGACGGGTGATCACCCATGAGGTGCGAGAAGGGGACTACATCTTGCGGAGCTTTGAAGCCCAGGGGGATCCCCTTCCCTTCAGTTGTCGCCAGGGCTGTTGCACAGCCTGTGCGGTTCGGGTGCTCGCCGGTGAGATCGACCACCGAGAGGCCCTCGGCCTCTCCCAGGAGTTGCGCCAGCGGGGCTACGGGCTGCTCTGCGTGGCCCGGGCCATTGCTCCCCTCGAGGTGGAAACCCAGGACGAAGATGAGGTGTACGAGCTTCAATTCGGCCGCCATTTCAGCCGGGGTCGGGTGCGCTCTGGCCTTCCCTTGGATGAGGACTGAACCATGACATCCCCTGGCCCAGCTTGTTCCCTTTCTGATGCGGCCCTCCAGGCCAGCGGCCTGGCACCCGACCGCTTGGACACCCTTCTCAACGTGGCCCGCTCCGCCGCATTGGCTGGAGCTCGCCCGCTCAAGGAGATGTTTGGTCGGCTTGAGGGGGTGAAGGAGAAAGGACAGGCCGGCAATCTCGTGACGGAAGCTGATCTGGCCTCGGAGCGCGCTGTTCTGGCGGTGTTGGCTGAGGCCACTCCAGGGTTCGCTGTCCTGGCCGAGGAGAGCGGGCGCCGCAACGGCGAGGGGTCCTTTGAGTGGTGTGTGGATCCCTTGGATGGCACCACGAATTACGCCCACGGCTTTCCGGTGTTCTGCACCTCGGTGGGACTGCTTTTTGAGGGGAAACCCCTTCTCGGGGCCCTGGCCCTGCCTGCCCTCGACCAGCTGTTCTGGGCTGCGCCCGGGCAAGGATCCTGGTGCAACGACAGACGCCTGCGGGTGAGCGATTGCACGCGGATCGCCGATGCCCTTCTGGCCACTGGTTTTGCTTACGACCGGATCAGCAGGCTGGACAACAACTATGCGGAATTCGCCCGCTTCACCCACCGCAGCCACGGCGTGCGGCGTGCAGGAGCTGCGGCCGTGGATCTGGCCTTTGTTGCCTCTGGCGCTGTGGATGGCTACTGGGAGCGGGGCCTCTCACCCTGGGATCTGGTGGCGGGTGTGGTGTTGGTGGAGCAGGCCGGTGGGGTCGTGAGCGGCTATGGCGGGGAAGCGCTCGATCTGGGCACGGGTCGGGTGATCGCCTGTGCTCCTGGTCTGCACAGCGCCATGATCGCTGAGCTCTCGGCCTGCCACCCCCTCCCTGGGGCGAGTTACGGGGCTCCCGAGCTCGATGCCCTGGACTCCCCTCCATAGGATCCAGCGATCCTTTGCCCTTCGTTTCTCCGGAATGGCCCTGCAACCTGCTGCTGGTGCCCGGGATCTCAACCCGCGGGAAGTGGAAAGCCAGCGCTGGCTGTGCGAACGGCTGGCTGAGGTGTACCGACGGTGGGGCTATCAGGAGGTGGCTCCCCCGACGATCGAACGGATCGACACCCTGGAGGCAGGGGGGGGGATTGCGGAGCGGGAGGTGGTGCGGCTCGTGGCCGATGCACCCCTGGGGCTCAGGCCCGAACTGACGGCCTCCATCGCCCGGGCCGCCAGCACCCGCATGGCCCATCGCCCCCGCCCTCTGCGGCTCTGGGCCAGTGGCACCACGTTCCGCTCCTTCGTGGGGGATGGGGGGGATCTGCGCATCAATGAATCCCTGCAAAGCGGCGTGGAGCTTCTCGGGGAGGGCTCCGATGCGGCTGAGATGGAATTGATGCATCTGTTGCTCACGGCCCTGCCCAGCCTGGGGCTCAGTCCGTCCCACCACCCCACCCTGCTGGTGGGTCACCATGCCCTTTTGGGTGCCCTGTTGGAGGTGGTGCCCGCACCGGAGCGTGAGATGGCCCGGCACAGGCTCACAGCCTTTGATGCCCTGGGAATCGAGGCCCTCCCCATCCCCCAGGCGGCCCGTGGAAGGCTCCAGGCCCTGCTCCAGCTCCGGGGAGATCCCCGCACCGTGCTCGATCAACTGGAGCAATGGCTGGGGCAGATTCCCCTGCTCGGGCGTCTTGAGGCCCTGTTGAGCAGTGTGGATCCCCTGGCACGGGCGGTTGGGGTGCGCCTGCAGCTGGATCCCACCTTTCAGCCCCACTTTGATCTGTACGACGGATTGGTGTTCAAGCTGGTTTGCCAGGGCCAGGACGCTCCCGTGGCCATTGCCAGTGGGGGGCGCTATGACCGGCTGGTGGCTCGGTTCTGTGACGACCCCTCCCTGGCTTGCGGCAGCGGCTTCGGGTTTTCCATCGCGGCACTCCAGGATCTCCTCCTTGCTGAAGCCCCGCCGGCCCCCTCGACGGCCCCCTGGCTCGTGGCCTGCTCCGATGCCGGCATGCTCCCGGCCGCGCTGGAGCGGATGGCGGCTCTCCACGCCCAGGGGGATTCGGCCGAACTCTGCAGCCAGCCCTGTGGAAGCGAAGCGGAAGCCAACAGCCGCGCCAGCGAACGCGGCTCTCGGGGGGTGATCTGGCTGAGCTCCGATCCCTAGGATTGGCAGGGTTTCTGATCCGTTTCCATGCCCCATACGATCCTGACGGATGTTTGTGAAGGGGTCTCCGATTGTGTGGATGCCTGTCCGGTGGCCTGCATTCACCCCGGACCTACGGCCAATGCCAAAGGCACGGTGTACTTCTGGATCGACTTTGAAACCTGCATCGATTGCGGGATCTGCCTGCAGGTGTGCCCGGTGAATGGGGCCATTGTTCCTGAGGAGCGCCCTGAACTCCAGCGTCCATCCTGAGGGGCAAGCGGTTCGGTCACCCCTCCATCTCCGCCGTTGAAGCCCGCCGGATCACGGATTTAGGCTGATGGGGTTGCTTCTTTTTTTGTAATGACGGTTCTGGAAGAAGGTCAGATTCAGATTCATACTGAAAATATATTCCCTATTATCAAAAAGGCGGTTTATTCCGGCCATGAGGTATTCCTCCGCGAGCTGGTGAGCAACGGGGTGGATGCCATCCAGAAGCGGCGCATGGCGGCCATGGCCGGAGATTGCAGCGAAGGAGAGGCTGGTCTGATCAGCATCCGGATCGACCGGGACGCAAAAACCGTCACCATCAGTGATAACGGCATCGGCATGACGGCCGATGAAGTGAAGCGCTACATCAACCAGGTGGCGTTCTCCAGTGCTGAAGAATTTCTCACCAAATACAAATCGGAATCCGATGCCATCATTGGCCACTTTGGCCTCGGCTTCTACTCCAGCTTCATGGTGGCCTCCCAGGTGGAGATCGTCAGTCTCAGCGCCCGCCCCGAAGCGCAGGCCATTCGCTGGAGCTGCGACGGCTCGCCGAATTTCAGCCTCGCCGGCGCTGAGCGCTCCGCTCCAGGAACGGATGTGATCCTCCATCTGCAGGAGGAGGAGCTGGAGTATCTCGAGCCTTCCCGCCTCCGCAATCTGATCACCACCTACTGCGACTTTCTGCCCGTTGAGGTGCAGTTGGAAGGTGAAGCCGTCAATAAGAAAGATGCTCCCTGGCGCCGTTCCGCAAAGGATCTATCGGATCAGGATTACATCGAGTTTTATCGCTATCTCTACCCCTTCCAAGGCGATCCCTTGCTCTGGGTGCACCTCAATACCGATTATCCCTACAGCCTGCAGGGAATCCTTTACTTCCCCAGGATCTCCGGCAGGGCGGATTGGGAGAAAGGAGAGATCCGCCTGTATTGCAACCAGGTGTTTGTCAGCGATTCCATCAAGGAAGTGGTCCCCCGCTATCTGCTGCCCCTGAGAGGGGTGCTGGATTCCCCGGACATTCCCCTCAACGTGAGTCGCAGCGCCCTGCAAACCGATCGTCGGGTGCGCTCCATCGGTGCCTTCGTGGCTCGAAAGGTTGGAGACCGGCTCAAGGATCTCCATCAGAACGACCCTGTCCGCTATGCGGAGATCTGGGATTCCGTTGGACCCTTCATCAAGATCGGCGCGATGGAAGATGACAAATTCGCCGACCAGGTGGAGGGTTCCATCCTCTTTGGCACCACCGCCACCGCCCCAGGGGAGACCCAGGGGAACACGCCAGATTCCTCAGCCGATCCGATCACCAGCCCCCTGGGCAGCTTCACCACGTTGGCGGCCTACCGCTCCCGCCTGGAGGACGCCTCCAGCTCCCGCATCCTTTACTGCACGGATGAGGCCGGCCAGGCCGGGGCCCTGGCCCTCTGGAAGGGGCAGGGGGCAGAGGTGCTCCTGGCCGACACCCTCATCGATGCCCAGTTCATCCCTTGGCTGGAAGCTCGGCACAATGAGCTTCGCTTCCAGCGGGTTGACGCGGAGCTCGATGCCAGCCTCCATGACAATGGCCAGGAGCTCGCGGATGCGGATGGCAAGGATGCGTCCGAAAAGCTGCGGGATGTTTTCCGCACCGCTCTCGGCAACGACAAGGTGACCGTGCAGGTGCAGGCTCTCCGAGGGGAAGAGGCTCCCGCCGCCCTCATCCTGCTGCCGGAGCAGATGCGTCGGATGAACGATCTGGGCGCCCTCATGGAGCAGCGCCTGCCTGGTCTCCCCGACCACCATGTGTTGCTCATCAACCGTCGCCATCCCCTGGTGGAAGGGGTGTTGAAACTCTCCAGCGGCGCGATCCTCACCAGTTCCGGCGGAGAAGCCTCCCCCACCCAGCAACTGGCCGATGATCTCAGCCGTCACATTTATGAGATGGCCCGTTTGGCGGTGGGCGGGCTAGAACCCAATCAACTGGCTGGTTTCCAGCAGCGCAGCAGCGATCTGATGGGACGCCTCATGCAGCGCGCGTTGTAAGTCCAGGCCCGCTCTCCCCTGAGCCCCTGCCGATGCCCACCCTCACCTCACGCCGGCGGGTTCTTCAGGGGCTGTTGGCGTCCGTGCCCACAACAGGCCTCCTGGGCAGTGGGATTGGCCGATCGTCGCCTCCGGCAGGGCCCCCTCGGGCGGAAACGGTGCGGATCCTGATGCCGGCGCCCCTGGCGGATGCCACCGCTCCAGCCGTTCAGCAATTCAATCGCCGTTCCGGCGATGTGCAGATTGCGGTCAGCCGCGGCCCCCTCGATACGGAAACCCTTTCGGATCTGGCCAGCAGCAGCCTTCTGTTGGGGGATTCCCCCTTTGATCTGCTGCTGATGGATGTGAGCTGGACCCCCAGGTACGTGGCGGCCGGTTGGCTTCAGCCCCTCGAGACCCTCCTGGGACCTGGCGGACTGGATGGCCTGGTTCCGGCCGCCCGGCTGGGCAATGCCTTTGGCGGTCACCTCTGGAGAATGCCCCTGTCTGGGGACACGGCCCTTCTTTACTGGCGCAAGGATCTGCTGCCCCATCCACCGAGGGACACCCTGGAGCTGGAAGCCATGGCCCGGGAGCTCCAGAAGCAGGGCAAGGTGCGCTGGGGCTATGTGTGGCAGGGAAGGCAATACGAAGGGCTCAGCTGTGTGTTGCTGGAGGTGCTGCACGCCTTTGGCGGCCGCTGGTGGGATGGGCAGGCCGGGCGCACCGATCTCTCCACGCCCCAGGCTCTGGCAGCCATTCGCTGGCTCACCAATCTCGTGCGGGAAGGGGTCAGTCCACCGGGGGTGGCCAACTTTGCGGAGAACGATGCCCTTGATCTTTTCCGCGCAGGAGAGGTGGCGTTCCTCCGCAACTGGCCCTACGCCTGGCAGCTGATCGCCCAGGAGAATGGCCCCATCACCGGCAAGGTGGGAGTCGCCCCCCTGGTGGGAGCCCCAGGCCATCCCGGGGGGGGAACCCTCGGAACGTGGGGGCTCTCGCTCCTGGCCGGGTGTCCCCGCCCCATGGCCGCTGCCCGGGTGATCCGCTGGCTCACGGGGCCGGAGGTGCAGAGGGATCTCGTGCGGAGCCAGGGATACGCCCCCACCTGGCAATCCCTCTACGACGACGAGGATCTTCAGGCCTCCCATCCCCTGCTGCAGGTTCAGGCCCAGGCCCTGCGTCACCCCCTCCTCCGTCCCCTCACCCCGCTGTATGCCCAGATCAGCGATGTGCTGCAACGGCAGGGGAATGCCCTGTTCACCTCCGATCTCAGCCCTGAAGTGGCTCTGGCCCGCGCTCAGCGCCAGAGTGATCTGCTGATGCGCGCTGCCGGCGCCCCCACCGCCCCATGAGCGCCGATCTGCTGCCCCTGCTCTGGATGGCTCCAGCCCTGCTGTTGCTGGCCCTGGTGTTTCTCTGGCCCTGGGCGCACTATTGCTGGCTGAGTGTTCATGCCAGCTCCCTACTGACCGGCCTGGCGCCCATCCCCAACGGGGGGGCCAATTGGCAGCGGCTCTTGCAGGACAACCGGTTCTGGCAGGACGCCCTGCAGACCCTCCGGTTTGCCGGTGTGTCGGTGGTCCTGGAACTGGGCCTGGGCCTGCTGATGGCCCTGCTCCTCCATCGTCCGTCCCGGGCCCAGGGTCTGCTCCGTGCCCTTGTGCTCCTCCCCTGGGCCCTGCCCGGAACCGTGATGGCCCTGGGCTGGCGCTGGATTCTCAATGATCCCGCCGGCCCTCTCAATGGCCTGATCCAGGCCCTGGGGGGAAACGCCTATCCGTTCCTGTCCAACCCCTCCACCACCTGGGCCTTCACCGTTCTGGCCGATGTGTGGAAAACCACGCCTTTTGTGGGGATCATCCTGCTGGCCGGATTGCAGAGCATCCCCAGGGATCTGGAGGAAGCCCTTCGCCTGGAGGGGGCCGGCGACTGGACCGTGCTCCGCCGGCTCCAGTGGCCATTGCTGGCACCCTATGTGTCGCTGGCCCTGCTCTTCCGGCTGGCCCAGGCCTTCGGTGTGTTCGACCTGATCCAGCTGCTCACCGGAGGCGGACCCGCTGGCACCACGGAGAGCCTGGCCTCCTATGCCTATCTCCAGGCCATGCGCTTTCTGGATTTTGGATACAGCGCCACGTTGATGCTGGCCACCTTTCTCATGGTGTTGCTCCTGAGCCTGCTGTGGCTCGGGGGGATGCGCTGGGCAGGAGCTCGCCGATGATGCGCCTGCTGCTTCTCGCCTGGAGTCTGCTGCCCCTGCTCTGGCAGTTGCGCGCCTCGTTTCTGGTGGGCGATGCCCTGGTGGGACGAGTTACCCCACTCAGCGGTTCGCCGTGGACCCTGCAGAACTATCGCGTGGTGCTCGGGGGAGACCCATCCCTTGCGCAGGTGCTGGTCAACTCGACCCTGCTGGGATTGGTGACCACTGCGCTGACCTTGCTGCTGGCCGTGCCCTGTGCCTACGGCTTGCACCATCTGAGAGGCCGGCTCCAGCCTCTTCTCAGTGCGGGCCTGCTGGGTGCGGCCCTGTTCCCCACCGTGTTGTTCTTTCTCTCGCTTCTGCAGCTGGCCCGCTGGTTGGGGCTGGCCAACCAGTTGCTGGCCCTCAGCTTGCCCTATGCAGCGCTCTCGCTTCCCCTGGCCATTCTCCTGTTGCGGGCGGCCATCGCCGACCTGCCCCCCGACCTGGAGGAGGCCGCCCGGCTGGATGGCCTGAATGCCTGGCATCGGCTCCGCTGGATCCTGGTGCCCGTGCTGGCCCCGGCGCTGGCCAGCACCGGGTTGCTGGTGTTTCTGGCCAGCTGGAATGAGTACCCCATTGCCCTCACCTGGCTGAGCAAGAGTGAACTCCTCACCCTGCCGGCGGCCATGGGGCGGATCGCCTCCTCCTCCGTCTACACCATTCCCTATGGCCCCTACGCGGCAGCCACGGTGCTGGGAAGCTTGCCCCTGCTGGCGCTGGTGCTCCTGTTCCAGCGCCCGATCGTCAGTGGCCTCACCCAGGGGGCGGTGAAGGGATGAGAGATCTTCGGCTCGATCAGGTGACCCGGCAGGTGGAGGGCAGAACCCTGCTGAATCGCCTTGATCTGCGTGTGGCGGAGGGGGAATGTGTGGCCCTGCTGGGCCCGAGCGGTTGTGGAAAAACCACCACCCTGCGTGTGGTGGCCGGGCTGGATTCGCTCTCCTCAGGCCGCATTGTTCTCGACGGCCAGGACATCAGCCAAATGGATCCGGGCCAGCGTCGGGTGGGCATGGTGTTTCAGAGCTACGCCCTCTATCCCCACCTGAACGTGGCGGAGAATCTCACCCTTGGATTGCGGATCCGAGGGGTTTCGGGTAGCGAAAGGGAGGAGCGGCTTGGCCAGATCCTGGGCCTGTTGCAGCTGGAGGACGTGCGCCTGCGGCGCCCCTCCCAGCTCTCGGGCGGCCAGCGCCAGAGGGTGGCTCTGGGCCGGGCCCTGCTCCGCCAGCCCCGCCTGATGCTTCTGGATGAACCGATGAGCAATCTGGATGCCCAGCTCCGGGAGGAGCTGCGCCCCGAGTTGCGACGCCTGCTGATCAGCGGTGGCCACCCCGTGCTCTACGTCACCCATGATCAGCAGGAAGCCGTGGGTTTGGCCGATCGCATCGCGGTGCTGGATCAGGGTCGCCTCCAACAGGTGGGAGAGCCCCAGGACCTCCATCGCAACCCCGCCAATCGCTTTGTCGCGTCCTTCATCGGCCGTCCTGCCATCAACCTGTTCCCCCCCCAGGGGGGGCACCAGCTGGCGGTCCGTCCGGAACATCTCCACATCCAGGAGCACGACGGGTTCCCTGCCCAGCTCCTGCGCGCTGAGTGGAGTGGAACCCAGCAGGTGCTCTGGTTGGAGAGCGCTGCTGGTCTGCTGCGCATGCTGTGGCCGGCGGCCACCACCCCACCGTCCGGGCTTCGGGTGGGATGGCATCCGGATGATGCCCTGGCCTTTGAGGAGCGTACGGGGTTGCGGCTGCCCTGCTGCGAGCCAGCCTGGAGCCGTGATTTGATAAGGTCACTACAGCAATAAATGGTTTCTGGTCATGTCACGCGTGTGTGCTCTTACCGGTCAGCGCGCCAACAACGGCATGGCTGTCAGCCATTCCCACGTTCGCACCAAGAAGCTGCAGCAGGTGAACCTGCAGAAGCGGCGCCTGTGGTGGGCTGAGGGCAACCGCTTCATCACCCTGCGGGTGTCCACCCGCACCCTGAAAACGATCCAGAAGCGAGGCCTGGGCCCTTACGCGAAATCCCTCGGGATCAATCTGGCCAGCCTTTGAGTCAGGGCCGTCCCGCGTGAACCGGCGCACCTTCCTTCGTTTCGTTCCCGGCTCCGTTGCAGCTTCTGCCCTCTATCTGGAGGGATGGGGATGGACCCGGGCAGTGGAGGCCATGGGCGGAGTCCTCCCTCCGTTGAAGGCTCCTGCCCCTGGGTTCCAGCTGGCCGGTGTGGCCCCATCGCCCACCGGAACAGGTACGCCGATGGATGTCAGCCTCTCTTTGGACGATTTCCGGGGGCGCTGGCTGGTGTTGTACTTCTATCCGAAGGATTTCACGTCCGGTTGCACCCTCGAAGCGCGGGGTTTCCAGAGGGATCTCGCCTCGTTTCAACAGAACCAGGCGGAGGTTGTGGGGATCAGCACGGATTCCGTTGATAGCCACGGGTCGTTCTGTGGGGCCGAGGGATTGGCTTACCCCCTCCTGTCAGACCCTGATGGAACGGTCTGCCGTCAGTACGGCTCCTGGTTGACAGGCACGGCCCTGCGCCACACCTTCCTGATTGATCCCGAAGGACAGCTCCAAGCCCGTTGGGTTGCTGTTCGTCCCCTCGGTCACAGCCAGGAGGTGCTCTCCACCTTGAGCGAGCTGCAAAACGCTTCCAAGCCAGGTTCGCTTCTCAGCGCGGGCTAGCGGTGTTCACGAGATCGCCTGAGGGTTGGCGGACGGTGGGGAACATCTCTGCCATCTGATCGAGGAATGTGCCCACGATCGGCTCGTGGTGGTAGGGGACCAGCAAGGGGCTCTGGGCGAGAAAGGGGGCCTGATAGCACCGTGTTTGAACGGCCATCTGGAAGAACTGACCGGCCAGATCCCGTTGGCCCAACACCATGGCGGTGAGCCCCCAAAGACACGCCATTCCAAGGTGTCCCTCTCTCCCGCAGGCGGAGGCCTGATGCAGGAGGGCCTCGGCTCTGGAGGCCTGTCCCACTCTGGCGAACACATAGGCCACTGCTGCTTGAAAGCCTTGAAAAGGCCCACCCATCTGGGTGCAGTGGCTCAGGCTTTTCAGCGCTGCTGCCCGGTCTTCCGCATGGGCATGCAGCACCGCCAGGAACAGGTGGGTGGAAGGAAGGAAGCCGTCGATGCGGAGTTGGCCCTCCAACATCTCGATTGCAGGCTTGGTTTGACCCAGGTGGAAGGTGAGCTGGGCCGCCAGGGTCCAGCCTGTGGGGAGAGCGCCATCGAGCTGGGGTTCCAGCAATTTCAGCCCCTCATCCGCCCGACCGCAGGCCAGGAGGTGGCGCACCCAACTCAGCATGGGAACGCCGTAGCCCAGCTGGTCCGGCAACCAGCTGGCAAAAATCCCGTCTGCCTGGGCCGGTTGCCAGTGCACGAGGGAGATGGTTTCGGCGCGAAGAGCAAACAGATCGGCCGTTGGGGCTTCAAGTTGTTCCGCCCGGCGAAGAAGTCTCTCCACCTCCGTGCCGACAGCCCGGCTTCCGAGCAGCCCCCAACGGCAGCGGTTGAGCTGAACGGAAACAAGGGCGAGCAACGCTTCGCAAAACTCTGGTGATTTCTCTAGACAGCGCTGCAGCATGTCGTGGGACCGCTCCAGCTGCTGGGGATCGAAATGGCGGGAGGCGACCCGCGCCTCGAAGTAGTACTCCAGGGCCAGGGGACATGGGCTGGTGAGGGTGGTCTCCCGACGCTGTTCCTTCTCTGCGGGGATCAGGCTCACGGGGGCGGAGAACACATAGCCGCTGCCATAGCTGGTGCTGATCACCGCGCTGCCGAGAGGCCCCCCATCGAAGACCTGACGCAAACTGTGCACGGCGCGCGCCAGACTGACATCACTGACTTTGGTATGGCCCCAGACCTGCTCAAACAGCTGGGCGCGCTCAATCAATTGCCCGGCTCGGGCCACAAAACACAACAACAATTTGCGTTGTAGTGGGCTCAGGGAAATCACTTGAGTCCCAAGGCGAAGTACGCCATCTGGACTGAGGAGATAGGGTCCAATCTGCCAGTGGTTCACGTGACAAGGTGCCTTTGCAAGACGGTAAACCACTTTTTTTGCTGAGGCACCCATTCGTTGTTGTGTTTTGCACTTTCTCGGTGTTGCGACAACAAACGCAACTGGAAGGATGGGCCTACCCAGGCTCGGCCATTCCTTGATGCAGGGTGCCGCGATGCACAGCGGCCTGCTGGCGCAAAGCCTGGATGGGCGCCTCCGGCGGAGCCTGGTCGAGCTGCTGCAGCCACTCGTCCGCCAGCTGCTCCCGGGGCGGGGTCTCCAGATCCTGAAGGGGGCATCCCAGGGAGCGGGCGACAGCCGCCACCTTGGGGTCGTAGCTCAAGGCAGCAACGGGACTTCCCGCCAGAGCCGCCAGAATCAGCCCATGCAGCCGCATCGCCACCACCAGACCGGCCTCCGAAAACAGGGTCATGGCTTCGTTGGGGTCTGCCACCTCCACCTCCCGGCTGCGCTCCAGCAGGAGCTTCGGCACTGGGCCAACCTGCTGCAGGCGTTGGAGAAGGTGCCGATCCTGCATCCGGTGAAAGGGAAGCCACACCAGCTCCCGTCCCGAGCGCTCCGCGACAGCGGTCAGGGCCTCCAGGTAGGGATGCCAACCGTTGGGGTCGAGCGACTTGAGCGGGCGCCAGCACAGAACGATGGGCCCCTTGGCGCCCCTCCAGGGCCGTTGGGGATATCCCCACACGGGGTCGCTGCCGACGGCATGGTTTCGGCTGCCCAGGCGCCTGGCCAGCAAGGCCGAGGCTTCATCCCGCCAGCTGATGGCGCTGGCCAGGGGCAATGCGCCCCGCACCAGCAGCCTGCTGATGGGCCGCCGCAGGGGACCCAGTCCCTGGCCCCAGAGCAGCACGGGCTTTCCCTGCAGCCGGGCCGTCAGCATCAGCAGGATGTAGTACACCAGGCTCTGGAAGCTTGTGGCGTCCTGCAACAGGCTGCCGCCGCCAAGCAACAGGGCATCGCAGGACCGGAGCGCCCCCATCACCTCCATGAGACTCCTGCGGTTGCAGGTGTCCACTCCGAACCGACGCCGCACCCACGGTTCGTCGTGGGCCGTCACCAGCGGCTCCGTTTCCGGGGGAAGGGACCCGAGCAACACCTCCAGCAGGGCATCATCGCCAAGGTTGTGTTCCCCGTAGTACCCGCAGATCAGGGGTCGGCGATGTCTGCCCGTCCTTGCCATGGCCCTCACGCCGTTGTCTGAAGTTAAAGGGGCGGCTTGCTTGAATTGCGCGATGGCCCCCTTGGAGTGTGTCCCCTTCCATGCATGCCCTCTCCCTCGGCACCTGGTGGATCCACATCACCTCTGTCCTGGAATGGTTGCTGGCGATCTTCGCGGTTCAGGCCTACGGCCGCCACCGCCATGAATCGGCCTGGCGTTGGTTGGCCCTGGCCATGCTTCCAGCCTTGGTGAGCGCCATGGCCGCCTGCACCTGGCATGTGTTCGACAACTCCATGGACCTCCAGGGTCTGGTGGTGCTGCAGGCCGCTTGCACGCTCCTGGGAAACATGGCCCTGGCGCTGGCGGCCTGGTGGTTGCTGCAGCAGCAGAAACGGGCCGATGCCCGCTCCCGGTCGACGGAGAGTCCATGGACCTAGCCCTTCCCCTCGCCACGGTGGAAGGGGTTCCCCTGGCCGGCTTGGCCGGACTGGATCCCGGCCCCTTGTTTGTGCTTTCCCTGCTCCCCTACCTGGCCTTCCTCTACTGGGCCTCCCGGATCCGTGGTTTCCCCCGCCTGTCCCTTCTCGGGTTCCAGCTCACCCTTCTGTTCGTGGCGGTCACCATCGCCGCTTCAATCCTGGCTCAACAGCGCTATGGAGCGTTGCTCGCCAATGTGGATGGGCTTCACGGTGGGGCCGAAGCCTTTCTCACCCTCAGCAATCTGCTGGTGCTGATGGGTTTTCTTGGCCGCAAAGGAGAACGCTGACTGTGGCTTCACTGCGTTTCCGGTCGTCGCGTCTCTCCTCCGGGATCGGGGCCTTCGCCGTCCTGCTCCTGATCAGCCTCACGAACCCTCCAGCCTGGCCCCAGTCGGGGGGGCGGGTGTGGCGTGTGGGGGTGGTGGATGGGGCCCATCCCTGCACATTTCGAGACGATGGGGTCTGGAAAGGGATGGCGCTGGATCTGTGGACGCGGGTGGCCACGGAGGAGAAACTGCCATTCATCCTCGAGGATTGGCCCAACCTCGGTGCCCTTCTTCAGGCCACCCGGGAGAACAAGGTGGATGTGGCTGTGGGCTGCATCAACCTTTCGCCGGAGCGGATTGCCACCACCGGGTTTTCCCTCCCGTTCCAGGAGGACGGCCTGGCCGTGCTGGCGCTCCAGACCCCGCTGGATCTGGGGAAGGCTTTTCTGGGCAGTCTGCTGCGGCCCCCCCTGCTCCTCCTGCTCAGTGGCTTTCTTCTCTCCATAGGGGTGTTGAGCCTGCTCACCTGGCGCGTGGAGGGCCACTCCACCTCTTCCGACACCCTGCGGATGGGGGGCCTGCGCAGCTTCGCCAGAATTTTCCAGATCCTGGCCACGGGCCCCGGCAGCAACACCATCGTCGAAACCACCCGTGGGCATGGGTTGGTGTTACTGGCCTATCTGGTGCGCATCGTTTCTGCTTCTCTGCTGGTGGGCTACCTCACCGTTGCGGTGGTGGAGGAAACCCGCCGGCGATCGGCCGAATCCCTGAACAGCCTGGAGGATCTCCGGGGGCGGCGGGTGGCTGCGCGGCCCGGCAGCATCAGCGCCACCCTGTTGCAGGAGATGAACCAGCAAAGCGGGTTCCGGCCCGTTCAAGTGGTGGCCATGCCGCGGGTGGATCAGGCCATCCCTCTGCTGCAGCAACAGAAGGTGGACGCTGTTCTGGCGGATGAATTGCAGCTGTCCTATGCCATCAGCCGCCACCCTCGCTCCAGAGCCATGCCCACCCTGGTGCTGCGGGGGGTGCGTCCGGAGTCGCAGGGGTTCGCGTTCTCCCCCCAGCTTCCAGACACCATGGCCCTGCGCATTGATCTGGCCGTCAGCCGGTTGAAGCGCTCCGGCGCGGTGACCCAATTGCGTGAGGAAGCCCTGCGTCCCCCAGCCAAGCGAACCACTGCCGACTGAAGGCCGGGCGTCGGTTCAGTCGGTTCAATGAAAAAGTCTTACGGCCTGGTCTTGGGGCTCCCTGAAGCTCGGAAGATGGGTCGACTGCATCGTCATCATGGTTCTTCCGATCCTGGCCCTGGCCCCCGCCACCGTGTCCTGGTCTCCAAAAGTCGGTTTGGTGATGATCGTGGCGAACGTGATCGCCATTGCCATCGGCAAAGCCACCATCAAGCAACCCAATGTGGGTCTGCAGCTGCCCAGCTCCTCCCTTTTCGGCGGCCTGAGCCATGGCGCCATGTTGGGCACCATCAGCCTGGGTCACATCCTGGGCATGGGAGCCATCCAGGGATTGGCAACCCGCGGGGTTCTCTGAAGCCCTACCCACCCCCGCCAGACTGCAGGGGTGGGCAACGCCTGGGAGCCTGAGGGATGAACCCTCAGGCTCAACCCACACGCACAGGTTGGGCCGAAGGTGAGAATCCTTCCGGAACCGCCTGTTCAACTCGGTCGCCGAAATGGGCGAGAATCCTTTCGGCCATCTGGGGGGGCGTCAGTCCGAGGGCTTCCTTGCTCTGTTCTGGTGTGGCGTGATCCACCAGCACATCGGGGATGCCGATCCGGAACACGGAGGCTTGAATGCCTTTGTCGCTGAGGGCTTCCACCACGGCGGCACCAAATCCACCGGGCAGGGCCCCCTCTTCCATGGTCACCACCTTGGTGATCCGCTGCGCCAGGGGCCCTAGCAGGGCTTCGTCCAGCGGGCGGAGGAAGCGGGCATTCACCACCGTGGCACGCACCCCCTTTTCCTGCAGCAGGCCGGCCGTGGCCATCGCCGGCGCCACCATCGATCCATAAGCCACGATCAACAGGTCGTCCCCGTCGGTGAGCTGCTCCCCCCGACCGATCTGCAGGGGAAGCCACCCCTCCTCCACCAGTGGCACCCCCTCTCCCTCCCCGCGGGGGAAGCGAATGGCACATGGACCGTCGTGGGCCAGGGCGGTGACCAGCATCCGTTGCAGCTCAGCCTCATCCTTGGGTGCCATCACCGTGAAATTGGGCACGGCCCGCAGATAACTGATGTCGTACTGCCCCTGATGGGTGGGACCATCCGCCCCCACAATCCCGGCCCGATCGAGCACAAAGGTGACCGGGAGCTTCTGGATTCCCACATCGTGGATGAGCTGGTCGTAGGCCCGCTGCAGGAAGGTGCTGTAGATGGCCACGACCGGTCGCAGGCCTTCGCAGGCCATTCCGGCCGCCATGGTGACGGCGTGCTGCTCAGCGATGCCCACATCGAAATACTGGTCGGGGAGGGCCTTCTCCAGGAGATCGAGACCCGTGCCGGTGGCCATGGCCGCCGTGATCCCCACCACCCGGGGATTCTGCTCGCAGATCTTCACGAGGGTTTGTCCAAACACCTTGCTGTAGCTGGGCGGTTTGGGTTTGCTGGAGGGGTAGGCCTTGCCCGTGCGCAGATCGAAAGCCGATTGGGCGTGATACCCCACCTGGTCGGCCTCGGCATAGGGATAGCCCTTGCCTTTGGTGGTGGCCACATGCACCAGCACGGGACCCTCGCAGCGATGGGCGTCCTGGAAGGTGCGCACCATGGAGGCGATGTCGTGGCCATCGATCGGGCCCATGTAGGTGAAGCCCAGCTCCTCAAACACCGCACCCACCTTGGGCACGGCCAGACGGCGCATGCCACCCTTGAGATTCTTGAGCTCGGGGGGCAGCTCCCCGTGCAGAAAGGGAAGATTGCGGATCGCTTCCTCGGCGTTGTCGGAGAGAAACTGCACCGGTTTGCTCAGCCGCATCCTGTTGAGATGGGTCGAGAGGGCTCCCACTGGCGGGGAGATTGACATGTCGTTGTCGTTCAGGACCACCAGCAACCGGGTCTTGGGGAGGTGCCCTGCGTGATTGATGGCCTCCAGCGCCATGCCGCCCGTCAGGGCTCCGTCGCCGATGACGGCCACGCACTTGAAGGATTCCCCCCTCCGATCCCGGGCCAGGGCCATGCCCAGGGCGGCAGAGATGCTGGTGGAAGCATGGCCAGCCCCGAAGTGATCAAAGCGGCTTTCGCACCGTTTCAGATAGCCCGCCACTCCCTTCTGCTGGCGCAGGGTTGGAAAATCCCTGTAGCGGCCCGTGATCATCTTGTGGGGATAGGCCTGGTGCCCCACATCCCACACCACCCGATCCTCATCCAGATCCAGGGTTTGGTACAGGGCCAGGGTGAGCTCCACAACCCCCAGACCGGGGCCGAGGTGACCTCCGGTGGCGGACACCACTTCCAGATGGCGCTCACGGATCTGGCGGGCAATGGCTTCCAGTTCAGCGGTGGTCAGACCGTGCAGCTGATTGGGATGGTTCAGCTCACTCAGATGCATCCGCAAACTCACGATCGATCTTCAATCTAGGACTCCCCCACCGGAGAGCAGCCAAGATCGCGACGTTTTTGCCGGCCAGGACCTGTGATCTGGTGCTGGAGGCCGCCAGTTGCCACACTGAGCCCATGACCCAGACGCCTCCCGTTCCCCCGGCTTCAGGCCGGATCCCCGAGCCCAGTCCTTACCTGCAGCACATTCTTCGGGCCCGGGTGTACGACGTGGCGATCGAGTCTCCCCTGGATGCGGCGCCGAACCTGTCGGACCGCCTGGAGAACCGCGTTTTTCTCAAACGGGAGGATCTCCAGCCCGTTTTCAGTTTCAAGCTCCGAGGGGCTTACAACAAGATGGTGGGTCTCCCCCGCCAGGACCTGGAGCGGGGCGTGATTGCGGCAAGTGCGGGCAACCATGCCCAGGGTGTCGCCCTTGCGGCCCAGAAGCTCGGTTGCCGGGCCGTGATCGTGATGCCGGTCACCACCCCCCAGGTGAAAGTTCGCTCGGTGGCGGCCCGCGGTGCTGAGGTGGTGCTCCACGGCGACACCTACGACGAGGCCTATGCCGAAGCGCGGCGCCAGGAGAGTGCCCGTGGGTTGTGCTTCATCCATCCGTTCGACGATCCCGACGTCATTGCCGGCCAAGGGACCATCGCCATGGAAATCCTTCGGCAGCTATCCACCCCCCCCGATGGGATCTACGTGGCCGTGGGCGGGGGGGGGCTGATTGCGGGCATCGCTTCCTACGTGAAGAGTCTCTGGCCCGGCGTGGAGATCATCGGCGTGGAACCCGTGGATGCGGATGCCATGACCCGCTCCCTCGCCCAGGGGGAGCGGGTGAGGCTGGAATCGGTGGGCTTGTTCGCTGATGGCGTGGCCGTGCGGCAGGTGGGAGCCCACACCTTTGCGCTGGCCCAACGCTATGTGGACCGAATGGTGACGGTGGACACCGATGCGATCTGCGCGGCCATCAAGGATGTGTTTGAAGACACGCGCTCGATTCTGGAGCCGGCAGGAGCTTTGGCCATTGCTGGCCTGAAGGCCGACGTGGAGTCTCGATCCCTCCGCCACCGCTCCCTGGTGGCGGTGGCCTGTGGCGCCAACATGAATTTCGACCGGCTGGCCTTTGTGGCCGAACGGGCCGAATTGGGAGAAGCCCGGGAGGCCCTGCTGGCCGTGGAGATCCCTGAACGACCAGGGAGTCTGCGGCATTTCTGCACCCTGTTGGGGCAGCGCAGCCTCACGGAGTTCAGCTATCGCCTCGCCGACCCGAACGTGGCCCACATCTTTGTGGGGGTGCAGATCAGCGATCGAAGCGACACAGGGCAGCTCATCAGCACCCTGGAATCGGAAGGCTTTCCCTGCCTGGACCTCACGAACAACGAGCTTGCCAAACTGCATCTCTGCCATATGGTTGGCGGGCGGTTGCCGCGGCCTTCCAATCCGGCGCAGGGGGGGGCACAAGAGCTTCTCTATCGCTTTGAATTTCCCGAACGTCCTGGTGCCCTCATGGCTTTCGTGAGCGCCTTACATCCCAACTGGAACATCAGCATTTTTCACTATCGCAACCATGGTGCCGATGTGGGGCGGATTGTTGTTGGCGTTCAGGTTCCCGAGGACGAACTGAAGGAATGGCAGGATTTTCTCAGCTCCCTTCCTTATCGTTCTTGGCAGGAAACCGATAATCCGGCCTACAAACTCTTTCTGGGCGCCTGCAGCCCCTACTCCCTGGAAGCGTTTGCCCCGCAACACCATGCCAGAAGCTGAACAATCGATTCCTTCGGAGTTCCTGGAGTCGCCCCCGGAGAGCGAGGTGAACGAGGCCTCGGAGCCCGAAACCGCGCCGACAGCGGCTGGAGCCATGGACAGCGCCGTGGCGATGGTGATGAGCGCCCTCTCCCAGTCGGCGCGATTGGAAGCCATCCTCTATTTGAAAGGGCGTCCGGTGAGCCTCTCCGAGTTGGCCAGCTTGTCGGGATTGGATCCGGAAGAGGCGGAACTGGCCCTGATCACCCTGATGGCCGACTACGCCCACCGGGATACGGCTCTGGAAATCTTTCAGGACGGTCAGACCTACAGCCTGCAACTGCGCCAGGGCCTGAACGATCTTGTGCAGGTGTTGCTCCCGGTGGACCTGTCCACGGCCGCCCTGCGAACCCTGGCCACGATCGCTCTGAAAAAGAGGATTCTCCAATCGGATCTCGTGGAGTTGCGTGGCTCGGGGGCCTACGACCACATCAAGGAATTGCTGGCACAGAACTTCATCGAGCGCAAACGCCAAAGCGACGGCCGTTCCTACTGGTTGACCCTGAGTGAAAAATTTCACCGCACCTTTGCCATCGATCAACGGACCGAAACCAGGCCCCCCCATCCGCCCCTTGTCGATGAGGGTTCGGCTGCCTAGGGATCGGTTCCATACACTGAGGGCTGTCCACAGATGTTTCCATGGCTGCCCTGGCGCAGATTGTTGAAGTGTTGAGCCAGACCCTGCAGATCTACACCCTGGTGTTGATTGTGCGCGTGCTCCTCAGCTGGTTCCCCAACCTGGACTGGGGCAACCCGATTCTTTCGGCCATCTCCTCGATCACCGACCCCTTTCTCAATCTGTTCCGCGGCTTCATTCCCCCCATCGGCGGTCTGGACCTTTCGGCCATCGTGGCCTTTCTGTCTCTTCAGCTGCTGCAGACCCTGCTTGAGCAGAGCGTGGTGCTCCTCGCCTCCGCCGCCCCTGGTCTTTGAGCCCTAGCTGCTCAGGTCTTGCTCCAGCGGCAACTGTTCATCACCTTCGCCAGCCCGGGTGCGCACCGGAGCGTTGAACCCCCGGGCTTTCACCAAGCCCACCCGGAAGGGCCCGGGCGTGCCTGCCGGCACCGCGAGGCGCAGGGCAAAGGAGGACCGTCCAGGCGGCACATCCCCGATGCTGCCCACCCTGGTGCGGTTGGGCAACACCGGTTCGCCACTGTTGTCGAGGATCACGGCAAACACATCCGTATCCACCACCGGGTGTTTCGTGGGGTTGATCACCTCACCCCGCAGGGCATAGCAGGTGGCTTCCACGGATCGCTTGGGCTGGTTGCCCGCATCACTGGCGGGGCAGGGAGACAATTGGATCCCCTCCACCTTGAGTTCAGCGGCGAAAGCGGCTCCAGGCGCACCGAGCAGGCTCAGCAGCAAGGCCAGCACCGCCAGGCATCTGGCCGTCAGCCATCGGGCCCGCCGACTGTTCACCGCTGATCTCCACTTCCAGCAATCACGTTACGCGCAGCCCGGCTGGCCAGTTTGCTGAGATTTCCCTCTGCCACCGCCTCCAGGCTGAGGTTCAGCTCGCTCGCTAACCGTGCCACATACCAGAGCACATCCCCCAGTTCCAGGGCCAGATCGGCGCGGATCTGCTCACTGAAGACCCCCCCGTGGTCGCGCAGCACTTTCTTCACCTTGTCGGCCACTTCTCCGGCCTCTCCGCAAAGCCCGAGGGTGGGATAGATGGGATTGGAGCCCACATCGGGATAGAGCGCCGTGTCGGCTGCACGGGCCTGGTAGGTGTGGAGGTCCATCGCGAGCGTGGGGTGGGTGGCACGGATGGTAGTTTCCGGCTATCTGCAGGCCCGGGCATTCCAATGCGTCGCACCAAGATCGTGGCCACGATCGGCCCCGCCACGGAATCCCCCGCCATGCTCCGCGCCTTGATCGAAGCGGGAGCCACCACGTTCCGTCTGAACTTTTCCCACGGGGATCACAGCGAACACGCCCAGCGCATCGCCACGATCCGCCAGGTGGCCCATGAGATGGGCGTGCACATCGGCATCCTCCAGGATCTTCAAGGGCCCAAGATCCGGCTGGGACGCTTTGAACTCGGCCCCATCACCCTGGCTGTGGGAGATCCCTTTGCGCTCACGTCCAAGGATGTGGCCTGCAACAGGGAGATCGCCACGGTCACCTACAACCGTCTTGTGGAGGAAGTGCCGACCGGGAGCCGCATTCTTCTCGATGACGGTCGGGTGGAGATGGTGGTGGAGCATGTCGACCTGGACAACCAAACCCTGCAGTGCCGGGTGACGGTGGGTGGTGTGCTCTCCAACAACAAGGGGGTGAACTTCCCCGATGTGCAACTCTCCATCCGCGCTCTCACCTCCAAAGACAGGAAAGATCTGTCCTTCGGTTTGCAGCAAGGCGTCGATTGGATCGCCCTGAGCTTTGTGAGAAACCCCTCCGATATCCTGGAAATTCGTGAACTGATCCGGGGCCAGGGTGCCACCACTCCCGTGGTGGCCAAGATCGAAAAATTTGAGGCCATTGAAGCCATCGATTCCATCTTGCCCCTCTGCGATGGCGTGATGGTGGCCCGGGGCGATCTGGGCGTGGAGATGCCTGCGGAGGAGGTGCCTCTGTTGCAGAAGGAACTCATCCGCAAAGCGAACAGCCTCGGGATCCCGATCATCACGGCCACCCAGATGCTGGATTCCATGGCCTCGTCGCCACGGCCCACCCGGGCGGAAGTGAGTGATGTGGCCAACGCCATCCTCGATGGCACAGATGCCGTCATGCTTTCCAATGAAACGGCGGTGGGGGACTATCCGGTGGAGGCGGTGGCCACAATGGCCCGCATCGCCCGCCGCATTGAACGGGATTATCCCCAGCGGGTGCTGGATGGCCAGATGGCCACCACCATTCCCAATGCCATCAGCCAGGCGGTGAGCAGCATTGCCCGGCAGCTGAATGCGGCAGCCATCCTGCCCCTCACCCAATCCGGATCCACGGCACGCAACGTCAGCAAATTCCGTCCCAGCACCCCCATCCTGGCCATCACCTGTGAGGTGTCCGTGGCCCGCCAGCTGCAGCTGGTGTGGGGCGTGAACCCCCTTCTCATTCCCCAGCAGGCTTCAGCGGAAAGCACCTTCAGCCTGGCCATGGGTGTGGCCCAGCAGAAGAGCCTCTTGAAAGAAGGGGATCTGGTGGTTCAGACGGCCGGCACCCTTGAAGGGGTGAGCGGCTCCACCGATCTGGTGAAGGTGGGGATCGTTTCAGCGGTCCTTGGACGGGGGACGGGGATCGGCAGTGGGTCGGTCAGCGGCAAGGTGCGCCTGGCCCAAACTCCAGAGGAGGCCGCAAGGGTGGAAAACGGGGAGATTCTTGTGGTTCGCGACACCACGGCGGCCTATCTGGAGGCCATTCGCAAGGCCCGCGGCATCATTGCCGAGATCGAGGGGCGCCACAGCCATGTGGCCGTGATCGCCGAACGTCTGGGAATTCCCGTGATCGTTGGCGTGGCCAATGCCACCGACGACCTCCGGCAGGGTGAAATCGTGACGCTCGAGATCCACCAGGGGGTGGTTCACCGTGGAACCCGCAGCCATAAACTTCCGCAAGGCGTGAATCCGCTGTAAACCAACCCCCTCCCTGACCCCTGGCGGCGATGCCAAAAGCAACGGTTCCCTTCAGGGAGACAGCCTCCATGGCTGTGGCCACCCTCAAGGGCCATCGCTTGAGAAGTGTGCTCACTATGCTGGGCATCGTGATCGGGAATGCTTCCGTGATCACCTTGGTGGGCTTGGGGAAGGGGGCCCAACGGCTGGCGGACGACCAGCTCACCGCCCTTGGCCCGAACGTGCTGTTCGTGGTTCCTGGACGGAACGACACGCGTCGTCAGGGTCTGGACACACCCAAAACCCTCATCCTGGAAGACGCGGACGCCATCGCCGAACAGGTTCCTTCCGTGAGACGGGTGGCGCCCCAGATTTCCCTGTTGGAGGTGGTGCAAGCCGGCTCATCCACCTCCTCGGCCACCATCAGCGGGGTGACGCCGGAGTTTCTGGGCGTGCGCAGCTTTGAGATGGCGCAGGGGCGCTTCATCAGCCAGAGCGATCTGGAGGGGGCTCGCAACGTGGTGGTTCTCGGGCCAGACCTCAAGGACAAGGTTTTTCCCCTCGGCCAGGCGGTGGGCAAGCGGCTGCGGATCCGGGACCAATCCTTTGAGGTGATCGGCGTTCTGGAACCCAAGGGTGCGGTGTTCGGCAGCAACCAGGACGAGGCGGCCTACCTTCCGCTCAGCACCATGGTGAGTCGGCTCAGCGGCAGGGATCCCACCTATGGCATCAGCCTGAGTTTCATCAGCGTGGAAGCAAAGGATGAGGCCAGCATGGGGGCAGCCTCCTTTCAGATCACGAACCTGCTCAGGCAGCGGCATCGCATCCTCCGGGACGATGATTTTGCCGTTCGGTCCCAGAAAGATGCCCTGTCCATCGTGCAGACCATCACCGGTGGGTTGACCCTGCTGCTCGGAGCCATTGGCGGCATCTCTCTCTTTGTCGGAGGGATTGGGATCATGAACATCATGCTTGTCGCTGTCAGCGAGCGCACAGAGGAAATCGGCTTGCGCAAGGCCCTCGGTGCTCGCAGCAGCGACGTGCTCAAGCAGTTTCTGGTGGAATCGCTGATTCTCTCCAGCGTGGGTGGCTGCGTAGGAGGACTTCTTGGGGTGGGTGCCGTCACCCTGGTGGCCGTGATCACTCCCCTCCCGGCCACCATCGGCCCCGGGTTGGTGCTGTCCACCATTGCCTTTTCAGGGGCCATTGGCCTCTTTTTTGGCGTGGTCCCTGCCAGACGGGCCGCAGCACTTGATCCGATCGTTGCCCTGCGCAGTCTTTGAGTCGCCCGTCCGATGGGACAGGTGAAACCGCAAACAGGAGAAAATCATTAAGACTGGGAAAGTGTTGTCGTCCACACAAACTCCCTCCCAGGGGGACTGGCTATAAGGGACAGACTTTGCTTTGATCACCCGTTGGACAGCCCAGATGTGAGCCTTGCCACCTCGACTGTCCAGGGGGTGCTGCTGGATTGCACTTACCGCAACACCACGGATCGGATGGTGATTCTCCGTTGCTGTGGCAGCAACGAGTTCTTTCTGGAGCGGGTGGTTTTTCCCTTCGAGCTTCTTGCCTTTGCCTGTCCATCGTTGAGTGAGGTGAAGATCTGGTCCCATGGGCTGTATGGCCCCGAGTTGCTGGAATCCTTCAGTGCGGAACAACTGCTGGCAGAGCAGGCTCCGCAAGCCAGCCAGCCCGCCCCGGATGGCATGTTTCCGTCCAACTCCTCCGCCTTGAACACCACGCCCTGGCTTCAGGCAAGCTGACCCACCCCTGTTTTTCAGATCCCGCGGCCTCAGTGGGTGTGGATCTCCTTTACACTTGTTCAAGATCTTCCCATCTGCATGAATCAGCGCTGGCGCCTCCTTGCTCTCTGGGCCCTCCCGCTTCTCATTGCAGGATTCCTTGGATGGCAGCTCCTGAGTGGAAACGGCTCCAGCCTGTCCACCAGCCCTCTGAAGTCTCCGGCAAACACAGCGGTTGGCCGGATGACCTACGGACGCTTCCTGGACTATGTGGATTCAGGCCGTGTGAACTCGGTAGATTTCTATAATTCGGGTCGGACGGCTGTTGTGGAAATTGTTGATGCTGATCTCGACAATCGGGTCCAACGGTTGCGTGTCGATCTGCCCGGTATTGCCCCTGATCTGCTCGGCAAGCTGAAGGATCAATCCATCAGTTTTGATGTGCATGCACCCAAGCCAGCTCCTCCTCTCGTGGGTGTATTGGGCAATCTCCTCTTCCCCCTTCTTCTGATCGGTTCCCTGATTTTTCTTGCCAGGCGTTCCTCTGGAATGCCGGGTGGCCCTGGCCAGGCCATGCAGTTCGGCAAAACCAAAGCCCGCTTCCTCATGGAGGCGGAAACCGGAGTGAAGTTTGAAGATGTGGCCGGTGTGGAAGAAGCCAAACAAGATCTTCAAGAGGTGGTGACCTTCCTGAAAACTCCCGAACGTTTCACCTCCATTGGCGCCAAGATTCCCAAAGGTGTGTTGTTGGTGGGCCCTCCGGGCACGGGCAAAACCCTTCTTGCCAAGGCCATCGCAGGCGAGGCAGGCGTTCCTTTCTTCTCCCTCTCAGGTTCGGAATTTGTGGAGATGTTTGTGGGGGTCGGCGCCAGTCGCGTCCGCGACCTCTTCAAGCGGGCCAAGGAAAACAGCCCTTGCCTGATCTTCATCGATGAGATCGACGCGGTCGGCCGTCAGCGGGGCGCCGGGATCGGCGGAGGCAACGATGAGCGGGAACAGACTCTCAATCAGCTCCTCACCGAGATGGATGGTTTTGAAGGAAATAGCGGCATCATCATCATCGCTGCAACAAACCGCCCCGATGTGCTCGATTCGGCCCTGATGCGCCCAGGCCGTTTTGATCGCCAGGTGAGTGTGGATGCGCCTGACATCAAGGGCAGGCTTTCCATTCTCAACGTGCATTGCCGCAACAAAAAGCTGGCCCCTGAGGTGTCTCTTGAGGCCATCGCCCGGCGTACCCCTGGATTCACCGGTGCCGACCTGGCCAACCTGCTCAATGAAGCCGCGATTCTCACGGCCCGCCGTCGAAAGGATGCCATCACCCTTGGTGAAATTGATGATGCCGTCGATCGTGTGATCGCCGGTATGGAGGGCAAACCCCTCACCGATGGCAGGAGCAAGCGATTGATCGCTTATCACGAAGTTGGCCACGCTCTGGTGGGCACCCTTGTGGCCAACCATGATCCCGTGCAGAAGGTCACCCTGATTCCACGGGGCCAAGCGCAGGGCCTTACCTGGTTCGCCCCCGATGAAGAACAGATGCTGGTGAGCCGTGCCCAGCTCAAGGCCCGGATCATGGGCGCTCTGGGTGGACGGGCTGCGGAGGATGTGGTGTTCGGTCATGCCGAGGTGACCACCGGTGCCGGTGGCGACATCCAACAGGTGGCCTCCCTGGCCCGGCAGATGGTCACCCGTTTCGGCATGAGTGATCTTGGGCCTGTATCCCTCGAAGCCGGGAATCAAGAGGTGTTCCTGGGTCGCGATCTGATGACCCGAAGCGATCTGTCGGATGCGGTGGCGTCCAAGATCGATCTGGCTGTGCGCCAGATCGTCTTCCAGTCCTATCAGGACACCAAAGCACTGGTGAGCCAGCACCGCGAATGCATGGATCGCCTGGTGGATGTGTTGATCGAAAAGGAAACTCTTGACGGTGACGAATTCCGGGCGATTGTGTCTGAGTTCGCCCAGATCCCTGCCAAGGATCGTTTCTCCCCCCTGCTTGAACCCTCGGTGAGTTCCACCTGATCAGGGCCAGGGTTGCCGATCTTCCCTGTCGACAAGGCCGATCAAAGAAAACCCCTCTTCGATCCAGAAGAGGGGTTTTTGTTTGGGATCCTTGGCATCAGCTTCCGCGATGCCTGTCTCAGAGCGGACGCACGGATCGTTTATCGATCACCTTATCGATCAGGCCATAGGCCACCGCTTCCGCCGGTGACATAAAGAAATCCCGATCCGTGTCCTCCTGAATCCGGGTGAGCGGTTGACCCGTTCGATCAGCCAGCTCCTGATTCAGCTTTTGTTTGAGATAAAGGATTTCGTCCGCCTGGATGCGGATATCGCTGGCCTGCCCCCTCGCCCCTCCCAGGGGCTGGTGGATCATGATTCTTGAGTGGGTGAGGCTGCTGCGCTTCCCAGGGGTGCCGGCGCAGAGCAGGAAGGCTCCCATGCTGGCAGCCAAACCCACGCAGACGGTTTGCACATCGGGTTTGATGTGCTGCATCGTGTCGAAAATACCGAGGCCGTCGTAGACGGAACCTCCAGGGGAGTTGATATACATGAACACATCTTTGTCCGGATCCTCTGCCTCCAGAAAAAGAAGCTGGGCCACGACCCGATTCGCAGATTCGGCTGTGACGGGCTCACCGAGAAAAATGATTCGCTCACGCAGAAGGCGGGAATAAATATCAAACGCCCTCTCCCCGCGTCCAGATTCCTCGATGACAATCGGGATCATGGAAGGCACAGACCAAACTGCCTGAATCCTAGCCATCAGCCTCCGGATCTTCGTGGGGGCTGCCTGGAGGGGTCTGGGCACCGCTATGGTCTCAGACGTCTGATCATGAGTGCCGCGTGAGCCCCTTTCTCACTGTTGCCGACAGCAAGAGAGCTTTCCATGCTGCCTTTCCCCATGTGATCAGTCCGCTGTATCGGCGGCTGGTGGATGAACTCCTGGTGGAACTTCACCTGCTCAGTAAGCAGCGTGGTTTTCAGGCCGATCCCCTCTTCGCCCTTGGGCTGGTGCAGGTGTTTGACATGGGCACCCGGGGCTATCGGCCCCCGGAGCAAACCGCTGAACTTTTTACGGCCCTCTGTGCCGCCTGTGGATTGGATGCTTCCTCCCTGCGCTCCCAACGCGATCAGGCTCTGGCTTCCATCGGACAGCATTCCGTGGAGCAGGTGAAAGCGTGGATCGACTCCCAGGGGGAGGGAGCCCCCGACCTTCTCCGGGAAGCCCTGGCCAACGTTCGCCGGGATGATTTCCACTACTCCCGGCTGATGGCGGTTGGTCTGCTGGCCCTGTTAGAGGAGGCCAGAGGGGCGGATTCCATGGATCCCCAGGCCCTGAGGCAGTTTGCCCACGACACAGCCGCTGCCATGGGGCTGTTGAAAGATCGGGTGGATAAGGATCTCGCCCTTTATGCCACCAATCTCGAAAAGCTCGCTCAGGCCGTGGAACTCATGGAGGAAACGGTGGCAGCGGATCGACGGCGCAAGGAGCGCCTTCTTACGGCTGAATCTCCAGAGACCCCTGAAGCCGGCTGAGAGGCGCCCCCTGGCCATAACCAGGGAAGGGACCTGCCTGGATCCACAGGGAGCTGCTACGCCGCACCACCTCCGGCAGATCGGGCGGTAGAAGCCCCAGATCCGCCAGGGCCTTGGGGCGCGCCATCATCACCAGCCCACCCTTTCCTGCCGCCTCAGGGCCTGCCCACGGCTGCAGCCCTGAAGGCTGGGGACCGAGAAAAAGGGTGATCTGATCCGTGCCCTTCAGCCTGCCCTTCTGCCACCCCCAGCCCCCCAATCCCACCCCATCCTTCCGCTGCCACAGGGTGAGGCCAGGGGTGGATGGCACCCTGGGGCGGAGCCCCTCTTTGCCCAGGCGCTGGGACAGGCGTTTCAACACCCCCTCCCATTGGGCCTGATGGCGTCCCACGGCCACGGTGAGCTCCAGGGACGCCTGAAACGCCCGATCGCCACTGGGGCGAAGCACCAGACGAAACGGGGTTGTCCTCAGAAGCTGAATCTGCTGCGGGCCGAGCCCATACCGTTCCGCCAGGGGTTGGCGGATCAGTTCCCTGGCCAGCAGGCCTGAGATCAGCGGATCGAGGGACGCCCCATGCACCTCGAGGAGCCCGTCCTTTGCCAGTGCCATCTGAGGCGGCGGTGAGGGCGGCAATGCCATTCCCTGGGGCACCTGGATCACCATCCCCTCCACAGAGGCGGCTTCCCCAGACCAGTCGAGCCCAGCCCCTTCGATGGTGAGGCTCAGGCAGCCCTCCTGAAAATTCTGCAGAAGGGGGGAGAGGGGGCCCAGGAGCACCCCCAGGCCTGCCGGACGCCAGAAGACGGCCTGCTCCCGTTCCAATCGGGGCAAACAGCGGAGTCGCAGTCCCTGGGAGCGACGCACCTGGGGTTGCAGCCGATCATTCAGGATCTGCCGCGACTGGGGATCGGGAGAAAAGATCGCCAGGTCGCCAACCCGAAGCGGGGCAATGGGAACCGATCGCAGGAAAGCGTCCGGCAATCCCCGGGCTGAGAGGGCAAGAAACGGTTGGCCGTCTGCATGGCCATCCCAGAATTGCCACCAGGTGCGGGTCTGAAAGCGCCAGAGTTTCCCCGCTGAGGCTTCTCCCAGTCGCTCCTTCCAGAGGCCGGGCACAGGCCGATCGGGGGTGGGGCGAAAGCTCTGCAACAGACTGGCGTTGGCCATGAGCTTTTCCAACCCCACCGCCTGGGGCCTGGGCATGCGGCGCAAGGCAAGCGATGGCACCAGCAGGAACGCCAGGGTGGTGAGAAGGGTGATACCCAGCGGCAGTCGGGGAATTCTCGGATCGACCTTCATCCCTTCGGCGAATCAGCAGCTTGCAGCGGTTGCACCGTAAAGGGTGGTGCGCTGGCGAACAGGCCGGTGTTTGCTGCGGGCAGCCCCTTCCAGCGCCGCCACGCTCTGGCGCGTGCCTCCGGCCGCCCCTGCCATGGTGCTGATGTGTTCCTCCATCAGGGTGCCCCCCAGGTCGTCACAACCCCACTCCAACGCGTCTGCGGCCACCGGCAGGGTGAGCTTCACCCAGCTGGATTGGTGATGGGGGATCCAGGGGCCCAGCAACAGGCGGGCCTGGGCGGTGAGCAGCAGCATGGCCTGGGAATCGGGCTGATCCCGTCCCACCCTGGCCCGGAGGGGGGCTGGTGCGGAGGCGCCGACGAAGGGCAACAGGATGAATTCCGTGAACCCGCTCTGGCCACCCAGCCAGGCCTCTCGCTGCAGCGCGGCCAGGGTGCAGAGATGGGCCAGCTGTTCGCCCGGCGTTTCCACATGGCCGGCCATCAGGGTGCTGGTGGAGGGCAAGCCCGCCTGATGAACCTGGCGGATCACAGCCACCCAGGCCCGGGCGGAGAGCTTTTCCGGACAGATCAACTGCCTGACCCGGGAGCACAGCACTTCCGCAGCTGTGCCGGGAACCGAGCCCAGTCCTGCCTGGCGCAAGGTGGCAATCACCTCCGCCAGGGGAAGGTTGTCGCGGTGGGCCAGGAACAGAAGTTCCTGGGGGGAAAAGCCATGCACATGCAAACCTGGGGCCGCTTCTTTGAGATCCGCCAGCAGGGCCGCTGCATGGTCGAGGTGGCTCCCATTCAGGGTGGCCTCCGGATCGAGCCCCGCCTGCAGGCACACCTCAGTGGCCCCAAGAGCCTGGGCTTCGGCCGCCCGCTCCCGGAGCTCGGAGCGCTCCAAGCGAAACGCACCCTTCTCTCCCTCCGAGCGCCGATAGGCACAGAAACCACAGCGCAACACGCAGTGATTGGAGGGATTCAGGTTGCGATTCACCACATAGCTCACCGTGTCACCCACCAGCTCTCGCCGCCACTGGTCGGCGGCCTGCCGAATCTGCTCCCGCTCCAAAGGTGACCACGGCTGTTCCATCAAGGGCCGTCCCAACCGGAGCAGGCTGGCCAGAGGAAAAGGGTCGCTGCGATGGTCCCTGCTCTTCCGCTGGAGGAGCAGAAGTTTGTCCAGCAGATCACCCAGGGGCGGAAGCGCATCAGCCGCTTCTGTCGGGGGGGCCACCAGGAGCTGTCCTGCCCGCTCCCACGCTTCCGGATCCACCAGAAGAGTGGGACTGGGGGATGGGGGGCTCATCGCTTCCGAGGTTGATCGGCCCGACGCCGGCGCTTGTCTTGCCAATCAACGGCGGAGAGATAGATCACGCCGAGGGTGACGAAAAGGAGCAACCCGGAAGCCAGGCCGGCAAGAAGCGTGGAGGGTGGGGGGAGAACGTCAGAAATTGAGAGTGTTATCACCGTTGCGTCCCCAGATCACCATCGCGATCGAAAAGGTGAAGCTGGCAGCAAGAGCAGCCCAACCGAGAGTGATCAGCATGGAGGCGATCATGACACTCAGCGCAGCTTACCTACACTCCCCCTGTTCCTTGCAATGGTTGTCCTGCCATGACGCGCTCGCCGCTCGCCACCCCGGAACGGCAGGTTCGCCCATCCAGGCAGCAGGCGCCTTACCCCCGGGTGCGGGTGATCGTTCTGGACGATGACATCAACACCTTCGAGCATGTGGTGAACGTGCTGGTGCGCTACATCCCCGGCATGACCCCCGACCAGGCCTGGACGCTGGCCCACCAGATCGATGGGGAAGGGGCCGCGGTGGTGTGGAGCGGCCCCCAGGAGCAGGGTGAGCTCTACCACCAGCAGCTCGCGGCGGAGGGCCTCACCATGGCCCCGCTGGACTTCAGCTGACCCCCATGGGACGTGTGGTGATCACCCACAGCACCTATATCGAGGGGCTCATTCCCCTGTTGAAGCGTCTTGCTGCAGACCCGGGCATCAGCACGGTGACCCCCGCGGTGATCAGCCGGGTGCGGGGCCGGTCGTCCCTTCTCTCGCTGAAGGTGTCCACCCCCATCACAGGTGGACACAAGGTGAACGCACGACGGGCAGGCACGGCCCAGGAGGTGTTCGTGGTGACCACCTTGAGCCGGGAGGCCCTGCAGGAGCGGATCGACAACCTCCTGAACTCCCGTTGAGGTCGCAATCGGTGATTAACCGATCCGAAAGGGGTGAACCGCTGTGCCGTCTTGCCCCAGTGTTCGACCTGGTGGAACCAGAAGGGGCTTCAAAAGCGGAGCTTCATTTCCAGCTACAAGGCTGGCCTACGTCGCCGCCGCCGCAGACTCCCCATGTCGAAAAAGGAGTCAGATCAGAAAACTGTGAAAGGCAGTCACCAACACAGCAGTTCGCAAACACTTTAAGGGGTACGGAGCGGCTTTCGATCCCGGCCCTTGGCCTTCATTCCGGCCCCAGCTGCTCCGGCCAGGGCCACACCGCACGAACCTCCTCCAGTCGTCTGGCGCACTCCTTCTCCCGTTGCTCCGGAGTGTCCGCCTGGAGCAGGACCGTGACATGGCCCAGTTTGCGCCCCAAGCGGGCCCCCTTGCCATACCAGTGGAGCGTGGCCCCCTCCATGGCCTCAAGGCTCTCCCGCTGGCGCAGATGGTCGGCCTGTGCCTCCGCACTCCCGCTGGGGGCATAGCCAAGAAGGTTCACCATCAGGGCTCCTTTCACATGGGGCTCCGTGAGCCCCATGGGGAGGCCCGCCACAATCCGCACCTGCTGGGCAAATTGATTGGTGCGGCACGCCTCCAGGGTGAGATGGCCGGAATTGTGCACCCGGGGTGCCACCTCATTCACCATCAACCCACGCGGACCATAAAAAAACTCGATGCCCATCACGCCCACGTAGTTCAGCGACGTGACCAAGGACATGGCCACATTGCGGGCATAGGCCTCCACCGCATGGGGGACCGGGGCGGGATACAGCACCCAGTCGCACACCTGATCCCGCTGGTGGGTCTGCACCAGAGGAAAGCAGCGCACCTGCCCCAGTTGATCGCGGCAGACCACCTGGGCCAGTTCCATCTCGAACGCCACGTGTTCTTCCAACAGCCAATCCTCTGCGGGATGGCTGGCCAGATGGGCCTCCAGCCCGCTCTGGGTGGAGAGAATGCATGTGCCCTTGCCGTCGTAGCCCCCGCTTGCTGCCTTGGCCATCACAGGGAAGCTGAGGCCCTCCGGCAGCCGCGGCGTGGGGTCGTAGGGGATCTCCTGCTCCGCGGCAGGATCCCCTCCCCAGGTGTCGTCGCCCGAAAGCTGATCGTTCTCCCCCTCCCCACGGGGGGGAGGAGGGTAGGCCGCCTCCATGGGCGCCCAATGGGGGGTGGGCAGATTCAGCTGGTTGAGGAGCTGGCGCTGACTCCGCTTGTTGATCAAGGGGGCCAGGGATGTCAGGGCGGGCAGGAAGGGAACCCCCTCCTTCTCCAGGGCCTCCAGCTCGGTGATGGGCACCCATTCATTCTCGAAGCTGATCTGGCCAGCCCGCTGGGCCAGGGAGCGGGTGGCCGCCACGTCATCCAACCGGCCAAGCACCACACTGGCGGCCTCCCGGGTGGCTGGATCGTGGGGATCCGGGGTTTGCACGTGAAGATCCACGCCCAGTTTTCTGGCCTCTCTCGCCAGCATCCAGGCCAGTTGGCCCCCTCCCACAATTCCAATGGAAGCGCTGCCTGTCACGCCCTGGATCCTGCTGCTGTTCACCATCGCATGGTGCTAGGCCATTGGGCGATCACCGGCGATGAGGGAACGCAGCAGGCTGAGCAGGAGCACGAAGAGAAACAGAGCCAATCCCACCGTGCAGGCATAGCTGATTTCCAGTTCCCCAAAGGCCTGGTCGTACACGTAGTACACCAGGGTGCGGGTGGAGTCCGCCGGCCCACCCTGGGTCATGAGGAACACCTCCTCAAACACCTTCGTGGCTCCCAGGGCAGAGATCACGGCCACCAAGGACACATAAGGCATCAGGAGCGGAAGGGTGACATGACGGTGCCGACTCCAGCCCTCACAACCATCCAGGGCCGCCGCTTCGTAGAGCTCGGCAGGGATTCCCTGGAGGCCGGCAAGAAAGATCACCATGTAGTACCCCAGGCCCTTCCAGAAGGTGACCAGCATCACGGAGGGCAACGCCAGGGCGGGTGAGGTGAGAAAACCGATCGGGGTGAAGGAGGCGCCAAGGAGCGTTTTGAGCCAGCCATTGATCAGGCCGTTCTCCGCGTAGAGCCAGCGGAAGGCGATGGCCGCCACCACAAGGGACACCAGTACCGGGGTGTAGTAGGCGGCCCGGAGCAGGTGGATGCCGGGCAGGCGGCGGTTCACGAGAACAGCCAGAGCCAGCGATCCCAGCACGATGGGTGGCACCACGCCGATCAGATACAGAAAGGTGGTGAGCGTCACCCGACCCATCATCGGATCGCTCAGAAGGCGGCGCAGATTGGCCAGGCCAATGAACTGAAGCGGCGCATCCACATCTAGGCCGCTGGTGGTAAAGCTCAGCAGGAGAGCCATGGCTGCAGGGATCAGCACAGACAGCAGCAACAGGGCGAGGGCGGGAGCCAAAAACAGCCAGGGCACCACCCGGCCAGATGACGGTGATCCCTCCGCCTGATCCGGCGCAGGATTGGCAGAAGAGAATGGAGCCATCGCCAGAGCCTACGCAGGTCTCCCATGTGTGCCCAAGCCCAAGCCTTTGTCAGCGCCACAGAGAGGGTTCTGCAGGTGGCCCTTCCCCACGATCCTTACCCCATTGTGATCCAGGCAGGGGGTCTGCAACGTCTGGGGCAGTGGGTGACCACCCATGCGGTGCGCCCCGGCAGCAGGGTGTTGCTCGTGAGCAACCCGGTGGTGCATGCCCACTATGGCCAGCGGGCCGAACACAGCCTGCGGGAGGCCGGCCTGGAGGTGAGTTCCCTGGTGCTGGAAGCCGGTGAGGAGCAGAAAACCCTGGCCACCGTGGCCACCATCTATGACGCCGCCCAGCAGAACCGGCTGGAGCGCAGTTCCCTGATGGTGGCCCTCGGCGGTGGAGTGGTGGGCGACATGGTGGGCTTTGCCGCAGCCACCTGGCTCCGGGGTGTGGCCGTGGTGCAGGTGCCCACAACCCTCCTGGCCATGGTGGATGCGGCCATCGGCGGCAAGACCGGGGTGAATCACCCAGGAGGAAAGAATCTGATCGGGGCGTTCCACCAGCCGAAAGCGGTGCTGATCGATCCCGAGGTGCTGGGCACCCTGCCGGAGCGCGAGTTTCGGGCCGGCATGGCTGAGGTGATCAAGTACGGCGTGATCGGGGATCCAACCCTCTTTGAAGCGCTGGAAGCCCAGGCCCGGTTGGATCCCTCGGGGGGTCTCGCGTCCCTCGATGCGGTGGGCGGGCCATTGCTCCAGGACATCCTCGAACGGTCTGCCGGCGCCAAGGCCCAGGTGGTGGCCGCCGATGAGCGGGAGGGAGGGCTCCGGGCGGTGCTGAACTACGGCCACACCCTGGGCCATGTGGTGGAGACCCTCACGGGCTATACAACCTTTCTTCATGGCGAAGCCGTCGGCCTGGGGATGGTGATGGCCGGCACGATCGCCCGCCGGATGAACCTCTGGGATGCGGATGCGGAGGGGCGCCAGAGGGCTCTGGTTGCCGCCGCGGGCCTCCCCCTGCAGGTGCCGCCACTGGATCCTGAGGCCGTGCTGCACACCCTCCAGAGCGACAAGAAAGTGCGCCAGGGCCTGGTGCGCTTTGTGTTGCCCACCGCCATCGGCCAGGTGGTGATCCGAGACGATGTGGACGAGGGCACCATCCTGGAAACCTTGCGCATCCATCAGGCAGGCCCTCGAACCTGATCCCCCTCAGGGGGGCGGATCTGCCATAGGGGGGGGATCGCAGAGGCACCGGCTCTGGATCGCCGATGCGCCAGAGGGCCGGCCGGAGCGCGCGAACACCAGCCAACGAAACTCCCCCGTGGCACGAGGATCCACCAGGCGCAGAAGTTGCTCCCGTTGGGCCAGCACCTCCGCCAGCTCGGCCTGGGGAGACTGCCCCAGGTTGGCCAATCGCTCAGCCAGTCCCAGGGCCAGCAGGGCCTCCCCCTGACGCCGTTGTCCAAGGAAGCACCAACCGGCGGCGGCGGCGGCCTCCTGGGCGGTCTCCACACACACGTGGGAGGTGAGATCCCATTCGCCAGGCGCCTGGAGCGGATCGGTGCTGGCCTGCTGCTGGCGGTAGGCCATGAGGGTGCCGTCTCGACGGGATGGGGCGTAGTACCGCCTGGCCTCCATGGCGTAGTCGATCACCAGAAGCACCCCCTCCTGGAGTGCGCTGGCACATGCCGTAAACCAGGGCGCCATTCCTGCATGCACCTCCGTGCACCAACCGGACTCCAGAGGACTGGAGCACGGCACCAGCTGGTCCATCCGCTGCTGCTCTTCCGGTGGCAGCCCCTCGCCAGCCACCAGCGCCAGTCGCTGATCCTCCAGGGCCACCAGTTGCCAGCGCCAGAGATGGCCATCCCACACCACCCGGTCGACCGCCAGGGCATCCAGCACCTCATGGGCCAGCACCACCCCCTGAAGGGGAGCCTGACGCAGCTCCTCCCAGCTCGACCAGCGCACGGCGAGAGGAGAGCCTGCCAGTTGCCTGCGCTGGAGGGCCACCATGCCCGGGTTGGGCTCCACCAGCACGATCTCCGTGCGAGCCGCCAGATCGGGCCGATCCCGTGCGAGACCCTGCATCAGTTGTTGAATCAGCTGGCCCTGGCCGGGGCCAGCCTCCACCAGATGGAGGTGCTCAGAGGGGATCTGCCCCAACCATTCGATCACCTGGGGGAGCAACAGCTCGGCGAATTCGGGGCCGAGGGACGGGGAGGTGGCGAAATCTCCCCCCGGGCCGATACGCGCCTGGCCCCTGCCGTAATACCCGTGCTCGGGATCGTGGAGAACCCAATCCATGTAGGTGCGAAAGCGCACCCATCCACCTGCACATGCCAACCGGTCGAGAAGCCACTGCGGAACAGCGCCAGACATCAGGGAGAATGCCTGGGATTGGTTTGCGGAGAGAGGTCTTTCATGGTGGGTTCCTCAATGGCGGAGTTGGGTCGGACGATCAGACGCTGGTCTCTGGCCATCCTGCTCGCGGTGGTACTGGTCTGGAATCCCCTCTGGGCGTCGTCCGCTCTGGCGGATGACAATCCGGATCTCCTACCCGATCACCCCACCTCTGTGATTGATCTGGCACGGATCCTCACCGATGGACAGCGTCGTGCCCTGGAGACGGAACTGGATGCGTTCGCCTCCACCAGCGGATGGAAACTCAGGGTGCTGACCCAATACGACCGCACGCCGGGCCTGGCGGTGAAGGACTTCTGGAATCTGGATGAGCGGAGCCTGCTCCTGGTGGCCGATGAGCGGGGCGGGAATCTTCTCAACTTCAATGTGGGTGATGCCTTGTTCTCCCTGATGCCCCGCACGTTCTGGGTGGAACTGCAAACCCGGTATGGCAACCAGTACTACGTGCGTGAGCATGGACGGGATGGCGCCGTTCTGGACGCGCTTCATGCCGTGAAGGGCTGCCTGGCCATCGGGGGATGTCAGGTGGTGCCAGGCCTTCCTCAGGAGCAATGGCTGCTCACGCTGTGCACCTCGATTCTTGGTGGCTTGATCGTGGGATTTGCGGCCTTTCCCCGGCAAGCCGGACGGCGGATTGAATGGCTTTGGGTGCTGTTGCTCTCCCCCCTGTGGATCATTCTTTTCGGGGTCTTTGGGGTGGCTCCCATCATCACCCGCACCAATGATCTCCTTCCTTTGATCCGCAATGGATTGGGGTTTGGCGCTGGTGCCGTGGCTGCCTACCTGATCGCCCAGGCCACCCTGGGCAAGGAGCGATTGCAAAAAGGGGAATCCTGAAGCTCTTGGGCACAAAAAAGCCAGGCTCCAGAGGGGCCTGGCTGAGGTGGATGGATCGGGGGACCACTCAGGGATTGGCCTGACGGATCGACTCCAGCTGGCACTCCAGGCTGTCGCCTTTACAGGTGTTCACCTGCTGGATGGCGACCCGTTGCCATTGATCCTGGGAGAGCTGACGAAGGCGGGAGAGGTTGTCCTCGTAGAACCGCCTGAGGTCTTCAAACCGCTTCACGGGTTGGCCGTAGTAGCTGCTCCCGGCCAAGGTGGGAAAGGATGCCCATTCCGGAGCCAGGCGCGCGGCCAGCTCCGCAGTCAGTTCGCCGCGATCGGCAAGATGCAAGGCACCCCGGCGCTGGATCAGGTAGAGGGCACCCTGATCCTGGGAATCGGGACCAAAACCTGTGAGACCAAGCTTTTGGGTCACCATGTTCCAGGTGAACGGCATGAACTGGTAGGCGCCGGCCGCCGCACTGGCGTATCGGGAGGAATAGATCACCCGATCAGGATGGCGCTCAAGCGAAGGCATCAGGCTGCCGCCGAACATGATGCGATAGCCCACATCCTGACCATTCGCCCAAGTGCCTTCCGCGTAACGGATGGTGTTGAGAAGGGCGCGTCGCTCAGGGGTGATGGCAAACGAAGCGGGACTCGTGGGAGGGGCAGGGAGGTAGGCGAGGCCGCGAGCCTGAGGAGGAGGGGTTTGAACCTCGTCCCAGGCGGAGGACTCGGTGGCCTGGGCAGGGGCTGTCGACAACAGACCCAAACCAAGGCAGAGGCAAGCCAGTGGAAGTCGTCGGGAGCTGAACAATGGAGTGCAGGCAGAGGACAGATCGCATCACTGGATGGATACGGAGAGATCTGAGGAGGGAGAAAACCAGGGGGAAGAAAACTTCGCCGACCTGACTTCAAGGATTTGTGTGGGAGAAAAATCCTCAGATATCTGAAGTAACGCTCGGAAACTTCGCGCCAATTTGCCTAAATTAATCAAGGGTGTCGATGTGCCAGGTGCCGCTCAAGAAACCGTCCATTCTCAATGGCGGGCCCTGAATTGGGCTCCCCTTGGCATTTTTTATCGACGTGACAGGGACGAAGTCATGTCACGTCCGCCAGCAGGCGATGCAGCAGCTCCGCGGCCCGATGGCTGCCATCCCCGCTCAAGCGTGGGGCACGGGGAGCCAGCAGAGGCGCATCAAGGTCCCAGGCCCCCCTGCGAAAGGCCTCCTCGTCCAGAAAGCGATGCCAACCTTCGTCTTTCAAGGCCATTTCGAGCACGGGAGCCTCTGCGAATCCCTCCCGTCGCACCACGTGCAGCCCCACCCCTTGCTGAAACGCCTCGCAAAAACTGCTGTACCCCGGCTTGGTGATCATGCGCGCCACCAAGGGCATCACATCGAGGGGGCGGAGATCCGGCGGCAGCAAGCGGCCGTTCGGGGCCTGGAGCAGGAGGGGATCCACGCCCACAAACACATGGTCAGGCCAGAGGCTGAGCCAGGTGGGGTCCATCGCCATGCCCAACCCCCCAAAACTCACCAGCACACAGCGCTCCCGATCCGACGGCAAATTCAGGCGCTGGGCCACCAGCCCAGGGTCGACGCGGGGGGTGGAACTGGTGATGCCCAGATCCACACTGGGCACATCCCAGTCCATCGGCAGCGAAAGCGGGCAACGCAGCAGCAGGTCGCCCTGGCGATACCGGTCGAGGGCCAGGTCAGCCCAGGGAACAAAGGCCCCACCAATGGGGCGATAAATGGCATCCCAGCCGAAACTTGCCAACCAGATCAGGGAACAGTCGAGGCGCTTCGCCAGCAACGCCGCACTCGGAGGCACATCCGCCAGGATCAGGGGGCGCGATGGCTGAGCGGCCAGCCAGGCGGCTTCCGCCTCCACCTGGGCGGGTAACCGGCCCTCAAGCCCCTCCAGCGCTTTCAGCGTGCCGGCTGGATCCAGATCCAGGGCATTGGCCTGAAGCATCCCGATGTCCCAGCGGCAGGGCCTGAGCTCAAAGGGGGTGTCTCCCATCGCCAGCTGTAGAAAACCGGGGTCGACAGCCGTGGAGATCACCAACCGGCATTCCGGAGCCCTCCTGGCGAGCTCACAGAGCACAGACGCGGTACGGGAGGCATGACCGTATCCGTGGCTGCTGATGCAGGTGTAAAGCAACATGAAGTTGTTCAGGGCCTGGGCAGGGGCCACAGCTGTTGCTCATACAGGAGAGTGCCGTCCAATCCGTACCAGCGGTGGGACACCTTCCGAATCTCTCCATGGGCCTCCAGCTGCACCCAGCTCAGGTGGCGCAGGGCCCTTCCCTGCAGATCCACCCCATGGCGCGGCACGGAGGCCGTGTTCAGATACATCGTGCCCTGGCGGTCCCGACAGAAGCTGACCCGCTCCCCACCACCCCTCCTGAGCTGGTGATGCATGTGCCCGAACACCACCAGAGGCACGGGACGCTCCCGGCGGATGCGGGCAATGGCCAGGGCCAGATCCTGATCCCCCCAGTCGCAGGCGGGCTGCTTCCAATCCCGTCCGCAGGGATCCTTAGCCTGGCTCCCAAGGCCCGCTGGCCCTGAGTGGGCGAGGAGCACCAGGGGCAGGGCGGGATCGGCCCGCAAGGCTGCCCCACAGATCCGTTCCACCGATTCTTCCAGCGCCACGGGGCCATAGACGGCCTGCATGGCCTTGGACAGGTGATAGCCACCCCCAGCCGTGCAGGGCCGGCCCCCCACCACCGCCAGCCCTGGCGGCCTCAGTTCCCGAAGACCCCAGCCACAGTGCCTGTCCCCAAGAAGAGTGAGCTGGAGTTGCAACGATTCGCCCGTGGGATCTTGTCCTGAATCGTGGTTGCCGAGGACACAGGCCACAGGGAGGGGCAACCGGGCCAGTGACCGGGGAATTCTGCTCTTGCCATTGCTGAGATCCCCCACCACAAGCAAACCATCCGGTGCCAGTGCCAGAAGCAATTCCTCATCGGAGCGATCCCATTGATCATGCAGATCTCCGGCAATCGCCACCTGAAGATCCGCTCCTTGAGGGAGGCAGTCTTTCCCCACTAGGCTTGACTCCATGGAGTTGTCAGGACGGGACTGTCCCATGGATGGAGGCCATCGCCAGGTTGGAGTGGTGGATCATCCTCAAGCGTCTTCCGTGGAGTTCTTGGGAGCAGGGGCGGGCTGCCCCCCGGCTGAGCATCTGCCTGAGGCCATTGCGGAGCTGAAAAAGAAGCGCAAGGCCATCATCCTGGCTCATTACTACCAGGACGCTGCGATCCAGGACGTGGCCGATGTGATCGGCGATTCCCTGGAGCTCTCCCGCCAGGCGGCGCGGACGGAAGCGGAGGTGATCGCCTTCTGCGGCGTGCATTTCATGGCCGAAACGGCCAAGATTCTCAATCCTGGCAAAATTGTGGTGGTCCCCGACCTGGACGCGGGCTGCAGTCTGGCCGACGCCTGCCCTCCAGAGGAGTTCGCCGCCTTCCGCGCCAAGCACCCCGACCATGTCGTGGTGAGCTACATCAATTGTTCAGCTGCCGTGAAGGCCCAGAGCGATTTGATCTGCACCAGCAGCAACGCGGTGAACCTGGTGCAGCAACTCCCTCCGGACCGCCCGATTCTTTTTGCACCGGACCAGAATCTCGGCCGCTGGGTGGCCCGTCAAAGCGGTCGCGATCTCACCCTCTGGCCGGGAAGCTGCATCGTGCACGAAACCTTCAGCGAGGAGGCCCTTCTGCGCTTGAAGCTGGACCATCCCGAGGCGGAGGTGATCGCCCACCCGGAGTGCCAACCGCACCTCCTCGACCTGGCCGATTTCATCGGCTCCACCAGTCGGCTGCTGGAGAGGGCCCAGACCAGTCCGGCCCCCGCATTCCTGGTGCTCACCGAACCCGGCATCCTGCACCAGATGGAAAAAAGGGTTCCCGGGAAACGGTTCTATCCCGTTCCCGGGGTGGATGGCTGTTCCTGCAACATGTGCCCCTACATGCGCTTGAACACTCTGGAAAAGCTGTGGCGCTGCCTGGAGGATCTCCAGCCCCGTATCGAACTGGAGGAGGAGCTCCGCCAGCGCGCCCTGGTACCGATGGAGCGCATGCTGGCCATGAGTGCCTGAACCCACGCCGTCCGCAGGGGCCTTGCCGGCAGACGGGCCCCTGCGGCTCACCCCGGAGGGGCTGTATTGCGTGCCCGCCGGGGCCTGGATCGATCCCTGGAGGCCGGTGCCCCAGGCCCTGCTCACCCACGCCCATGCGGACCATGCGCGCCCTGGCAGTGGGCGCTACTGGGCCAGTACCGCCAGCGAAGGAGTGCTCCGAACCCGGCTTGGTGCCGAGATCACTCTCACCAGCGTGCCCTATGGGGCCGAGCTCAAGCTGGGGGACGCCCGCATCTCCTTCCATTCGGCGGGCCATGTGCTGGGGTCGGCCCAGATCCTGATCGAGGCGGCGGGAGAGCGCTGGCTGATCAGCGGTGATTACAAACGGGATCCGGATCCAAGCTGCGCTCCCTTCACCCCCGTCCGCGCGGACGTGTTCATCAGTGAGGCCACCTTTGGATTGCCTCTCTACCGCTGGGTTCCAGGTGAGGAGGTGGCCAGGCAGATCCTGGACTGGTGGCAGAACACCCCTCACCTGCCCTCCGTGCTCTGTTGCTACGCCTTTGGTAAGGCACAACGGCTGTTGGCTGAACTCCAGTCCCTTGGGGTGAGCAGCGAGGTGCTGCTGCACGGAGCGATCCAACGGCTGATGGAGCCCTATCGGGCGGAAGGAATCTCCATGGTGCCCACCCGACCCCTCAGTGCCTTGCCCAGGGGAGAGAACCTCTCCGGGCGACTGATCCTGGCCCCCCCCTCCGCCCTGCGAAGCCCCTGGATGCGGCGGTTTCCCAGAGCCCAGACCGCCTTCGCCAGCGGCTGGATGGCGGTGCGTGGCGTGAAGCGGCGCCAGGGGTTCGGACGGGGTTTTGTGCTGAGCGACCATGCGGATTGGCCCTCCCTGGTGCGCACCATCGAGGAGACAGGAGCCCGGCAGGTGTTCCTCACCCATGGCCACGGGGATCCCCTGGCCCGCTATCTCCAGGAGGAGCGGGGCCTGGCGGTTCAGACCCTCCGCAGCAATGAACCTGGCGCCTGGAGCCGGGTGGAGGAAGCCACCTCAACGCCGGGGGGAGAGGTAGCCGAGGGCTGAGGTGAGTGCCAGCACGAAGCTGGGCCAGAACAGCCACCAGCCTGTGGTCCAGGCCAGGGCATGGGCCGGCCAGCCCGGGGGCCAGAGCATCAGCAGCAGCGAGACAAATTGCAGGATGGTCTTGAGCTTGCCGCCCCAGGAGGCCGGTCCGCCGCTCCCCTGCTGGGCGCGCCAGCCCGACACCAGCAGCTCCCGTGCCAGCAGCAGCCACACGGCCACCAGGGGGAGCCGTCCCTGGCTGGCCAACCAGAGCAGGGGGGCACACACCAGGAGCTTGTCGGTGAGGGGATCCAATCGGGCCCCCCACACCGATCCCCCCCCACTCCTGCGGGCGAGCCAGCCATCGGCCGCATCACTGAGTCCCCCGATCAGCAGCACCATCCAGGCCACTCCTCCCCAGCCCAGTTGGAGTGCCACCAACAGGGGGAGACCCAGAACGCCACGCAGCACGGTCAATCCATCGGCGAGCCGGCGGCCGGCCAGCCGATGGGGAACAGAGGGAGAAGGGTGGGGCATGGGGCAAGCCGTTCCGGCGCCCCTTCAGAATGGCCTTTCAAACACATGGAGCACCATGGTGGTGGAACGGCCTGTCGCAGAGGTGATGACCTCCCCGGTGTTCTCCGTCCGTCGGGACACGCCTCTGCAGGAGGCCGTGACCCTGCTCAGCAGCCACCACATCAGCGGCCTGCCCGTGGTGGACGATCAGGGGGTTCTGGTGGGGGAACTGAGCGAGAAGGATCTGATGGTGCGCGAAAGCGGCTTTGAGGCGGGTCCCTATGTGATGTTTCTGGACGCCGTGATCTATCTGCGCAACCCCCTGGAGTGGAACCGTCAGGTGCATCAGGTGCTGGGAAGCACCGTGGGCGAGGTGATGACTGCCAAACCCCACACCTGCAGCCCCTCCACCACCCTTCCCCAGGCAGCCCGCCTGCTGAACGATCGTCGGGTGCAACGGCTGTTTGTGGTGGATGAGGCGGGAACGATGGTGGGGGTGCTCACCCGCGGCGACGTGGTGCGGGCCCTGGCTGAAGCCGGCTAGCTCCTGGCATCCAGGGCACAACATGGCCATCGGCCACGAGCCAGATCCGCTCCTGGGGGGGGCAGGGGTGGCCGCCGGTGAGCGATCCGAACGCCGGCAACACCAGGGTGGCCTGCTCTGGATCGAAGGCGAAGCAGGGCAGCCGCAAGCGATCCACCGCATCGCCCACCACAGCCACCGGGTGCCGATGGCCGCAAATGTTGAGCAGGCTCGGCCTCGGTTCTGGGGCGTGGCTCAGCCACCAGGGCCCCAGTGCCTGCGAGGGCTCCTGGCCCAGCCCTTCCAGCCAGCTTCCCCGTTCGTGGTTGCCGCCGATGAGGCGCAGGGGGCATCCCATCAGGTCCGGCAGAGCACGGATTTTCTGCCGCAGGTCGGCTGTGAGGCCCAGGCGGCTGTGGATCAGGTCGCCCATCACCACCACCTCCCGGGGCGCGAGCCCATGCACCAGGTCCAGTAGCGGGTTGAGGGTGGCCCCGTCCCCATCGCTGGGAAGGGGGACGCCGAAGCCCTGAAACACTTCCGCTTTCCCCAGGTGAAGATCGGCCACCATCAGCAGCCTCCGCTCCGGGTCCCACACCGCCCGTTCGGCCAGCAGCTCCAGCCGGTGGCCGCGCCAGAGGAAGGGGCAGCGGCTTGGATCGGCCATCAGGCGCCCATGCTTCATCAGGCGTTTGCAGGGGGCAGACCCATGGCGGTTCGGTAGGCGCTGCGTGTCTGGGTGGCCCCGATCGTGGCCTGGATCGCGGGGAAGGGGGAAAGGTTGATGTCCTTGCAGAACAGAGGCAGATAGGCCAGGTAGGCCTGCACGGCGCAATCCGCTGCACCCCATTCCGGTGCTTCCAGTCGTGCCGCCAGTAGGGAGGTTCCCGTGGCCATCAGGGGCTCCAGCACCTCCAGTTGACGCATCAGGTCCTCGGGCCGGCTGGAGGCCGCCATCATGGCGGGGCCGAACGTGGCGTTGGCGTAGAACAGCCACTGGGCCGTGAGGGATCGCCACACGGGATCCCCACTCTCCTTGGCGTGGTGCTCAGCGAGGTGCAGCAGGATGGCGCCGCTCTCAAAGAGGGCGAGAGGCTGGCCATCGGCAAGCAAGAAAGAGGAATCCTGCAGGGCAGGCACCTTCCCGAAAGGATTGATGGCCCGAAAGGCCGGTTCCCGTTGCTCCCCGGCCGCCAGATCAATCGGAGCCCAGGAGTAGGCAATCCCTTTTTCCTCGAGATACCAGCGCACCAGAGACGCGCGGCTGCGGGCTCCGCCGTAGAGCGTGAGGGACATGGCAAGGTCTGATGGTGGCTTCCCATCATCGACGCCCAGAATCCAGCCAGTCGCCCGGGTGCCATGGCTGCCGACCTCCTGTGGCTCGCTCCCCACCTGCAGAGTCGTATCCGTCGCGGGGTGGTGGGGAGCAGTCGCTATGCCCAGGCCCTGCGCCGGTCGATCCGGGAGGCCGCCGAGGATCCCCAATCCACACCGGTTCTGATCAGCGGTGAACCGGGGTTGGAAAAAGACAACCTCGCCGCCCTGATCCATTTCAGCTCGCCGGCCCGCCGGCAACTGATGGTGCGGTTCAACTGTGCTCTGCTCCGGCCAGATGGGGCCGAGCTCTTCAGCCCCGAGCGCGACCATCCCCCCCTGCTTGAAGCCCTCGGGGAGGGCGCCCTCCTGCTCGACCAGATCGATCGGGCTGATCCCTCCCTCTATCCGGCCCTCCTGGAACTGGTGAAAAACCGCACCTGGATCCAACCCCAGGATGGGATGCAGCACCGCTTCCACGGCCGGGTGTTTCTCACCACCGAGACGAGCCAGGATCTGGGGTCCAGCGTGCGCTCCATTCGGGTGCCCCCCCTGCGGGTGCGGCGTGCCGATCTCGGGGACTGGCTGCGTTATGCCGTCCGTCAACGGAGTCGGAGCCTGGGGTGGAGCCAGCCCCCCGCAGTGAGTGAAGCCTTGATCAAACGGCTTCAGAACTACGACTTCCCTGGAAATGTGCGGGAACTGGTGACCCTGGTGGATCGGGCCCTGCGGCAGTGCAGCGGCACCCACCCCGCCGTGCTTCCGGAGGACGTGTTCTGGACCGAGTCCCGTCGCCCCCGCCCCCGCTTCGACCTCTGGCGCTGGAAACCCCAGCTGCGCGAGTGGATGCGATCCCCAAGTCTGTGGAACGCTCTGCTCTTTGGGCTGGTGAGCTGGCTGTTCGTAGGGGTGAACCTCTGGCTGTGGCTGGGGCCCCAGGATCGCGCCCACAATGGGGCCCTCAATCTGTTCTGGGCCTGGTGGTGGCCCCTGATCCTGCTCACCTTTCCACTGGTGGGACGGCTCTGGTGCGCGTTCTGCCCGTTCATGGTGTGGGGGGAGATCGTCCAGCGTCTGTCCCGGGCCCTCGGCCATCCACCGAGGGCCTGGCCCCGGGGAGACCATGACCGCTGGGCTTCACCCGTTCTGGCGGGGGGCTTTGCGGCGATTCTCCTCTGGGAGTCGGTGGCCGATCTGCCCAACCGGGCCTGGCTGAGCAGCTGCCTCCTGCTGCTGATCACGGCCGGGGCCGTAGTGGGGTCCTGGCTTTACGACAAACGGTTCTGGTGCCGCTACCTCTGCCCCGTGGGAGGAATGAACGGCCTGTTCGCCAAGTTGGCCATCAGTGAGTTGCGCGCCCAGGTGGGCACCTGCAGCGGCAGTTGCAGCAGTTACGCCTGTTTCAAGGGGGGGCCAGCCGAAGGAGAAGGGATGGCCACCGCCGGCTGTCCCCTCGGCACCCATCCCGCCCACCTGACCGACAACCGCAACTGCGTGCTCTGTCTCACCTGTGCCCAGGCATGTCCGCACCGCTCTGTCCAGCTCCGCCTCCGGCCTCCGGCCGCCGACCTGCAGCGGGGCATGGATCCACCTCAGGGGGAGATGGGCCTGATCCTGGTGTTGGCAGGAAGCCTGACCCTGCATCACTGGGACAGGCTGCTGGGCGCTCTGCCGCTGGCCCCGGCCAGCCTGGTGAGCGGGCCCTTGTTGCCGCGGTTGGCGTGGGCCGCAGCGGCACTGGCCCTTCCAGCGGCTGTCGCCCTGGGCTTGGGGCTCCGCTCCCGATGGCAGCTGGCCCTCTATGCCGGCCTGCCCCTGCTCTGGGGCCTGATGCTGGCCGACCATCTCCCCCTGGGCATGGCCGAGGGCGGCCGGGTGTTGCCGGTGAGCCTTGGATCCTGGTGGCCCGATCTGGCGGCGATGCTCCCGCTCTGGAGTGCCGATGGCCATGTGATCGCCTTCTGTCAGACCCTGGTGGTGCTGGTGGGGGCAGCAGGAACGGTGGTGCTGGTGCGCCGCCTTCTGCAGCCCTCCCTGCTGCCTTGGCTTGGCATGGCCAGCGTCACCCTGGCGCTGGCGGGGATGGGCCGCTGGTTGGTGGCGAGCCCTGCCTAGGGCCGGCAGATCCTCTGAAGATCGGCAGGGCTGTAGAGATCCACGGGGGCCTCCGGGGGGCTCTCCTGGAAGGGGACGCGCTTGGTGAGGAAGTGGGCGGCTCCGATGCTGTTCCCCAGCTCGATGCGGGCCACTCCATGGCTGCGGTGCCAGGCCTGACAGGATCCCAGGGTGTCAAACCCTTCGGCCCGTGCACTGGCAGGATGGATCAGCACAATCCAGGCCAGAGCCGGCCAGAGTCCCCCGGGTAAGAGGCGCACATGGCGCACCTGGCGCGGCCGACCGAGATACACCCAAACCTGGCGACCGTCGCTCAGGGGCCGGCGCTGGCGCTTGTAGAGACGGGGGACGCCTTCGAAGGCATCAAGCGCGGTCAGACCCTCTGAAGGCAGGGCATAGAGCTCCCCCTGGATCTGTCCCTCCCCGGCGATGGCCATGGGAAAAGGTCCCAGATCAAAGAGACAGGCACCCTCCAGGGTGGCCTCGCCCTCCCAGCGGGCGCCGCGAAGCTGGCCGTGGTTGGGCTGCCCCCGTTTCAAGGTGCCATAAACAAACAGGAGGGTCTCGGAGGCCTCGGGTGCGTTCTCCTCGGGAGGGGAGCCTGTCCTGTCTGCCATCCGCTCCACAAGGCCTTCCGCGCTGTCGATAATGATGGCAATGGCTCCTCCTTCATGACCGTTGCCCTCCTGCTTGTCCTGGTCGGATCCCTGGGTTTGATGGCCTACATCGTGAAACGCCTCGAGCAGGCGTGAGTTCTTTTCCTGCCAACCCTGTTGCCATGGCCGGCCTGATCCCGCTCTCCGCTCCACTGGCCTTCGTCTGGCCTCCCCAGGCCTACCTGTGGTTCAAGGCGCTCCATATCGTGGGGGTGGTGGTGTGGTTCGCCGGTCTCTTCTATCTGGTGCGTCTGTTCATCTATCACCGGGAGGCGGATGAGCTGGAAGCTCCCCTGCGGCAGGCCTTTCAGGAGCAATACGGTCTGATGGAGCGACGGCTGGCCAACATCATCACCACCCCTGGCATGGCGGTGGCGGTGGTGATGGCCCTGGGTCTGCTCAGCGTGCAACCCGGATGGCTGAAGGAGGGTTGGATGCACAGCAAGCTGGCCATCGTGGCCCTGCTGCTGGCTTATCACGCCTTCTGCTATCGCCTCATGGGGCATCTCCAGAAGGGAACCTGTCGCTGGAGTCCCAAGCAACTTCGGGCCCTGAACGAGCTCCCCACGCTCCTTTTAGTGGCGGCCGTGATGCTGGTGGTGTTTAAAAACCAGTTCCCCACAGGCTGGGCCACCTGGTTTCTCGTGGCCCTGGTGGTGGCGATGGCCGCTTCCATTCAGTTCTATGCCCGCTGGCGCCGCTTGCGCGCTGAGGCCCTCGCCCTCCAATCCCCCCCGAGCCGTGCTTCGTCCTGAAGCCCAGAACCACCCCCTCACGGCGGTGTTGCGTCAGGTGGGCCCCGAGAGCTGTCCGGGGCGCTTCAATTTCCACTGCCACACCACCTGCAGCGATGGCAGCCTGCGCCCCCGCGACCTGGCCTCCCAGGCCGTTCGCCTGGGCCTGGAACACCTGGCAATCACGGACCATCACCATGGGGGGGCCTACCAGGAAGCCCAGGCTTGCTTTGACCGCCATGCGGCCGAGGGGGAAGGGGTCCCCCACCTCTGGCGGGGGGTGGAGATCAGTGCCCTTCTCGAAGGCTGCCTGGTGCATGTGCTCGCTCTTGGCTTCCAGAATCCCGCCCCCTCCCTGGACCCCTACCTCGAGGGTCGGGCCGTCGTTGGAGCGGCCCTGCGGGCCGACGCGGTAGTGAAAGCCATCCAGGAGGCCGGTGGGCTGACCCTGCTGGCCCACCCCGCCCGCTACCGCCTCCCCCATCCCCGCCTGATCGCCGCCGCTGCAGCGGCGGGCTTCGATGGGGCAGAAGCCTGGTACGACTACGGGATGCAAGGGTGTTGGGAACCCACGGCAGGGGTGTGTGAGGCCATCGCGGCAGACCTGCAGGATCGTGGCCTTTTGCAGAGTTGTGGCACCGACACCCATGGATTGGAGCTCCATGGCCGCTAGGGTTTGCTGACGCATTCCTCTCCGGCTCGATGGGACTGTTCGATCGTCTACTGGGAAACCGCAGCGCCACCAATGCGGGCGGATCCAATTCACGGGATGGGGTGAAGGTGGCCGGCTCGGCTGCTGAGGCCAATCCCAAAAAATCCGACAACACGTTTTTCCTGGATGCGGATGCTTCCAGCACCCTGGGTGACGTGAACTTCATGCGGCGCTCCAACACCATCCGCCGCACCTTCCCCGGCACCTCTGACAGTCCGGGCAATAAGGAAATGGTGGCGGAAGTGGCTTCCATGGAAGCCCGTCTGGAGAAGATGACCCCCGGTCTGGCGGGCATCAATCCCGACACCGATCCCGAAGTGAACCTCACCGGAGGCGTGCCCAAGCCGGTGAAGAAAACCTTTGCCCAGCCGATGTCCGCCTCCCAACTGGCGGAGAAGCTCAAAGGAGCTGCCGTGGGTGGGGTGAACAAGCCCGGTGCTCCGGCGGTGAGCCGCAAGAACACCGATGGCGCGAACGACCAGAGTTCCACCCCGTCCACCAGCAAGCCCGGTGCCATTGATCCCTTCAAGGCCATGGCCAAGGACTTGAACGGCTGATCCTCACGAGGTCGGCCCTGTTTCGATCAGGGCCTCGCTGGTGAGCACCAGATCCCTGAGATGGCTCAACTGCTCCTGGGTTGAGCCTTCCCACAATCCACGGTTGTGGGCTTCCAGCAGCCGTTCCGCCATGTCCCGCAGGGCCCAGGGGTTGGCCTGGCGAAGAAACTCCAGGGTGTTGGCCTGACGGAGCCAGCGGTCGCAGATGGCCCCGTAGCTCCAATCCGGCACCCGCCCCGTGCTGGCGTCATAGGCAAACAGGTAGTCGAGGCTGGCGGCCATCTCAAAGCCGCCTTTGTAACCGTGCCGCTGCATCCCTTCCAACCAACGGGAGTTGAGCAGCCGCGAGCGAATCACCTTGTCGAATTCCTTTTCCAGGCGATGCACCCGGGGCCTCTGGGGACGGGAATGGTCTCCGAACCACAGCCCCGGCCGTTGCCCACGCACCCGCTCCACGGCGGCGCTGAGGCCCCCCTGGAACTGGTAGTAGTCGTCGGAATCCAGAAGATCGTGCTCCCGATTGTCCTGGTTGTGGAGCACCACCTGCACGGACGAGAGGCGCTCCACCAGGCCCTCCCGATCGGCCCGGGCCACCACCTCGGACGAGGAATCAGGCCCCTCACTGTCGTAGCGCCAGCTGCTCCAGGCGAGAAAGGCATCCGCCAGATCGGAGCGATCCTCCCAACCCCCGCTGTCGATCAGGGCCTGCAAACCCGCCCCATAGGCCCCTGGGGCGGATCCGTACACCCGTCCCCACCGTCCATCGGTGCGGGCGCGGGCGGCAAGAGGATTCACGGACTCCTCCTCCGGAAGGGCGGCCACCAGGCGGCAGGCCCGGTTGAACCAGTTGACAAGCTGGGGAAAGGCATCGCGGAACAGCCCTGAGATCCGGAGAGTCACATCCACGCGCGGACGGCCGAGGGCCGAGGCAGGCACCACCTCCAGGTCGACCAGGCGGCGTGAGGGCCCATCCCACTGGGGCCTGACACCCATCAGGGCGAGGGCCTGGGCGATGTCCTCTCCCCCGTTGCGCATGGTGGCCGTCCCCCAGACCGAGAGGGCAAGGGAGCGCAGATCCTCGCCCTCCTCCATGAGGTAGGTCGCCAGCAGTTGTTCGGCGCTGCGACGCCCCAGATCCCAGGCGGCCTCAGTAGGAAGGCCGCGCAGATCCACGCTGAAAAAGTTTCGACCGGTGGGCAACACCTCGGGGCGGCCCCGGGTGGGGGCCCCAGAGGGACCAGCCGGGATGCGTTGCCCTGCCAACCCCTTCAGCAGGGCAGCCTGCTCCGCCTGGCCGCAGGCCAGCAGGTTTGGCATCAATTGCTCGCGAACCCGCTGCAGGGCCAGAGCCAGGGCCTGGCCCTGACTCCTGGTCGGCCTTGGCCCTTCCACACCAAGGAGCGTGCGCATCCAGGCCAGGGCCTCGGCCTCCAGCAGGGCCACCCCATCGCCCACCCGCCGCAGGCCCTGGCACGTTCCTGGCTGCCACGTCTGCAGGCGGTGGCGATCCTGGGGATCCAAAAGGTCTTCTTCCAGATCGGTCCAGGGATCCAGAACCAATTCCAGATCCTGGGCGAGGGCCTGGGTCAGGCCGGGATGGTGATCCTGGGGCGCACGGGCCAGGGCAAGCAGCAACTCGGCCAGAGTCTCCCCCTCGGGAAGTTGCCCATAGACATGAAGTCCCAGACGAATCTGGGCCTCCTTGAGTTCACAGAGATAGCCATCCGCCGCCTCCAGCCGCGCTTCGAGGGGCTCGCCGCAGCGGGTGGGTTCCCCGGGGAGATCAGCTTCGGAGGGGGAGAGGGACTCCGGGGGCAAGGAGGGGAGCTCCAGGGCGCCCAGGAGACCCTCCAGCTGGGAGCGCAGCAGATCCGTGCGCTCACTGCCCAGCTCCTGGGCCAACCAGTACTCATCGAGCAGGGCTTCCAGCCGCTGCAGATTGCCTTCCAACCCCGCCCGCCCCAGAGGGGGGGTGAGGTGATCGAGAATCACCGCCTGGGAGCGGCGTTTGGCCTGGCTGCCCTCCCCGGGATCATTGACAATGAAGGGATAGAGGTGGGGCATGGGTCCCAGGGCCCATTCCGGAAAGCAGGCATCACTCAGGCCCACCCCCTTGCCCGGGAGCCATTCGAGATTGCCATGTTTGCCCACATGCACCACCGCGTGGGCGTCCTGCACCTGACGGATCCAGAGGTAGGTGGCCAGGTAGGCATGGGGAGGCGGAAGATCGGGACTGTGGTAGGTGCGGCTGGGGTCTCGGTCGTAACCCCGGCTTGGCTGGATCAGCACCACCACGGAGCCGAAGCGCAGCCCCGGGATGGGAAAGGCCCGGCCCCTCGGACCCTGGCAGAGGGTGGCATCGTCCTCCGGTGGGCCCCAGGTCTGCTCCAGGATCAGCCGTCCTTCCAGGGGTAAGCGGTCGTACCAGGCTCGGTAGAGCTCCAGGGGGAGCCAATCCAAGGCTGGTCGGTGATCACTTTCAGGATCGTTGGTGCGCCCGCCCAGGATCTGATCCATCAGGGCCGCCCCATCCACTGGAAGCTGTCCCGCTTCTCCCAGCGCGTATCCGGCGTCGTGCAGCAGGTGAAGCAGCCCAGCCGTGCTGCCTGGAGTATCCAGGCCCACACCGTTGGCCAGGCGCCCATTGCGGTTGGGGTAATTGGCCAGCACCAGGGCCAGGCGCCGTCGATCAGGGGGAGTCCGGCGCAGATTCAGCCAACGGGCAAGAAGCTCCGACACCCAGCTGAGGCGGGCCGGATCCGGCACCAGGGAGGACAGAGGAGGCGTGGAATCAGGGGTCGACGTCCCGCCATGGGGCAAGGGTTCCCGAAAGGCACCGATTCGGGTGGTCACCCGCCCATCCAGCTCCGGAAGCACCACCTGCAGGCTCAGATCCATCGGGCCGAGGCCAACGGAACTGTCGGACCAACGCTCCCGGGGGGCACCGCTGGTGAGGAGCTGGAACACCGGCACATCCAGACGGTCCCAGAGGGGTGCTCCGAGGCCGGCCTCCGCCGCCGTGACAGAGGCGAAGGCTGTGGCACAGAGCACCGCCTCCACCTGCTCCTGGATGAACCAATGCGCGACGCCCGCCTGAATGGCGGGATCCCGCAGGCTGCTGACCCAAAGGGCCCGCGGGCACAGGCCCCCCTCCCGCAAACAGTCCAGCAGCTGCTCCATGAGAGCCGTATCGCCCGCCTGCCGCAGGGCTCGGTAGAGCACCACTCCCACCCGGGGGCCGGAATCCATTCGCCAGTCGTGGGGAAGGGGATCAGGTGCCTCCATCGCGGCTGGGGGGGTGGGCGTGTTGCCCTCAAGGAGGGTGCTGAGGGCCCGAAGGGCCAGCTCCAGGTTGGCTTCTCCTCCAATCCGGAAACAGCGCGCCAGGCTCAGAGTGAGGCTTTCGTCCACGGTGGAGAGGGAAGCCAGCACCCCGTCCTCCTCCGGGGTACCCGCCAGGAGAAGGAGGTGCCTCCCGGGGGATCTGGCCTGCCAGAGGCGCAGTTGCTCGATGCCGTAGGGCCAGTGGCCCCGCCCGCCCAGAAGCCGCACCACCACCACGCGGGTGCCCGCCAGTGACCCCCCGAGATAGTGGTCCACGATCGCTGGATGGTTGAGCCGTGCCAACGGCAACCCCTGCAGACGGAAAGGAAAGGGACGCCGCTCCACCATCCTGGCCAGGGCCAACAAATCTGTTTCCGCACTGCTGAGGAACACCAGATCCGCCTCGGGATGGGTGAGGAAGGCCAGGGCGTCGCCCTCGGGATCAGCAGGGCCGGATGTGGTTGGAGGGCGATGCATCTCCCCATCCTGCAGGCTGCGGTGAGAAGATCGGGCCAACTTGATCGGCCCCATGCACCAGTTTCTTCCCTTTGCCTGGTTCGGCGGCAAGTGCGTGCCCTTTGCCGATGCCACCCTCTCGGTGGCCACCCACGCCCTGCATTACGGCACGGGGGCGTTCGGGGGGATGCGTGGTTTGCCCAACCCCGACGACCCCAAGGAAATCCTTCTCTTCCGCGCCGATCGCCATGCGCGCCGACTGAGCCAGAGCGCACGCCTGCTGCAGACCACCCTCAGCGAAGAGACGGTCATGGAGGTCATCCGCACCTTCATCCAGGCGAATCGGCCGACCAAACCGTTCTACATGCGTCCATTTGTCTACACCAGCGGCTTGGGCATTTCACCCAGGCTCCATGACGTCGTCACGGATTTTCTGGTGTATGGCATTGAAATGGGCGACTACCTCTCACCCGATGGTGTGTCCTGTCGCATCAGCAGCTGGACCCGCCAGGAAGACCGCTCCCTGCCCCTCCGTGGCAAGATCAGCGGGGCCTACATCACCAGCTCCCTCGCCAAAACGGAAGCCGTGAAGAGTGGCTTTGACGAGGCTCTGCTGTTGAACAGCCGGGGAAAAGTAAGTGAAGCCAGTGGCATGAATCTCTTCATCGTCAGGGATGGAAACCTGATCACACCTGGGGTGGATCAGGACATTCTTGAAGGGATCACCAGGGCCAGCATTCTGGAACTTGCGCCCCGGATGGGGATCCCGGTGATTGAGAGAGCTGTTGATAAGAGTGAGCTGTTCATTGCAGATGAGGTGTTCCTCAGCGGTACGGCGGCTCGCATCACACCGGTGCGTTGCGTGGAAACAACCGAACTGTCCACCACCAGGCCCGTGATGGAGCAGCTGAGAGATCGGATCACCCGCATCACGGAGGGCCGTGATCCTGAGTATGAACATTGGGTCACCCGGATCAGGATCGAGGATTGATGCTGGCTCCTTCAACCCCAGCCAAGCCCCTGCTGCGCAGCGGTTTTTTGGAGAGGCTGCACAGCCCTGAGCGTCCCGTTCTGGTCTTCGATGGCGCCACGGGCACCTCCCTCCAGCTGATGAACCTCACGGCCGAGGATTTCGGTGGAGCCGCCCTGGAGGGCTGCAACGAACAATTGGTGTTCACCCGTCCCGATGCGGTGCAAGCCGTGCATCGCCAGTTTCTCGAGGCCGGTTGCGATGTGATTGAGACGGACACATTCGGTTCCACCTCCATCGTGCTGGCGGAATACGGATTGGAAGATCAGGCGTTTGCCCTCAATCAGCGGGCTGCCCAGCTTGCCCGGGAAATGGCTGATGCCTACAGCACACCCGAGAAGCCCCGCTTTGTAGCCGGATCCATTGGACCCACCACAAAGCTGCCCACGCTGGGCCACATCTCCTTTGACACCTTGAAGGATTCCTTCCAGGAACAGGCGGAGGGGTTGTTGGCGGGAGAGGTGGATCTGATGATCGTGGAAACCTGCCAGGACGTGCTTCAAATCAAGGCCGCCTTGATGGGACTGGAAGCAGCCTTTCTCAAGGTGGGGCGGCGAGTGCCTCTGATGGTGTCGGTCACCATGGAAACCACGGGCACGATGCTCGTGGGATCGGACATCGCCGCGGTGGTGGCGATCCTGGAACCCTTTGCCATCGATGTGCTGGGCCTCAACTGCGCCACCGGACCCGAGCAGATGAAAGAGCACATTCGCTATCTCAGCGCCCACAGTCCCTTTGTGGTGAGTTGCATTCCCAACGCCGGCCTGCCGGAGAACGTGGGTGGCGTGGCCCATTACAGGCTCACACCCACCGAGATGAAAATGCAGTTGATGCACTTCGTCGAGGATCTTGGCGTGCAGGTGATCGGTGGCTGCTGCGGCACCACCCCCGCCCATATCGCTGCTCTGGTGGAGCTCTCCAGGGACCTCAAGGCTGCCCCCAGGCCGGTGAGGGGCCAGGCCAGCCCCTCGGATCCCAGACCAGCAATCCACTACGAACCGGCCGCTGCGTCCATTTATGGCGTCACGCCGTATCACCAGGACAACTCCTTCCTGATCATTGGCGAGCGACTCAATGCCAGCGGATCCAAGAAAGTTCGCGAACTGCTCAACAGCGAAGACTGGGATGGCCTTGTGGCCGTGGGCCGGGAGCAGGTGAAGGAGAACGCCCATGTGCTGGACGTCAATGTGGATTATGTGGGCCGGGATGGGGAAGCCGATATGCAGGCTCTTGTGAGCCGATTGGTTACCAATGTCAATCTCCCCCTGATGTTGGATTCCACCGAATGGCAAAAGATGGAAGCCGGTCTGAAGGTGGCCGGTGGGAAATGCATTCTCAATTCCACCAATTATGAAGATGGGGATGAGCGGTTTTTCAAGGTGCTCTCCCTCGCCCGCGATTACGGAGCAGGGTTGGTGGTGGGCACCATCGATGAGGAGGGAATGGCCCGAACGGCCGAACAGAAGTTTGCCATTGCCCAACGGGCCTATCGGGATGCACTGGAATTCGGGTTACCAGCCCGTGAGATTTTCTACGACCCCCTCGCCCTGCCGATCTCGACGGGCATCGAGGAAGATCGCCGCAATGCCATGGCCACCATTGAGGCGATCCGTCAGATCCGGAACAACCTGCCCGATGTGCATATCCTGCTGGGGATCAGCAATGTGAGTTTCGGTCTGTCTCCGGCGGCGCGCATCGTGCTGAACTCCGTGTTCCTCCACGACTGCTGTGAAGCGGGGATGGATGCGGCCATCATCAGTCCGGCGAAGATTCTGCCCCTGATCAAGATTACCCAGGAGCAACAGGATGTTTGCCGGGATCTGATCTACGACAGACGCAAATTTGAGGGATCCATCTGCACCTACGACCCCCTCACGGTTCTGACAACCATGTTTGAGGGAGTGAGCACGAAAGAGGCACGGGCCTCCGGACCATCCCTTCAGGACTTGCCGATCGAGGAACGGCTGAAGCAACACATCATTGATGGCGAGCGAATCGGTATCAATGAAGCGCTTGATGAGGCGCTTCAGTCCTATCCCCCACTGCAGATCATCAATCAATTTTTGCTGGATGGCATGAAGGTGGTGGGTGATCTCTTCGGCTCGGGACAGATGCAGCTTCCATTTGTGCTGCAGAGTGCCGAAACGATGAAGGCGGCTGTAGCCCACCTTGAGCCTCACATGGAAAAAGTGGAGAGCAGCAGCAAGGGCAAATTGCTGATCGCCACCGTGAAAGGGGATGTGCATGATATTGGCAAGAATCTTGTGGATATCATCCTCACCAATAATGGCTATGAGGTGGTCAACCTCGGGATCAAGCAGTCCGTCGAAGCCATCGTTGAGGCCCAGAACCTGCACCAGGCGGATTGCATTGCGATGAGCGGGTTGTTGGTGAAATCCACCGCCTTTATGAAAGACAACCTGGAAACGTTCAATGCGGTGGGGATCAACGTCCCCGTGATCCTCGGTGGAGCGGCTCTCACCCCTCGGTTCGTCCATGGTGATTGCCGCCAGGCCTACAAGGGCCAGGTCATGTACGGCCGGGATGCGTTTGCCGATCTCAGGTTCATGGATGCCCTGATGGATGCGAAGGCGTCCGGCCGTTGGGACGACGAGCAGGGATTCCTGGACGGGGCTCCGGAGGCTCTGCAATGGGGAGACACCCCATCCGCCGAGCCCCCCGCCCCCACGTCTTCCCGGGATGGGACGGACGCCGAGGAACCTGCCGCAGCCCCCAGCCTGGAACGATCCGAGGCCGTGGCAGAGGAGCCCCCCCTGGCGCCTCCCTTCTGGGGGAGTCGGGTGCTACTGGAGGACGACATCCCCCTGGAAGAGGTGATGGGTTACCTCGACCGCAACGCCCTCTTCGCGGGCCAGTGGCAATTCCGCAAGACCCAGGAGCAATCCCGGGAGGCGTACGAGGCCATGCTCCAGGCCAAGGCGGAGCCGATCCTCCAGGACTGGCTTCGGCGCTGCCTCGAGGAGAAACTCCTGACCCCTCGGGTGGCGTACGGCTACTTCCCCTGTGGGCGGGACGGCAACAGTCTGGTGGTGTTCGATCCGGCTCCTCTGGCCACGGGCGATGCTCCCGAGGGGGCGAGCACTGTGTTGGGGCGGTTTGTCCTGCCCCGTCAGAAAGGTGGAAACCGCTATTGCATTGCCGACTTCTATCGGGATCTCACCCTGACGGCCGATGGTCTGCCGCAGGCCAGTGATGGCTTGCCCATGCAAGCCGTCACCATGGGCGAAACGGCCACCACGTTCGCCCAGTCGCTGTTCAAAGCGGATCAATACACCGACTATCTCTATTTCCACGGGCTGGCGGTGCAGATGGCGGAAGCCCTGGCGGAGTGGACCCATGCCCGCATCCGACAGGAGCTTGGCTTTGGCGATCAGGATCCCAGCGCCCTGCGCGACATCCTGGCCCAGCGCTATCGCGGCAGTCGCTACTCCTTCGGCTATCCCGCCTGCCCCAACGTGCCGGATTCCCGGCAGCAGCTGGCCTGGCTCGGGGCTGACCGCATTGGGTTGACCATGGATGAAAGCGACCAGCTGGAGCCGGAACAGAGCACCACGGCCCTGGTGGCTCTGCACAGCAAGGCTCGCTACTTCAGCGCCTGATCGCCATGGCAGGCTGAGGACCGTTTCCTCCGCTGCCATGGCTCTCTCCGGACCCGATGCGATCGATCAGGCCATCGCCGCTGGCCTCGACCTTGATGGCACCCCAATCCCCCAGCCCATGCTGGAGCTTTATCGCGAGGTGATGGCAAGGAAAATGCTCGTCCACGCAGCGGCGTCACCAAGTCGATGCGCAACAGGATCGTGCGCAGTGGAGCGAAACATCTGAGCCAACAGGAGCTGGATTCCCGTTTGAAGGCCGCGGGCTGGGAAGGTCTGAAGGAGAAGGAGATCGCTTTTTTCTACTGAGCCCCCCTAGGTGCACAGATCCTCCAGGGTGTCGATCACATCCTGCTGAAACTCCTCCAGATCGTCGGAATCGCTCAGATCAATGCCCTCGCCTGCGGCGTTCTGGATGAGTTCTTGAAAATGGAAGGCCCCCTCGCCATGGGCAAGGAATTCCACAGCGGAAGACTCACCGCTTTCCTTGAAGGCATCGCAGAGGGCGAGAAAGGCTGCGTCTTCGGTGAAATCCCAGCTCATGTAGGGGGTGGTGCTAGACGACCTTTAACGCCTCCCCCCCGCGACTCGTCAACCACCTGGATGGATTTTGTGCG
>JAYKJF010000133.1:0-2758 GCA_035285785.1 Cyanobacteriota bacterium
GGTGGCCCTGGCACTCGCGGTGGGCAGCGGCAAGTTGATGGACGAAGACTGGCTACGCAACGGACAGCTGGATCACCTTGTTTACAGCATCCACCTGCTGGCCTGGCTGCTGATCGCCATCGCGGTCTCCCTGCATGTGATGGCGGTGTTCAACCGCGGCGGTTGGACCCTGGCCCGCTCGATGGCAAGCACGCAGATCCGCCCAGGCGACTTACCGGGGAACTGGCTTGAGCAGATTGGCCGATCCTTGAACACCTGGAGCTAGTGGGTTACTTCCGACGGAAAACGTGCTGAACCTCCTGCGATGAGCACCCTGGCAGCAAGCGACGCAGACCCAGCACCGCGAACACACTCATCGCTGCCGTGGCGCCCAGATCACCGCCAATCCCCGCCAGGCTTGGCTCAAAACCGAGGCTGAACAACCCAAACAACACACCCATCGCCAGGAGCAACAGGGTGGGATTGGGCGCCAACCGGGCGGGGGCCGTCATGCCCACGAACCCCGCGCCCATCCACGCGGCGGCCAACGGGGGGGGAAGCAGCAAGCCAGCCAGCAAGGATGGCAATGCCGAGCCCAGCACGACCCCGATGTGACAGCCGTAACTGAGCCAATGGGTGAGCTGCGTTGACACCAGAGCCACCAACATCAACGCGGCGCGCTCCCAACCGGAAAAAGCGTGCAATTGAGCTCCAGAACCCTGCACGCCCAAGACGGAAGCGACACCAATGACGCCGAAAACTCCAAGAAAAGCGGTGCTCCCGAGCTTGCCGCCGATCCCGGCCCAGCTGCTCTGGAGCAGCTCCAGCACCAACCCCGCCACAGCACCGGCCAGCAGCACCAAAACGGGATGGGCGAGAACCCGCTCCGATGTCATCCCCGCAAAGGCACCGCAATACACCGCAGCATCCAGGCCAGACCAACGATGACGACTGGCCAGCTCAGCCAGGCCACCGGCACTTCCCACCGCCGCCGCACTGAACACCAGTGGCCAGCTCAGCCCGCGACTCAGGGCCAGCACAGTCAGTGCCGCCAAAGCTGACAGCACCGGGGTACTTGCCCCGATCTGATTCACATCGCCGTGATCGGCGTGATGCAGAAATCCCACTAGCACCACCACCCCCAGCAGTGCGAAGGCGAGCGCCTCGGGGATGGGGGCACCAACCAGGAAGCCATCCACGTAAAAAACCACGACCAGGGTGGCCATGAATAGGGTGAGGGGCCTATTCACAAAGCGAAGGATTGATCCAGGCACTCATCGAGCACATTGCAGTTCTTATCGAGTCTCAAATTCCATCGACGAGCGTCAATCACCGCAACGGCCTCATAGCCAGGACCGCGCTGATCCATGTCATCCATCAGATCACCACGCCTCTCGGTCTGCTTGCCGCAGTCTCCAAACGAAGGCATGGCCTTAGCAGGGGCGAGCTGAGTTTCACTAGCAAATAAAAGAACAAAAGCTCCGAATTGGCAAGACCACTTTGGTGTTCGCCACAATCCAGTTGTCGGCATCACAACGGTCACCACCACCATCAACAGCTTGAGAACCCATGGCTGGCTTCCACGGCGCCCGTGATGCGTCCACGGCCAGCCGACCTGAGCGAATCCCCTCCACAAAGACCTGGTCAACGAACCGTTCGGATGCGAAGGCTTCTCCACCGCGGGTTGCCACTAGGCGATGGGAGCGGCACGGTGACCGTGATGGACGACCTCCCTCCTGCTTTTCTCGCCGCGCTGGAGACTGCAGCCGCGCTCGCGGCCGGCAGTCCCCAGCTCCTGGTCATGGCCCCGCGCCGGCTGGAGGAGGCCCAGCAGATCATCGAGGCCGTACGCGAGAACCAAACGGTGGTGCTCCAGACCGCGAATGCAGAGGAGGGCGTGGCCCAGCGGCTGATCGACTTCGCCTGCGGCGGGATTGCCGCCATCGACGGCCAGGTGCATCGCATCAATGCGGAAACCTTCCTGTTCTCGCCGGGGCATGCCCGGATCGAGCAGCTGTAGTCCGCAGGCGCCGCCGTTCCTAGAGAAGGGCCTCAGATCACCGTTGGGTCAGTCGGCCATGGGGCATGTCGTCGGTGTAGCCCTCGGGCCCCGGTGAATAAAACGTGTCGGGATTGGCGCGGAACGGCGTGCCGAAGGCCACCGCATTCACCTGACCGGCACCGATGGCGGCGTTGGCTTCATCGGCGCTGTAGCCACCATCGGCCACGTGCACACCCCGGAACTGCTCCCGCATCGGAGTGAGCAGATCACCCTGCTGCACGCCCGTGCAGTTGGCCCGGATCACATGCTGATAATCGAGGGAGAGCTGGTTCAGCTGCTGAGGCAACCAGCGTGCCAGCCCGATCGGATCGCTGTCGCGGATGTCGTTGAAGCCGTTGAGGGGCGAAAGCCGCAGACCCATCAGCGGGGTTGCCGCAGCCACCGCTTCCAACACCTCCCGCAGCAGCCGGGCCCGGTTGTCCATGGATCCGCCATAGGGGCCGCTGCGCTGGTTGCTGCCATCCCGCAGGAACTGATCGAGCAGGTAGCCGTTGGCGGCATGCACCTCCACCCCATCGAAACCCGACGCGATGGCATTGCGGGCCGCCAGGCGGAAACCTTCCACGATGGAGGGAATCTTTGGTTGTGGGCGGAGTTGCTGGCGCTGGCACCTGGGGCCAGGTGTGAATTGGGGGTTCTCCATCCTCCGGGGCACCTGAGACCGGTCACACCAACCCGCCGTGGGGGACACGGCATCGTTGGGCCAGCCATAAGCAG
>JAYKJF010000134.1:0-7507 GCA_035285785.1 Cyanobacteriota bacterium
AGCTCTTGCCGTGGCAATCCGCAGATGGGGGGTTTGATGCGCCTCCCGGCCGCAGAAACTTGCCCGCCAGCTGCCGATCGCCAGCTCTGCAGCCGCCTTGCTCGCGCTATACGGGTCGTGCCCCCCCCAGCCGATCGCTCTCCCGGTAGCCATAGGCCCACTCCCGGTTCTCATACACCTTGTCCGTTGTCACCATCACCACCGCACACGCCTGCTCCAACGGCTTGAGCGCCTCCAGCACATGCAGCGATCCCTGCACATTGGTGGCCCACGTGCCCAGCGGATCCCCATAGCTCCGTCGCACCAGCGGCTGCGCCGCCAGGTGCAGCACCACCTCCGGCTGGGCCTGCTGCACCAACGCTTTCAAACCATCAAGATCGGCCAGATCCCCTTCCTGGTGCTGCCACCTCCTGCCTGGAGGGTGATGGGCCAGAAGCTGCCGGAACAGGTTGGGCTCCGGCTCCGCTTGGAGCGCATACCCCCACACCTGCGCTCCCAGCTCCTGGAGCCACAGCAACAGCCAACTCCCCTTGAAGCCCGTCTGGCCCGTCAGCAGCACCCGTCGGTTGCGCCAGAAGTGGGGATCGGACGTGCTCCAGGTCTTGCGGATGGCCATTCCTTCAGCTCCACACCTTCCAGGGGGCCGTTCCCTGCTGCCAGAGAGTCTCCAGCAGGGTCTTGTCCCGCAGGGTGTCCATCGGTTGCCAGAAGCCGTGGTGCCGGTAGGCGGAGAGCTCCCCGGATTCCGCCAGGGTTTTCAGGGGCTGCTGCTCCCAGCTGCAGGGATCGCCATCAATCAGATCGATCACGGAAGGTTCCAGCACAAAGAAGCCGCCATTGATCCAGCTGCCATCACCCTGGGGTTTCTCATCAAAGGCCACCACTTGGCTGGCCCCCTCGAACGCCAGGGAGCCGAACCGTCCGGGGGGCTGCACCGCGGTGAGGGTGGCCTGCCGCCCCTCCGCCTTGTGAAAGGCGATCAGGGCCTGAAGATCGATGTCGGCAACCCCATCCCCGTAGGTGAAACAGAAGGTGTCCGCGCCGATGTGCTCCCGCACCCGGCGCAACCTGCCCCCCGTCAGCGTGGAGTCGCCAGTGTCCACCAGGGTGACTGTCCAGGGTTCGGCCTTGCGGGCATGCACGTCCATGGAGTTGTCGCGCATATGGAAAGTGACATCACTGGTGTGCAGAAAATAGTTGGCAAAGTATTCTTTGATCACATAACCCTTGTATCCGCAGCAGATGATGAATTCGTTGATTCCGTAATGGCTGTAAATCTTTAAAATATGCCAAAGAATGGGTTTGCCGCCGATCTCCACCATGGGCTTCGGCCGCAGGCTCGTTTCTTCCGAGATCCGTGTTCCCAGGCCCCCGGCCAAAATCACTGCCTTCAAGGTGTCAGACCCTGCCCAGCAGAGCACGCTTCTTTCGTTATTTTGCCCTGTTGCAACGGTGGTGAAGCGTTTCACTGGACCCGTTGCTCTCTGGCAACCCCGCTGACAAAAAGCAACCCCTTGCTAGATTCCGGGGATCACTAGGGGTGCCCGTCCGGGCTGAGATCACACCCTCCGAACCTGATCCGGGTCATGCCGGCGCAGGGAAGTGCGGCAGACCTCTCCAGGCGGCACCCCTTTTTCCCCTGGGCCCGTCATGCGCACATCCTGGATTGAGAAGCGTCGCGGCGACGCCAATGTCACCCAGCTCCACTACGCCAGGCGGGGCGTGGTCACCGAGGAGATGGCCCATGTGGCCAAGCGGGAGAACCTGCCGGAATCGCTGGTGATGGAGGAGGTGGCCCGGGGCCGCATGATCATTCCGGCCAACATCCACCACCCCAACCTGGAGCCGATGGCCATCGGCATCGCCTCCAAGTGCAAGGTGAACGCCAACATCGGCGCCTCCCCCAACGCCAGCGATGTGGCCGAGGAGCTCAAGAAGCTGGAGCTGGCGGTGAAATACGGGGCCGATACCGTGATGGATCTTTCCACCGGTGGCGTGAACCTCGATGAGGTGCGCACGGCCATCATCCAGGCCTCGCCGGTGCCCATCGGCACGGTGCCTGTGTATCAGGCCCTGGAGAGCGTGCACGGCTCGATCGAGAAGCTCAGCGAGGACGACTTCCTGCACCTCATCGAGAAGCACTGCCAGCAGGGGGTCGATTACCAGACCATCCACGCCGGCCTGCTGATCGAGCACCTGCCCAAGGTGAAGGGCCGCCTCACGGGCATTGTGAGTCGCGGCGGCGGCATCCTGGCCCAGTGGATGCTGCATCACCACAAGCAGAACCCGCTCTACACCCGTTTCGACGACATCTGCGAGATCTTCAAGCGCTACGACTGCACCTTTTCCCTGGGGGATTCCCTGCGCCCAGGCTGCCTGCACGACGCCTCCGATGAAGCCCAGCTGGCGGAACTGAAGACCCTCGGCGAGCTCACCCGCCGCGCCTGGGCCCACGACGTGCAGGTGATGGTGGAGGGTCCGGGCCATGTGCCGATGGACCAGATCGAATTCAACGTGCGCAAGCAGATGGAGGAGTGCGCCGAGGCGCCTTTCTATGTGCTGGGTCCCCTCGTCACCGACATCGCCCCGGGTTACGACCACATCACCAGCGCCATCGGCGCCGCCATGGCCGGCTGGTACGGCACGGCCATGCTCTGCTACGTCACCCCCAAGGAGCACCTGGGCCTGCCCAACCCGGAGGACGTGCGCAATGGCCTGATCGCCTACAAGATCGCCGCCCATGCGGCGGATATCGCCCGGCACCGCCCGGGCGCCCGCGACCGGGACGACGAACTGAGCCGTGCCCGCTACGCCTTCGACTGGAACCGTCAGTTCGAGCTCTCCCTCGACCCCGAGCGGGCCAGGGAATACCACGACGAAACCCTTCCTGCGGACATCTACACGCAGGCGGAGTTCTGCTCGATGTGCGGCCCCAAGCACTGCCCGATGCAGACCAAGATCACCGATAAGGATCTGGAAGGTCTGGAGCAGGTGCTTGCGGCCCGGGAGCCTGAAATCTCCCTGACGGCCAACAGCTGATTCAGCCTCCCAATGCGATCCACGAGGGAAGGCCACTTCCCGTGGGGAGGTTGAGCAGGGTGTTGGTGAAGGTGATGCGGTTGCCCTGCCAATCGAGCACGCTGCCGCCTTGGCCATCGCTCTGGAGGCTGAGGCTGGGCAGGGTTCCCGCCGTGAGCCCCCACAGTTCAACGCGGTCCTGACTGGGGTTGAAGTGGCTCACCCGGTCATCGGCTCCGCCGTTGGCCACGTATTGAAGGCGGTCGGATCCGTTGTTGAGCTGCAGGGTGTTGCGCCCCCCCCCTGCGAAAACCACGTGATTGGCGCCACCGCAGAGGATGGTGTCGTCGGCAGCGGATGTCCAGATCACATGGCGTGAACCGGCCCGGTTGCCGCCGACCACCGTGATCGGCCCGATGCTGAAGTCGGCACTGGTGAGATCCACCAGGCTTGTGGCTCCGGCAGCCGCACAATCGCCCATGCGGATGCTGCGCAACCGATCAAAGCGAGCGGCCGTGGGCCGACCGTCTGCATCGACCCTGGTGGCCAGCGCACTGCTCTGGGATGTCCAGGAATCGTGGAGAAAAAAGGCGTGGTTTCCGTTGCCCAGGTCGAGATCCACGTTGCTGTCAGCTGCATTGCGCAGGCTCAGGGCGTAGCGATCCAGCCCCTCGATGGCGATCGTCTGACCTGTGCCTGGCCGGAGCGTCCCGTCGGTCGCGACCGATCCTGTGTTCCGCGCCAGAAAGCCTGGGCCCCATCGGCCGATCGGCGTGGCCTTCACCTCCAGCGGTTGTGAATCCTCCACGCTCACCAGCTCGCCACCTGGGGCCTGCAGGGTGGCCTTGGCGCCCTTGAGCCCCAGGGTCCAGTTGTTGGTGGCGGCTCCAGCCACGCCTTCCAGGCTTTCCACCCGCACGTTCAGGGCCACCTGGCCATCGCTTCCCCCCTGGAGGGGAGCCGTGGGTTGGAAGGTCCAGCGTGTGCTTCCCGTTGTCGCCTCAGCCACACCGATCGGCACCCCATTGGCCAACACCTGCACCCGCTCATCGGCACGCAGCGGCTCTGCCAGGAGGCCTGTGAGGGTTGGCTGGGCCAGATTCGCCACCGTGCTTTCCAGGATGGTGGCGATGGCGGTCGGCCGCCGCAGGAGCTGGATGTTGAGGGTCTGGTCGACGCTTTCGCCCAGCAGATTGGTGGCACGGAGCGTGAGGCTCACCATCTGCTGACGGTTGGCCAGAGGGCGTAGCGACAACCGGCCGCCCGCAAGGGTGGCCTGCAGCAGATCGGGGGCGCTGTTGCGAATCACGGCATAACTGAGTTCTGGCTGTCTGGCGATCGTGATGCTGCTGAATTGGAGCAGATTGTTGGAGGTGAGCGTGTTGTTGCTCAGGGGGAGTTGGGAGAAGGTGGACCCCAGTGATGCACTGGCGTTCGCGATGGGCACGGCCGCCATGGCATCAAGAGTTCGGAGGTCGGCCTCCCCCAGGAGGCGGCCGAACACGGTGAAACCACCGTTCTGGTTGTCGAGGTTGGCGCTGTTGTCCGCCAGGCTCCAGAACCACTGGCTTGTGGCACTGTTCGGATCGGAGCCCAGCTTTGCCATCGCGATCGTGCCGCGCAGATTGGAGCGGCTGGCGCTGAATTCGTTCCTCACCGCCGGGAAGGAGGTGACTGGCGGTATGGTCGCCCCTTGAGCTGTGGACACCAGATTGAAGCCGCCGCCCTGCAGCACGAAGCCGGGAACGGCGCGATGGATGAAGGTGTTGCTGTACCGACCCGCGCTGAGGTAAGCCTCCAGATTGGCCGTGGTGAGCGGAGCTCCCTGCCCCGGTTGGTCGAAGAGCAGCACCCGGATGCGGCCGCTGCCCAGGGTGGCTGAGTTGTTGCCGGCCATCTGCACCGGCGCCAGCTGGAAGCTGGCCACCTGGCCGGTGGTGAAGGGATCGTCGAAGAACTCGCCCAGCTCCACCAGCCTGTCGCTGTCACCCCAGGTGAGTGCTGCACTGCTCAGCGGCCTGCTGACGATCGGGTCGGGCAGGTTGTTGACCGCGATGCTGAAGCTTTTCTCCAAGGCCTGGCCAGTGGCATCGCTGACCCGGATCCGCACCGTCAGCTGGCTGCCGACCTCCCGATCAAACACCGCGTTCGCCACCAGCTGACCACCGGCGGCGATGCGAAAGCGGCTGTTGTCGGTGTCACCGGCGCCGGCCACCAGCGAAAAGGTCAGTCCGGCTGTGGCCAGACTCTGGCCATTGGCTCCGATGGCCGTGAGCTGGCCGATGGGCACGCCGATCAGATCGTTTTCGTTGACCGTGGCGCCGGAGAGCAGCAGGTTGGTCGGAGCCATGGCGCGCTTCGCGAGGCGGCTGCCCTGAAAATGCTTTTTCAGTTTATGCGGCTACTCCACTAAAAAACCCCGCCCTGGGGCGGGGTTTGGGCTGGTCAGCAGGCTGGCAGGATCAGCCCAGGGCCTTGGCTGTGGCCACCACGTTGGCCACGGTGAAGCCGAACTTCTCCAGGCACACGGGGCCGGGGGCGGAGGCACCGAAGCGGTCGATCGAGACGGCGGCACCATCAAAGCCGGTGTATTTGTGCCAACCGAAGGAGCTGGAGGCTTCCACCACCACCCGCTTGCGGCAGGCGGCGGGCAGCACGCTCTCCCGGTAGCTGGCGTCCTGCTCCTCGAAGAGCTCCACGCAGGGCATGGACACCACCCGCACGTTGCGGCCTTCGGCCCGCAGCTCGGCGGCGGCCTTCACGCAGAGATCGAGTTCGGTGCCGGTGCCGATCAGGATGAGATCGGGGGTGCCGTCGCTGTCTTCCAGGATGTAGCCGCCCTTGGCGACGGCTCCGGGAGTGGAGTTGGCCTGATTGGCCATGGCCTGGCGGCTCAGGGCCAGCACGGTGGGGCGCTTGCGGTTGGCCACGGCCACCTGATAGGCGCCCATGGTTTCGTTGCCATCCCCGGGGCGGATCACCAGCAAGTTGGGGATGGCCCGCAGGTTGGCCAGGGTTTCCACCGGCTGGTGGGTGGGGCCATCTTCCCCGAGGCCGATGGAATCGTGGGTGAGCACATAGATCACACCCAGCTCGCTCAGGGCTGAGAGGCGCATGGCGCCGATCATGTAGCCAGCGAACACCAGGAAGGTGCCCCCATAGGGAATCAGGCCGCTGTTGTGATAAGCGATCCCATTGAGGATGGCCGCCATGGCATGCTCCCGCACCCCGAAGTGCAGGTAGCGGTTGCCTTCAGCACCCTTCTGGAAGCTGGCCTCGCCCTTGATGTCCGTGAGGTTGGAGTGGGTGAGGTCGGCGGAGCCACCGATCAACTCGGGCAGCTTGGGCCCAAAGGCGTTCAGGGCGTTGTAGGAATGCTGGCGGGTGGCCAGGCCCTTGTCGGCGGGGGTGAAGGTGGGGAGGCTGGAATCCCAGCCCTCCGGCAGCTCGCCCCGGAGCCGGCGCTCAAAGTCCGCGGCTTCCGCGGGATAGGCCTGCCGGTAGGCGGAGAGTGTGGCGTTCCAGTCGCCTTCGGCGTTGGCCCCCCGCTCGATGGCCTTGCGCCAGTGGTCGTAGGCCTCTTGGGGCACCTCGAAGTCGCCGTAGGACCACTCGAGGGCCTTGCGGGTGAGATCCGCCTCATCGGCTCCGAGGGCGGCCCCATGCACCCCTGCGGTGTTGGCCTTGTTGGGGGAGCCGTAGCCGATGGTGGTGGTGACCTTGATCAGGCTGGGCTTGTCGGTGACAGCTTTGGCGGCCTCGAGGGCCCGCACGATGGCCTCCACATCCGTGTTGCCCTCAGCCACATGCTGCACGTGCCAGCCGTAGGCCTCGTAGCGCTTCAGCACGTCTTCCGTGAAGGACACGCCCGTGTTGCCGTCGATGGTGATGTGGTTGTCGTCGTAAAGGGCGATGAGCTTGCCCAGGCCCAGGTGCCCGGCCAGGGAGGCGGCTTCGGAGGCCACCCCTTCCTGGTTGCAGCCATCGCCCATCAGCACATAGGTGTAGTGGTCGACGAGGGTGTGGCCGGGCTTGTTGAAGCGGGCCGCCAGGTGGGCCTCCGCCATGGCCAGGCCCACCGCGTTGGAGATGCCCTGACCCAGGGGGCCGGTGGTGACCTCCACGCCAGGGGTTTCAAAGGTTTCCGGGTGGCCGGGGGTTTTGGAGCCCCACTGGCGGAACTGCTTGATGTCGTCCAGGCTCACCGCGTCGTAGCCGGTGAGGTGCAGAAGCGCGTAGAGCAACATGCAGCCGTGGCCGGCGGAGAGCACGAAGCGATCCCGGTTGAACCAACGGGGGTTCTTGGGGTTGTGCCGCATCACCTTGTCCCACAGGGCAAAGGCCATGGGGGCACAGCCCATCGGCAGGCCGGGGTGGCCCGAGTTGGACTTGTTGATCGCGTCGACCGCCAGAAAACGGATGCTGTTGATGCAGAGGCTTTCGGTGGAGGTGGTGGGGGCGACGACCATGGCTGGCACAGGTGTGGAGG